>JBCBGY010000093.1:0-16144 GCA_038526275.1 Pseudomonadota bacterium | reverse complement strand
GATGAGATCCGCGGTGGCCGTGGACATGACGATCTGACCGGAGGCGCAGGCGAAGATACGATCTACGGCGGTCGGGGTCATGACGAGATCTTCGGCGGAGCCGATGACGATCTCTTGATCGGTGGGTACGGCAATGACGAGCTTACCGGTGGTGCTGGATCCGACATCTTCCAGTTTGGCGGGGCTGGCGCAGCCACGGCTGATACCGTGCTCGACTTCAATGTCGACGATGACCTGGTGGCCCTGCGCTCCGAAGGGTTCGGCCAAACCGGCGACGTGACCGTCACACTCGGCGCCGCAGCGAGCGGTACTGGCGCGCAATTCGTCTATAACTCGGCGAACGGCGAACTGCGCTTCGATGCCAATGGCTCGAACGGAGGCCAGTCCAGCCTGGTTGCCACATTCACACCCGGCCTCGCGCTGGAAGAGGATAACTTTACCTTCGTCTGACCCCTCACTCACACGCTAACCAGACGACATGGGCGGGCGGCTTTCCGAAGCCGCCCGTTCGTGTTTTGCGCATCCGTCGCAATGGTCTGCCAATAGTCGTCTTCGGTTGCTGACACGTTGCAAAAGACGCTAGAGGTCGCGCCATGTTTCTGTCCGTCTTCGAAATCTTCAAGCCAGGTATCGGGCCATCCTCGTCCCACACAATGGGGCCGATGGTGGCCGCTGCCCGCTTCCTCGACCGGCTTCGAACGTCGCCCTTTACACCCTATGGGCTAAAGGCGTCGCTTCATGGCTCGCTGGCCTTCACCGGGGTCGGGCACGCCACGGATCGTGCGGTGATATTGGGGCTGGCCGGCCTGAGCCCTGACAATTACGACCCTGATAGAGCCGAAGCACTCCTTGCCTCTATTCGAGAAACCAAGCGGATTGAGCCACCCGATCTGCCATTGCTGACCTTCGATCCATCCAAGGATCTGGAGTTCGACTATGGCCCGCCTCTGCCCGGACATGCGAATGGCATGGTTCTGATGGCCACAGACGCACAAGGCGACATCATAGACCGCGAAACCTACTACTCCATCGGCGGTGGGTTCGTGTTGACCGAGGCCGAGCTTGCAGATGCCGGAAAACCATCCGGGCCAGGGGGCAAAACCCCTTATCCCTTTGAGACCAGCGCAGACATGTTGCGCATGGCACGGGAAAGCGGCCTGTCCGTCGCCCAAATGAAACGCGCCAATGAACGCGCCCTATCGGATGAAACCTCTTTGGGGACCGGCATGGAACGGATCTGGACGGTCATGTCCGACTGCATCAATGCAGGCCTTTCCGCGCCAGAGGGCATACTGCCGGGCGGGCTGCAGGTCCGCCGCCGCGCCCCCGGGATCTACCAACGTTTGATGGAAGAGCGAGGGCAAAATCTGACGGCACCGCACACGATCAACGATTGGATCAGCGTCTACGCGATGGCGGTGAATGAAGAGAACGCTGCAGGCGGCCGGGTCGTGACAGCTCCGACCAACGGTGCAGCGGGCGTGGTACCGGCGGTCATCCGCTACTGGCTCGACCATGTGCCCGGGGCCCGCCATGGGCAGGTGGAAGAGTTTTTGCTGACCGCTGCCGCCATCGGCGGTTTGGTCAAGCACAATGCGTCGATCAGCGGCGCCGAAGCTGGTTGCCAGGCCGAAGTCGGCAGTGCGGCGGCCATGGCTGCAGGCGGACTTGCCGCCGTGTTAGGCGGATCGCCGGAACAGGTCGAAAATGCCGCCGAAATCGCCTTGGAGCACCATCTCGGCATGACCTGCGACCCGGTCAAGGGCTTGGTTCAGGTCCCGTGCATTGAACGCAATGGCCTTGGCGCGGTGAAGGCGGTTGCCGCGGCATCACTGGCCTTGCGGGGCGATGGCCAACATCTGGTTTCGCTCGATGCCTGCATTGAGACGATGCGCCAGACAGGTCAGGATATGAGCGAGAAATATAAGGAAACGTCGCTGGGTGGGCTCGCCGTGAATGTTCCCAACTGCTGAAGGCTCCGGTTAAACGGCCCCATGCGCGGTCAGAACCGAACCGGCCAGATAAAGCGATCCGCAGATCAGGATACGGGCAGCAGGCTCGATTGACTGAACCATCGATAGGGCAGCGCGCACATCCGTCGCAACATGTGTGGGTTGGTTGAGAGACCCGGTCAAATCGTTCGGGTCTGCGCCACCGTTGGTGTCGGGCACAGGCACCGTGATCATCCCGTCCAGATGTTCGCCGATTGGCCCCAGGAAACCCTCATGATCCTTGTTGGCCAGCATTCCCACAACCGCCCAGGTGGGCCGTTTCGGCAGCGTGGCCAAGGTCGCGGCAAGGGCGCGACCTGCCGAAGGGTTGTGCCCCCCGTCCAACCAGAGTTCGGCAGCGGGAACGAGGCTGGTCAACGCCCCCGGCTTGAGCCGCACCATCCGCGCTGGCCAAACCGCGTCGCTGACCGCCGCCGCGCAAACATCCTCGCCATGGCCGAGATGGCGCAAAACCGCAATGGCCGTGCCCGCATTCTGAATTTGATGCGGCCCGACAAGACCCGGCGGCGGCAGATCCAGCAGGCCTGTTTCGTCCTGAAAAACCGTTCGGCCATGTTCTGACCAAACATGCCACTGCTGACCATAGGCCAAAAGCGGCGCGCCCAACCGGGCCGCTCTCTGTTCAATCGGCTCCAGGGCATCGTCCGGCTGCGGACCAACAATGCAGGGCACCCCCCGCTTCATGATCCCGGCCTTCTCGGTTGCAATAAGCGCTCGGCTGTCGCCCAGATATTCCTGATGATCCATGTCCACAGGCGTGATCACCGTCAGAAGGGGGGCATCGATCACATTTGTAGCATCCAACCGCCCGCCTAGTCCCACCTCCAGCAAAAGCACGTCCGCCGGATGGTTGGCAAAGGCCAGCAGGGCAGCAGCGGTCGTCGCCTCAAAGTACGTCAACGGCGCATCACCATTGCGGTCCAGCGTCTCGCCCAGAACCTCAATCAGTTGCGTCTCGGATATTTCAGCACCAGCCAGAACGATCCGTTCGTGAAACCGCTGAAGATGCGGAGACGTATAGGCATGCACGACCTGTCCAGCGGCGGTCAACCCTGCCCGCACCATCGCCAGGGTGGACCCTTTGCCATTGGTCCCGGCAATGTGGATCACGGGCGGGAGACGCCGTTCCGGATGACCAATGGCGGCCAGGACAGAGTGCATCCGGCCCAGCGACATCTCGATCTCTGCCGGATGAAGGGCCTGCATACGCGCCAAAAGCTTGGCGCTGTCTAACTGGGTCAAGTGGCTTCGTCCGCCTTTTCCTCTTGAGGAGCGGGCTGCGCCATCGGTTCGACCCAAGGCTGTTCGACGGCTGATCCGTTCGGCGAGGGCAGATCCCCTTTGATCGGCGGCGTCAGCCCCGTCAGCATTCGAACGATACTGATCAACTCGTCACGCATGTGTTCTCGTCGCGTGACCCTGTCCAGCATCCCATGTTCCAGAAGATACTCTGCGCGTTGGAATCCTTCCGGCAGTTTCTCCCGGATGGTCTGTTCGATCACACGGGGACCTGCAAAACAGATAAGCGCGCCGGGCTCGGCGATTTGCACGTCGCCCAACATCGCATAGCTCGCCGTGACCCCTCCGGTCGTCGGATGGGTCAGAACGACGATGTAGGGCAAGCCAGCCTCGCGCAGCTTGTCGATGGCGATGGTTGTCCGGGGCATCTGCATCAGGCTCAAAATGCCTTCCTGCATGCGGGCGCCCCCCGCAGCAGAAAACACGATGTAGGGTCGCCCAAGTTCCAGCGCCCGCTCAGCCCCGGCGATAAAGGCATTGCCCACATACATCCCCATCGAGCCCAAAATGAAGCTCGCATCCTGGCAGGCCGACACAATAGGTGTGCGCCCGATCTCGCCTTCGGCCACCAGCATGGCCTCAACCTCGCCCGTATCCCGTTGAGCCACGCGCATCCGTTCGGGATAACGCTTCTGATCGCGGAAATGCAGCGGGTCCAGAACCGGCTCGGCAACGGGAACCTCGGTGTAGATCCCGCCGTCAAATAGGTCGGCAAACCGTTCGCGCGGGCTGAAGGTCATGTGATGCCCACAGTTGGTGCAGACGTTCAGATTATCCTTGATCTCACGGTGAAACAGCATGGTGCCGCATTCCGTGCACTTCGACCATAGATTGTCCGGTACCTCGCGGCGCGAGAACAAGGAGTTGATCTTGGGCCGGACATAGTTGGATATCCAATTCATTTGGACCCTCGCTGCGCTTATGCTTGTGACCGAAATAAGGTCCGGCCCGGGAATTTGCAATTTAAGTCGCGGATCCCGACCAACCAAACGCACCGCAAGGCCCGGAGGATGGGAGGCGCCGGTCGGTCGGGCCGATCGGTCGGAACTATTACGTTACCCTTCAACACTCGCACCGGTTGACCAACCTGGTCCGGACATTGTTCAAAAGAAAATTTATTGCAAGTCCTTGGCCAGCATATCAGCCTTTGCAGGTGCGGCAAAATATCAAGCAAGTAGAATTTTACGCACAATCCACCACACAAACAGCAGTACCAGAATACCTACGGCCAGTCCGACCGTTTGCATGCCAATCGCTTCGACGGGTTCGGGACTGACATACAAGGCCAAACCCGTGATCGTGCCCTTGATCGATACGATTAAGAGACCGAAGAAGTTGTTGGCAAAATGCAGGCCCATGGCTGCACCCAGGCTGCCGGTTTGTTCGGTCAGATCGGCGGCGACGAAGCCAAAGACCAGCGTCGCCAAAAGCACCAGCGCGACATTGGGGCCAAAGTCCGGGTTATAGTGAGCAAGACTAAACAGCACCGCCGGGATCCAGAACCAGATCCAGCGCGCCGTAAAGCGGGCCGCCAACTGCTGCTGCAGGTAGCCACGGAAGAGCAGTTCCTCTGCCCCCGTCTGGACGAAGAGTAGGATCAAGGCCAGGGGCAGCCATCGCAGGAAAGTGTCAAACGCCAGATTGACCTCCGGCGGGTCGATCAGGCTCGATAGGATCACGAACGGGGTATAGACCACAAACACAACGGCCAATCCGACGGAGAAGCCTCTGATCCATTCGCTGAATGTGCCAAACAGGCTGCTTGGGCCCCGAAAATGGATCGCCGCCGCAGCCAGGATTGGCCCAAGGAACATACCGATGAAGGTCGTAAGTAGCAGCACGACGCTCAGCGGTTTGTTTAAGGGTGCCTCGATCTGACCCTGTGCAAAAAGTTGCCATTCCCGCCCCAACGGCGCGAGCGCAAACTGATCAACGGCACTGACGATGCCAAGCGCAATCCCCAGGAAAACCGGGATCGATGCCACGTAGATGAAGACGATCAACAGCGCGCCGAGGAGGATCCGCCAGAACTCTGGGTAGAGTTTGGCTTCGGAGATTGAGGCTTCGAATTCCGGCGCGCGCATAGAGTTCTCCAGTTGCGGGTGTTGGCCATGGGGTAGCGGATTGGGCCGAAGCGGGCAACGTGGTCAGGCTCGGATTGCCACACGCGCGGCAAGCCAGCCGCAGAAGATCAAGCCCGCTTCGATCAATACCGCAGAGGTCGGCAGCGGCACCGACCAATCGACGTCGAATGTGTACAGAGCCAAACCGCTCAAGTCGTCGTTCACGGCTGTGACGGCTACAGCGAAGAAATTGTTGACGAAATGCAGGGCCCAGGCCGCGCCCAGATTGCCTGTTCGGGCCGTCAGATCGCCATACGCCAACGCCGATAGGGTGATCAGGAAAACGATAATCCAGGCATTGGGTCCCGGCTGGTTGAACCAGTGGAGCAATCCGAAAAAGATAGCCGGGGCCACCAACCATACGAGCGGAGACGAAAACCGCGCGCCCAACTGCTGCTGCAGGTAACCCCGAAAGACGATCTCTTCTGTTCCGGTCTGGATCAGGAGTGCCGCGAAGGTCAGGGGCAGGAGCAGCACCCAACTAATCGCCGAAATTTCTCCCCGAAGAAGAGGCAGGTCCGGGCTCGGTCCGAGGATGGTGACAAACAGGTAGAGCCCGCCGACCCACAATAGAACCGCCCGAAAGTCCTGAAACGCATCGTGCAGGTGGCCGATCATCGACCAAAGGCCACGTTCATGCAGTAGGCGGGCCGAGGCGACAAAGCCTGCGGCAAACGCGGCGAATAGCGCAAGCTGGCTCAGCGTGTAGGCCGGATTGGGAGAAAAGCTCCCACCCCTGAAGGCATTGTAGACATCCGGCGCCAACAGTTGGACCACACTGTCGAGCAGGATCTGGCCCAGCAGCACGCCTCCAAAGTAGGTTCCGACAAACACGACCGGGATTCGCCAGAGCTCGGTTGAGCCTTCGGCGGCGGCGACGAAGCGTCGGTGGGGTCCGTAGGGACTGTTGGACATCACACTTCCTTTCGGCCCCACAGCTAGGCTGCTCGGGCCAAAGACGCAATTGCGCTTGTCGCCGGGCACTGCCATGGCTATGCCCGAACTCCAAAGAGCCAGTAGGGGAGGACACGATGCTCAAGAAACCATTCGACAAGTCCGCCTTGCCCAGCCGCCACGTGACCGAAGGACCATCGCGGGCGCCGCACCGGTCTTACTATTACGCGATGGGGCTAAGCGAGGACGAGATCGCCCAACCCTTTGTGGGCGTGGCAACCTGCTGGAACGAAGCCGCGCCATGCAACATTGCCCTCAACCGCCAGGCGCAGGCCGTAAAGCTGGGCGTGAAGGCCGCCAGCGGCACCCCGCGGGAATTTACCACCATCACCGTCACCGACGGGATCGCCATGGGGCATGAAGGCATGCGGTCCTCGCTGGCTTCGCGCGAGGCCATCGCCGATACGGTCGAACTGACGATGCGCGGCCATTGCTATGACGCGATTGTGGGCCTTGCCGGGTGCGACAAATCCTTGCCAGGCATGATGATGGCGATGGTTCGGCTGAACGTGCCATCCGTTTTCATCTATGGCGGTTCGATCCTGCCCGGCCGTCTGAACGGCAAGGATGTGACCGTTCAGGACGTGTTTGAGGCCGTGGGCCAGCATCAGGCTGGCAACTATTCCGACGAAGAGCTTGCCGTTCTGGAACGTGTGGCCTGCCCGTCCGCCGGGGCCTGCGGCGGTCAGTTTACCGCCAACACAATGGCTTGTGTGTCCGAGGCGATTGGCCTCGCCCTACCGAATTCTGCTGGGGCCCCTGCCCCCTACGAGAACCGCGATCAGTATGGCAAAGCCAGCGGCGAAGCAGTGATGCAACTGCTAGAGCGCAACATCCGTGCCCGCGATGTCGTCACCCGCAAGAGCCTGGAAAATGCGGCTCGTGTTGTGGCCTGCACCGGCGGGTCGACCAATGCCGGTTTGCACTTGCCTGCGATTGCCCATGAAGCGGGCATCGATTTCGACCTCGGCGATGTCTGTGACATCTTCCGCGACACGCCCTACTTCGTCGATCTGAAGCCCGGCGGTCAGTATGTGGCCAAGGATCTTTACGAGGTCGGCGGTGTGCCCGTGGTGATGAAAGAACTGCGCAAGGCAGGCTTGATCCACGAAGACTGCATCACCGCCACCGGCGCAACCATGGGCGAAGAACTGGACAAGGTGTCGCTCGAAGCCGATGGCCGGGTGATCTACCCCATCGCCACGCCCATCACCGCCACTGGCGGTGTGGTTGGCTTGCGCGGCAATCTTGCCCCGGAAGGCGCCATCGTGAAAGTGGCCGGTATGGCGCCCGAGGATCAGGTCTTCACCGGCCCCGCCCGGGTGTTCGAGTGCGAAGAAGACGCCTTTGAGGCCGTAAAGGCGCGCGAATACAAGGAAGGCGAGGTTCTGGTTATTCGGAATGAAGGGCCCGCAGGTGGCCCCGGAATGCGCGAGATGCTGGCCACCACCGCAGCCCTGTCCGGTCAGGGTATGGGCAAGAAGGTCGCGCTGATCACGGATGGCCGTTTCTCTGGCGCGACACGTGGCTTTTGTGTGGGTCACGTTGGCCCCGAAGCGGCCCATGGCGGCCCGATTGCGCTTCTGCAAAACGGCGACATGATCACCATCGACGCCATCAAGGGCGAGATATCTGTCGGCCTGAGCGACGCGGATCTGGCGCAGCGGAAGACCGCATGGGCCGGACCGCGCGAGACCATCTATGCCAGCGGCGCGCTTTGGAAATATGCGCAGTTGGTGGGAGGCGCCAACAAAGGGGCCGTGACCCACCCCGGCGCCAAAGGCGAGCGTCACGTTTATATGGATCTCTAACGTGCAGCGGCAGGGAGGGCTTTGGGCCGGGCTCCTGCTCGGCCTAGCTGGTTGCGGCCAGATCGGTGAGTTTGAGCTTCCCGACCTTGGGATGAATTTCGCCGCTCGGCCCGCATCCAATTCGGTCGAGATTCCAGACCGGAACGTCACGGTCGCGGGTCCTGCCGGATTTTGTATCGACAGACGGTCCAGCAAGTTACGCCAGCCCGCACCGTTTGTGATTTTGGGCAGCTGTACGGCCCTTTCCAACCGGGCCCCTCAACAAAGCACGCCCGCCGCCCTTCTGACCGCAACGGTCGCGCCCGGCGGAAATGCCCCACCCGAAGCCTTCCAGAACTTCTTTTCAACCGAGGCTGGGCGCGCAGCTTTGGCGGAAGATGGCGATCCTGCCAAAGTCGAAATCAATGACAGCCGGGTGGAAGACGGTGTCTTCCTCATGCACCTGAAGGATCGGGGCCTGTCTGATTTTCCGGCCCTCTCAACAGATCGATGGCGGGCAGTCTTTTCTTTGAACAACTCCGTCGTCGCGGCAACCGTGGTGGGCATGGAAGGCCATCAGATGAGCAGCGATGACGGAATGCGTCTGGCGTTGGCCTTTGCCCGCCAGGTCCAGCGAGCCAGTCAGTAAAGCCGGGCTGCGCCTACCCGCGTTGAACCTCTGCAGCAATCCGGGTGGCATCTTCAACGCTGAGGCGCGGTGGATGCCAATCTTTGCCCGGTGCAGCGTCCAGCAGCATCTTGGTGTAATCGTGCTTGGGATTATTGAACACCTCTTCCGCCGTCCCAAACTCGACCATCACACCTTTCTGCATCACGGTGATATAATCCGAAATCTGGGCCGCCACTCGCAGATCGTGCGTGATAAAGATGATCGCCACTTGCAGCCGTTGCTGCAGATCGTTCATCAACCGCAAGACCTGCTTTTGAACCGACAGATCCAACGCCGAAACACTTTCATCCGCGATCACGACGTCGGGTTCCATGGAAAGCGCGCGGGCAACGCCAATCCTTTGACGCTGACCGCCGGAGAAGTTGCGCGGTGTTCGGTCATAGGCTTCCGGCTGCAACCCAACCATCTCTAGTAGTTCCAGCGCCCGTGCCTTGGCCTCTGACGCGGGCACGCCGCGCAGAATGGGCCCTCGGGTGATGATGTCGCCCACCGTCTTGGTCGGGTTGAGCGATCCGTATGGGTCCTGAAAGATCATCTGGATCAGGCGGCGACTGTCCTGCAGCGACTTCCCCTGAAGGTCCAGAAAATCCTGTTCGTTGACGATGATCGATCCGGATGTAGGCTCGATCAACCGGATCAGGGCCTTGGCCAGCGTTGACTTGCCCGACCCACTTTCGCCCACCACGCCAAGAGTTTCGCCGGACCGCAAAACAAAGCTCGCATCATTCAGCGCATGCACTTGCTTGCTCCCCGCACCATAAACCTTGTGCAGCGCTTTCGCCTCGACCTTGGGCGGATCGTTCCGCGTGCGGTCCGGCAGACGCGTGGTTTCGAGGGCTGGCATCGCGTCGACCAGAAGCTTGGTATAGTCTTTTTCGGGCCGCATGAGGATCTGTTCGGCTGGCCCCTGTTCGATCACTTCGCCCCAACACATAACGGCCACGCGGTCCGCTATGTCCGCCACCACGCCGAAGTCATGGGTGATGAAGATCGTCGCATTGTCATAGACATCTTTCAGATCATTGATCAGACGCAAAATCTCGGCCTGGGTCGTCACATCCAACGCCGTCGTGGGTTCGTCTGCGATCAAGACGTCGGGTTTGCAGGCGAGTGCCATGGCGATCACAACCCGTTGGCATTGCCCCCCAGACACCTGATGCGGAAAGCTGTCATAAATCCGGGGCGGGTTCGGCAGGCGCATCTGTTCAAGCAATTTTAGCGTTTCCGCCTTGCGCTCCGTTGGCCCGATCTCTGGCCGGTGCAGGGCGAAAACCTCATCCACCTGCTTGCCGATCTTCATGGCCGGGTTCAGGGCTGCCATAGGCTCCTGATAGATCATCGAAATCCGTGCACCGCGCATTTCGCAAAGTTCGGCGTTGGTGAATTTCAGAACGTCGCGCCCGTCAAACAGCACCTCGCCTTTGGTCACTGTCAGGCGCGGCGGCACATCGTTCATAATGGCGCTGGTCAAGACGGACTTGCCCGACCCGCTTTCACCAACAATGCACAGGATCTCCCCACGGCGGACCGAAAGACTAACATCCTTCACGGCATGCGTCCGATCAGCCCCCTTCGGAAGCTCGATCGAGATGTTCTTCATTTCTAGAATAACGTCGCCGCGCTTGTCCGTTTCTGCCATACTGGCTCCTCTGGTTCGATGGATGCTCTCAGCCCCCATCGACTGGCCCGAGCGTGTAGAAACGGCCCTAAACCGTTAACACCAAAGGCTAGGGAGAGACGCTTGGCCCGTCAACAGATCGACAACGGGGAATGTCGCTGGCAGGCAGGGAACCGTCTTCAATAGTACCGAACCGTATCCGTCGGTCGACTAAAGCGCAGGACCAGTTCAATGACCGCCGGGACAACGACGCAGAATGAGACAACACCGCCGAGCCCAACCGAAAAGATGGATCCAAAAATCGGCAACAGATCTTCGTAGCTCATAGGCCTAAGCTGAGTGAATACACCGAGTGTGAGCGCGCTGACCCAACAGCTCAGAGACACCCCTGCGATCACCGCCAGTTTCAATCGGGTCATGAACCGGATGTCGCCAAACCGATAGCCTTCGTAAAGGGCATAGGTGGGTAATGCGAAGTAAGCGATCACGCAGGCATTGATCGTCATGAGCCCGACCACGCACAGTTTCATGACCAATTTCGGTGTGAAATTGGCCAGATCAAATCCGGTGCGAGCATAGAGAAGGTACAATCCACTGGCCCACAGAACCAGAACACCCACAATGATCGAATTGTGCAGACGGTGCATGCCTCGCATGTCTTGTTCCGTCATGGGTTGGACGAACGTTCGCAGGGCGGAAAAGTCGGCCCAAATCGCCAAACCAAATCCCATCGCAAGACCGATTAGGTGGATCATACGGGCGGCATCAAGGGCAAGCGTCGGGTCCATTGCGGGTAGGTCTACCGTGCTGTTTCTGATTTTACGTTAACAAAGCAGACTGGGTATTTGCCCGTCGAAGACGGAATTCGAAACCTTGTCCATGGCCAACTTTTGGATCGGATTCAGGCGGAGGAAAGAAGGAATAGAGGCGACTTTGAGGCGACGAAGATATGAGCAAAAAACCCCCGCACGAGGTGCGGGGGTTCTGCAAATTTTGGCTTAAATGCCCGATTATTCGGCGGTTTCTTCTTCGACTTCTTCTTGACCGGTAGCCTGGTCAACCATCTTCATCGACAGTCGCACTTTGCCGCGATCATCAAAGCCCAGAAGCTTAACCCAGACCTCTTGGCCTTCTTTCAAAACGTCAGACGGGTGGTTGAGACGCCGCTTTTCGATCTGGCTGACATGAACCAGTCCGTCACGCTTACCGAAGAAGTTAACGAAGGCCCCGAAGTCAACGATCTTGACAACGGTTCCTTTGTAAATCTTGCCTTCCTCAGGCTCTGCGACGATCGAATAGATCATGTCGTAGGCCTTCTTGATGCTCTCACCGTTGGGCGAAGCGATCTTGATCACGCCGTCGTCGCTGATGTCGACTTTGGCGCCAGAGGTCTCGACTATTTCCCGGATCACCTTACCGCCGGAGCCGATGACTTCACGGATTTTGTCGGTCGGCACGGTCATGGTCTCGATGCGTGGCGCGTGGACGCTGAACTCTGCCGCGCCGGTCAGCGCTTTGGCCATCTCGCCCAAGATGTGCATCCGGCCGTCCTTGGCCTGAGCCAGTGCCTTTTCCATGATCTCCGGCGTGATCCCGGCAACCTTGATGTCCATCTGCAGCGAGGTAATGCCGTTTTCGGTGCCCGCGACCTTGAAGTCCATGTCGCCCAGGTGATCTTCATCCCCCAGAATGTCGGTCAGAATGGCGTATGATCCATCCTCTTCCAGGATCAGCCCCATTGCAACGCCAGCCACTGCCGCTTTCAGCGGTACGCCCGCATCCATCATCGACAGCGAACCGCCACAGACGGATGCCATGGAAGACGATCCGTTGGATTCCGTGATCTCTGACACAACACGAACCGTGTAAGGGAAATCTGTCGGAGCAGGCAAAACCGCTTGGATGGCGCGCCATGCAAGCTTGCCGTGGCCAATCTCACGGCGTCCCGGAGGCCCGAAGCGACCGACCTCGCCAACAGAATATGGCGGGAAGTTATAGTGCAACAGGAAGTTCGAGCGATTGTTGGCATGGAGCGCGTCAATGATCTGCTCATCTTCGCCCGTGCCCAAAGTGGTGATCACCAGGCCTTGGGTCTCACCGCGGGTGAACAAGGCCGAACCGTGGGTCCGTGGCAACAAACCGGTTTCGCACACAATCGGCCTGACGGTCGACGTGTCACGCCCGTCAATGCGGATGCCGTTCTTCACCACGTCGCCGCGAAGGATGGAGCTTTCCAGCTTCTTTACGGCCGATCCAAGATTTGCATCTTCGCGCTGTTCTTCGCTCAACGCTTCGACGATCTTCTCTTCCGCAGCCGCGATGGCAGCCGTCCGTTCCTGCTTGTCGCGGATTGCGAAGGCGGCACGCATGTCGGCTTCACCCGCGGCCTTCACTGCGTCATAGAGAGCGCTGTAATCCGGTGGCTCGAAGTTGAACGGCTCCTTCGCAGCATCCTCAGCCAGATCGATGATCAGGTCGATCACCGGCTGGATTTGCTCATGCGCGAATGTCACAGCACCAAGCATCTCGGCTTCTGACAGTTCATAAGCCTCGGACTCAACCATCATCACGGCGTCTTTGGTGCCTGCGACCACTAGATCCAGCCGTTGTTCAGGTTTGGACCGCAATTCATCCATATCGCTGACTTCAGGGTTCAGCACATAGTCGCCATCGACGAAGCCGACGCGCGCCGCAGCGATTGGCCCCATGAAAGGCGCACCCGAAATGGTCAGTGCCGCAGAAGCCGCAATCATGGCGACGATATCGGGATCATTCACCAAATCGTGGGACAGGACTGTGCAGATCACCAGAACTTCATTCTTAAAGCCCGGCACGAACAAGGGGCGAATAGGACGGTCGATCAAGCGCGATGTCAGCGTTTCCTTTTCCGTCGGACGCCCTTCGCGTTTAAAAAAGCCGCCAGGAATTTTACCGGCGGCATAATATTTCTCTTGGTAGTGAACGGTCAGCGGAAAGAAATCCTGACCCGGTTTCATTTCTTTGGCGAAGGTCACGTTGGCCATGACTGAGGTTTCGCCCAGGGTCGCGATGACTGTCCCATCCGCTTGGCGAGCCACCTTGCCCGTTTCCAGCGTCAGGGTTTCATCGCCCCATTCCATCGTTTTTGTCGTTACATCAAACATCTAGCGTATCCTAGTTGGGAGCACTCCCGGCCCTCCGGGTCTCCCGTTTCAATGGCGGCCCCATTGCCGCCGACCCCATCATCATTCCATGCGCCGGGGCCAAAGCGTCACGTCACAGATGGGCGGGAACTACAGTAAAGTTGCCGGATTGAAAACCATCAATGCGTTGCATGGATAACTGTCTATGGCAGTAACAGCCCTCTGGCTGACTGCTCTTTTTCTTATTGGTCCTAAATATCCTCGCCGAAGGCACCGTGCGCCAACGCGTTTCAACGTGCAGACTTATTGCCCGGCTAAAGTGGGCAACCGATTGCGGTCGCCCAGCCATTCTCGACAAAGCTTAACGGCGCAGGCCGAGGCTTCCGATCAACTTGGTGTAGCGGGCCTCATCGCGGGCCTTAAGGTAATCCAGAAGCTTGCGCCGTTGCGCCACCAACTTCAAAAGACCACGCCGCGAATGGTTGTCTTTCTTGTGGGTCTTGAAGTGCTCGGTCAGCGTCGCAATGCGGCTGGACAGGATGGCGACTTGCACCTCCGGCGAACCTGTGTCGCCTTCTTTGGTCGCATATTCCGCAATCACGCGGGCCTTCTCTTCGATCGTTATCGACATCGGGATCTCCTATCGATTTGGGTTATGACGCAAGCCGGGATGTCGTCCAGCAAGGTCCTTGGAGGCAGAGCGCGGGGCTTACGCCACATCAAACAAAAAGAAAAGCAAAAACCGGCTACTGTCTTTCCAATTCGATCTGCCGCGCCAGTTCGGTCGCCCATTCCCCAATGATCGGAATGAAATCGATCCAAGACAGCATGTAAACCAGAACCGACACCAGAATCGACGCTCCCATCACTGTGCCCAACCCAAAGGAAAGCCCCCGCAAGAACTGATAGAACATCAACCGAAACGTACTATTGTGGATCCGCACAAAACGATGATCGCTGAGACGGGCCAGTTCGGCTCTCAGTCCGGCGACTTCGTCCCGCAATTTCTCGTCTTCATCTGTCATTTCAGACCAGGTGCGCCCGGCGGAACGCTTGCAAGTTGCCCCGACAGATCGTATTTGCCCCAGACGCGGCATATGGGAGCAAAAATGGCCAATCCACTGAAGTTCATGCAGGAAGTCCGGTCCGAAGTCGCCAAGGTCGTTTGGCCGACCCGGCGCGAAGTTCTGGTGACAACGGTGATGGTGTTCATTCTTGCAACGATCGCGGCCATCTTTTTCTTCATGATAGACTTTATTATCAGGACTGGCCTGACGTCTTTGTTAGGTCTTTTTGGCTGATCGACCGGTCTTGGCAGGGGCTGAGGGACTCGAACCCACGACCTACGGTTTTGGAGACCGTTGCTCTACCAACTGAGCTAAACCCCTATAGACCGGACTTGTCCCTACCGACAATCTGACAGGCATTCAAGGGTGATCTTGGCGGACACGCCCTCAAATTGAACAGGCCTGCGCGCGGAAAAGAAAAAGAACCAGCCGACAGGATCGGTCTGGTTCTTTTGAGTCTGAGAGATCTTATCTCAGCAGGCCGGGTTGCTTCCCCGGCCTGCTAGTCACAGCCCACGGCTTATTTCGCGATGGATTGCAGTTCGCGGACGATTTCAGCTTGGCTGTCTTTGGAGTTGATCACCAGAGCAACACGCGCACGCTCAGAGTCCGTCAGGTCGCTGACGTTCACTTCAACAGGATAAGCGGCAAGGCGGTTTTCCAGGTCGGCAGGCGAAACGTTTGCAGAAACGGCACCGGCAAGGGCAACGGTTGCGGCGAGGGCGGCTACGAAAGTCTTGGTCATGATATTAGTCCTTCTGATTAGGTGTGGTAGATTTGCAGATTAGTTTGCGATGGATTTCAACTGACGGTTGATTTCAGCTTGGCTGTCGCCGGAAGCCAGAACAGCAGCAACGTGAGCGCGCTCAGATTTCGTCAGTGCGTTTACGTTGATCTCAACAGGGTAGGCCTGCAGGGTGCTTTCCAGGCTTGTTGCAGAAGTGTTAGCGGCTGCGGCGGAAGCGAAACCAGTCAGAGCGACCAGGGCGATTGCGATTGTCTTAGTCATTGTCGTGTCCTTTCTTGTGAGCGTTTTCGGCTCGTTGCTGATGACCCCGAAGTAAGCGTTTGTTTTTCAGATACAAACTCACGGAATGATCCCGTAAGTTCACGCAAATGTGGGGTTGAAAGTCCAAACGGATCGACAGGGGATCCAAAAGCCAGCAAAAACTGAACTGTTTGGTCTATTTTTTCTGTAACATTTCTTGAGCAAAGCTATCTAAATTTGCGATGTGCAGTTTTGCACAGTGCCTGCGCCCCTGAAAAAAAGTATCAGCCCGCCATTGTCGGCCGGTTGGCGCTCAGAAATCAGGCGATTTTTCCCGCAATGGTTGCGTCATCAAATGTTGACCGGAACAAGAAAGGGCGCCCAAAGGCGCCCTGTTTTCGCTTTTCCGAATGTTGAGCCGTCTCGTTACTCGATGATTTTGGAGACGACGCCGGCGCCGACGGTGCGGCCGCCTTCGCG
>JBCBGY010000092.1:15082-16326 GCA_038526275.1 Pseudomonadota bacterium | reverse complement strand
CGGCTGTGGCAGCTTTTCAAACCGCAGCTGCACCATATCAAGGTGACAAAGGTCTATGAGACCATGGAACGCCCATTGGTACCTGTGCTGGCCCGCATGGAACGGGCTGGGGTCAAGGTCGATCGCGATACGCTCAGCCGCATGTCCAACGCATTCAGCCAGCAGATGGCCGGGCTGGAGGCCGAAATCCACGAACTGGCAGGCGAAGAGTTCAAAGTCGGATCGCCCAAGCAGCTTGGCGAGATCCTTTTCGACAAGCTCAGCCTGCCCGGCGGCAAGAAGGGCAAGACAGGGGCCTACGCGACCGGCGCCGATGTGCTGGAAGATCTGGCCACAGAGCATGACCTGCCGGCCAAAGTGCTCGACTGGCGGCAGATCAGCAAACTGAA
Organism: Pseudomonadota bacterium; assembly: GCA_038526275.1. Classification (GTDB taxonomy): domain Bacteria; phylum Pseudomonadota; class Alphaproteobacteria; order Rhodobacterales; family Rhodobacteraceae; genus 188UL27-1. The sequence goes on along the minus strand of JBCBGY010000092.1, from coordinate 15,937 downwards.
ATCGACCTACACAGACGCGCTGCAGGATCATATCAACGCTGAAACCGGGCGGGTTCACACCTCGTACTCTATCGCCGGGGCCAATACGGGGCGGCTGGCCTCGACCGACCCGAACCTGCAAAACATTCCGGTCCGCACCGAGGAAGGCCGAAAGATCCGCGAAGCCTTCATTGCTGAGCCCGGCAAGGTCCTGGTGTCGCTGGATTACAGCCAGATCGAATTGCGCATCCTGGCCCACATCGCGGGGATTGATGCCTTGAAGAAGGCGTTCAGCGACGGGCTCGACATCCATGCCATGACGGCGTCCGAGATGTTTGACGTGCCGCTCGACCAGATGACGCCAGAGATCCGCCGCCAGGCCAAGGCGATCAACTTTGGTGTGATCTACGGCATTTCCGGATGGGGCCTCGCCCGGAACCTTCGGATCCCGCGGCGCGAGGCGCAGGACTTCATAAACCGCTATTTCGAACGTTTCCCGGGCATCAAGGACTACATGGACAGCACGGTGAAGTTCGCCAAGGAACATGGTCGGGTCGAAACGCTGTTTGGTCGCAAGATCCACACGCCAGAGATCAATGCGCGCGGCCCTGCTGCGGGTTTCGCCAAGCGGGCGGCGATCAATGCACCCATCCAAGGGACGGCGGCAGATATCATCCGTCGTGCGATGATCCGGATGGAAGCGGCCATCGCCGACCTGCCCGCGACGATGCTGCTGCAGGTCCACGACGAACTGATCTTTGAGGTCGACGAAGGCGCGGTCGATGCCACAGTCAGTGCCGTTCGCGAAGTGATGGAGGCCGCCGCCCACCCCGCCATCCACCTTGATGTCCCGCTGGTGGTGGATGCGGGCCAAGG
>JBCBGY010000092.1:0-14982 GCA_038526275.1 Pseudomonadota bacterium | reverse complement strand
CCGCCCACCCCGCCATCCACCTTGATGTCCCGCTGGTGGTGGATGCGGGCCAAGGCGCCAATTGGGCAGAGGCGCATTAATGGCGCGTCTTATGGTTTGGGGCCGCTGATGCCGGGGACAGTACGCCGTGTTGGGGCGTCAACGCTATGCCACCGAGGCTTGCACCGGTATCAACGGAAAACCCAAAATGGCGCCAATAAACTGGGCAATGCTTGGACCGAGGGGGCGCCTCAGGCAGGCCAGTCAAAGTGGTACCTCCAATGGCAGGAAATATTGCTGTTAAATGCCGCGAGTCGGAAAGACTTTAGGTTATTGTTATGACTGCTCGAATTTTGAGTTCTTTTGCGGCTGCCGTGGGCTTAACTGTCTTGGGTTTGGCTCAGGTTTCTGCTCGGGATCAAGTGATACCCTATCACGACACTGCTGGAGTTGTAGCGCGGCACGCCGACGAGACGATACTGCCATACAAGTCTGGCACCTCGCCGAAACGTTCATACGCCAAAGATTTTGCTCACGTTCTTGACTGCCTATCTCGGGCAGAAGCAATCAAAGATAAACCTGATCTAACAACTTACGATCTTACTAAGGCTCCATCACGTCACGCTTTGGAAACGTGTGTGTTTCGTATTGCCGCGAGTTATGAAACGCCAAATGACATGCTGTCATGGCTCAAGACCAAAGCACCGCATGTCTCTTCTGGAAAAGGCGGGTGCTGTGGCAGCCAATACTATGTCAGCGGAAGATGGAACATCAGAAAAACCGGTCATCCTTGGCCCTCGAATTGGTTCGACCATTTTTGGGATGAAGAGGCGCATATCTCGATACAGTACTCGAAGGATAACGAAGTTCTGAAGGTATTTGTGTTCACAACTGACTAGGCGGGTGAGCCACCTGTGCTTCTATTGACTGGGCCAAAGCTCGGCTGATATCGACCTGGAAATCCATGGCCCCGAAGCAGTTCAAAGACGTGTCCGGGAGCACGGGGTGCGGCGAACGACCAAGCCCTTTTCGGCGCTAGGCATCCTGGCCGGTGAGTTTCAAAGACCAGCGACGCACGAAGGGGGCCAGGAAGTACGCTGTGGGTGCGGCAACCGCCCAGGACATGGACCAATTGTTCATCCAAATCAGCAGAACGTCAGGCACAAACCCTATGGATCGCACCGTCGCAATGCCGGAGACGACAAAGGACATCATTCCAGACAACAATATGGCGAAGACAACGGGTTGGAAGCGTTTCGGGATCACAAACTCTGGGCCCTTCTTTACTGCAGTTCGGCGGACGGGATGATCGGAAAAAACTGACCTCCAGAGCGCACGCCAAACCAGGAGGCCCCTTCATGGTTCGCATGCTCTCCAAGATCAACCAAGCGGTAGAACGTTTTCCGGTCGATCAAAGCTTCGAGATTTGCCCGCACGAGGATGTAAGGCGCGGGCTCATCTGTCTGTGGATCCCGCACCACGCGGATCGGGTGATCTGGCCCGGCCACCACCCGGTCATCGACCTGCGTGACGAAATGCAGGTCGTCACCGAAGCGATCCATATCGACTGCAACGAATGGGGCATCCTCCACTTGGATCCCAACTTTCTCGACCGGCGTGACCAGAAAATAGGCATCGCCATCCTTCCGCAGGATCGACGAAAAGAGCTTTACCAGCGCCATTCGGCCGATGGGCGTGCCGTTGTAAAACCAGGTTCCATTGCGGGCGATGCGCATGTCGATGTCGCCACAGAAAGGCGGGTTCCATAGGTGAACAGGTGCAGGTCCGCCTTTCACCGCAGCCCTGGCAGAGGCAGCCAAATCATCTGCATTTGGTGTCACGATCTTTTGTGTCGGCATCTTTGCCATTTGGTTCTCCCGCCATATCTGCCTTTATAGAACATGAGATTCACCGATAAAGGGAGCGCCCCTATGACCCAACCCGAAGATTTGGTCGCCGACATCGAGACACTAGGCGAGAAGCTGGGGAGGGCAAAAGAGAGTATTACCAAGCGGTTCATCGGACAGGAGCAGGTCGTCAACCTTACCTTGTCCTCGCTGATTTGCGGCGGTCACGGACTGTTGATCGGACTTCCTGGCCTTGGGAAAACGCGATTGGTCGACACGCTCAGCACCGTGATGGGACTCAAAGGAAACCGGATCCAGTTCACGCCGGATCTTATGCCTGCTGATATTTTAGGCTCTGAAGTCTTGGAAACAGGCAAAGACGGCAGTCGCGTCTTTAAGTTCATCGAAGGCCCGATTTTCTGCCAATTGCTGATGGCGGACGAGATCAACAGGGCCAGCCCCCGGACCCAATCGGCGCTGCTGCAGGCGATGCAGGAGAAAGAGGTGACCATCGCAGGCGAGCACCGTCAGCTTGGCCAACCTTTCCACGTTCTGGCGACTCAGAACCCGATTGAACAGGAAGGCACCTACCCGTTGCCGGAAGCCCAGCTTGACCGGTTCCTGGTGCAAATCAATGTCCCCTATCCTGACCGCGCGACCGAACGGGACATCCTGCTCGCAACGACCGGGACGGAAGATGCCGAGTCGACCAAGGAATTCACCGCGGAAGAGCTGCTCAGCGCGCAGACAACCTTGCGGCGCATGCCCGTGGGCGAGACGGTCATGGAGATGATCCTGGATCTCGTTCGTGCTTGCCGTCCGGGTGATCCTGCCGCACCGGAACCCGTGCGGTCCAACGTGAGCTGGGGCCCCGGACCCCGCGCGGCCCAGGCGCTGATGATGACGGTTCGCGCGCAAGCTCTGCTGGAAGGCCGCTTAGCACCATCGGTAGAAGATGTGATGAAGATGGCTGGGCCGGTTCTGCAGCACCGGATGGCCCTGACCTTTGCAGCACGTGCCCGTGGCGAGGAATTGGCCATGATCATCCGAGGTGTCGCCGAGAATGTCTTGCGGGTCGAGGCGGCTGCGTGAGCGACGAACACAATTCCGGACTAGCGCAAACGGGGCCGCGGCTCCGATCACGGTCAGAAGCACTTGCGGGAACGATGCCGCCGCTATTGGCGGATGCGGAACGATTGGCATCAACAGTCGTACTGGGCGCGCATGGACGACGGCGGTCAGGTATGGGCGATGAGTTCTGGCAGTACCGCCCGATTGCGCCCGGGGATGAAGCACGAATGATCGATTGGCGCAGATCCGCCAAATCCGACGTCCACTTCATCAAGGAAAAGGAATGGCAGGTCGCGCAGAGCGTTCTGATCTGGGTCGATGATAGCCAATCCATGGCCTTCACCGGCGACAAGAACCGCGCGACAAAATCCGACCGCGCCCGCCTACTGGCTCTGGCCATGTCCGTCCTTCTGGTACGGGGCGGCGAACGTGTTGGATTGTCCACCATTGGCCAACCGGCCCGAAGTGGTCCGGTTCAACTGGTCCGCATCGCCGAGGCGCTAACCACCAGCCGGGACACGGACGACTACGGTGTGCCGCAAACCACTGGTTTGCCGTTTCAGTCCCGCGCCGTGTTTATCTCTGACTTTATGGGCGATCTGGCACCGGTCGAGGCTGCAATGGCCAAGGCCGCGGATCGCGGTGTCCGCGGGGCCATGCTGCAGGTACTTGACCCGATGGAAGAGAACTTCCCCTTTGACGGGCGGACAATCTTCGAAAGCATGGGTGGTTCGGTGCAGCACGAAACCCTGAAAGCCGGCGATCTGAGGACACGCTATCTTGATCGACTTGCCGAGCGGAAAGCGCGATTGTCGCATCTTACTCAACAGGCCGCGTGGCAATATGATACCCATCACACTGATGGGTCGGCACAGGCCGCCCTGCTTTGGTTATATCGCGCGACGGAGCGGCTGCACTGATGTTCATGCTTGGGCCAATAGGCTTCACTGCACCACTTTTGCTATTGGCACTGGCGATCCTGCCAATCCTTTGGTTGATTTTGCGGGCCATTCCTCCGGCACCGATCAGGCGGCGCTTTCCCGGCGTTGCTCTACTGCTGGGCTTGACCGACGACGAAACCCAGACGGATCGTACACCTTGGTGGTTGTTGCTACTACGGGTACTTGCCGCAGCTTTGATCATCCTGGGATTTGCCGGACCGGTTCTGAACCCGCAGGTTGAACGTACGGGCACTGGCCCGCTCTTGGTGCTTGTCGATGGCACCTGGGCTGACGCACGGGACTGGCCACGCCGCCTCGACCGGATCGAAGGGCTGCTTGATGAGGCCAGCCGTGTCGGTCGGCCAGCCGCCGTTGTTCAGCTGACCGATTTGCCACCACCAGGCGAGTTGCCATTCCAGGCAGCAGAATCCTGGGTGACTCGACTGGCCAGCCTGAATCCTTTGCCTTGGGAGCCCGAGCCGGAGGCGATCGAAGCCTGGATCGAGGGACTGGAGGGCAGTTTTGAAACCTATTGGCTGTCTGACGGGTTAGATCGCGCCCATCGCGAACCGCTCCTTGCGGCCCTGGAAGCCCGCGGGTCTGTCACCGCATTTGAAAGCCCCCGTCCCGTTCTGGCGATCCGACCCGCAAAGTTCGAAGATGGAACGGTCAAGCTGACACTGGTCCGGGCCACAACAGGCGCGGAACGAGAGGTAACGGTAACGGCACGTGGACTTGACCCGGCAGGTGCCGAACGGGCCCTCGCCACGGCTGATGTAACCTTCGCTTCTGACGAAAGCGAAGCGACACTGGAACTGTCGCTACCGCCAGAGCTGCGCAATCGCATCACGCGGTTTGAACTGTCGGGCATCCGCTCAGCCGGAGCTGTGACCTTAACCGATGATGCCTTGAAGCGGCGCGAGGTCGCGATGATCGCCGGAACCAGCGACCGCGAAGGGCTGGAATTGCTGTCTCCGCTCCACTATTTGCGCCAAGCCTTGGTGCCCACGGCGGATATCGTTGACGGGACCCTGGGCGATGTGCTGCTGGCCAACCCCGATGCCATCATCTTTGCCGATGTCGCGGTCGTCACCGAGACAGAGCAGGAGGCGCTGCTGGAATGGATCGATAGGGGCGGTTTGCTGCTGCGGTTCGCGGGGCCTCGCCTCGCTGCGTCCGATGTGAGCCGCCGCGAAGAAGACGCCCTGATGCCGGTTCGCTTGCGCGAAGGCGGCCGTGCCGTGGGCGGCGCCATGAGCTGGGGCGAGCCCAAAGCCTTGGAACCTTTCCCAGAGGACTCGCCCTTCTATGGCCTGCCCATCCCGGAAGAGGTCACGGTGACCGCGCAAGTGATGGCCCAACCTGGACCGGAATTGGAGGGTCGGGTCATCGCCACCTTAGCCGATGGCACACCCCTGGTGACCCGCAAGCGCGTAGGCGACGGCCAGGTGATCCTTGTCCATGTGACAGCAAATGCGGAATGGTCCTCATTGCCGCTCTCTGGTCTCTACGTCCAAATGCTCGAACGCCTGGCCATTTCAACGCGCTCGGCCCGCCCGACCGCAGAGGAACTACAAGGAACCGTCTGGACACCCGAAGAGGTGCTGGACGGATTTGGAACAAGCCGCGATGCTGGGACATTGCCGGGCGTTGCCGGTGAGGATCTGGCCGAAGCCGCGCTGGGTCCAGATTTGCAGCCCGGTCTCTATGCAGGGGAGGATCGCCTCGTGGCCCGAAATGTCACTGCCGATGATACGGTCTTGCAACCAACAAGCTGGCCCGCGCGGATCCCGGTGGAAGGGCTCGCGCGCGCACCGGAAACCGTGCTGAAAGGCTTTGCACTGACCCTCGCACTGGCGCTGCTCGCTGCAGACATGATCGCGTCGCTATTCTTGTCAGGTCGTCTGCGCGGTCCGCGTGGCGGCATCGTGGCGGCCATCGCTTTGCTGCTCATGGCGCCACAAACGGCTGATGCACAGGAAGATTTGGACGCGCTGGCACTGGCTGCCACAACAGAGGTCGTCCTGGCCCACGTCGTGACCGGCGACCAGCCCACGGACAGCCTGGCCCTGGCTGGGCTGACTGGCTTGTCCAACATGTTGCGCCGCCGGACCTCGATCGAACCTTCCGACCCGCTGGGCGTAAACCTCGAAACAGATGAATTGGCCTTCTTTCCGTTTCTCTACTGGCCCATCACCGAAACCCAGCCGCTGCCATCCAGTGATGCTTATGCCAAACTGAACCGCTACTTGCGGTCCGGCGGGATGATCCTATTCGATACCCGCGACGCCAATGTGGGCAGTTTCGGCAGCTCTACACCTGAAGGCCGCCGCTTGCAGCAGCTCGCGCGTCCATTGGACATCCCCGCTCTGGAACCTGTGCCGCCAGACCATGTTCTGACCCGCACGTTCTATCTCCTGCAAAGCTTCCCCGGGCGCTATGCTGGCCGCGATGTTTGGGTCGAAGCCGCGCCAGCCGATGCCGAACAGATCGAAGGTATGCCTTTCCGCAACCTCAATGATGGCGTGACACCTGTGGTCATCGGCGGCAATGACTGGGCCGCAGCTTGGGCTGTAGATAATAGCGGCATGTCCATGTACCCTGTCGGGCGCGGCTATGCGGGAGAACGCCAACGCGAGATCGCCTTCCGCTTCGGTGTGAACCTCATCATGCACGTGCTGACTGGCAACTATAAATCCGACCAGGTCCATGTGCCTGCGCTCCTAGACAGGCTTGGCCAATGAACAATGCCGTTATCTATGATCCGCTCCTGCCCTGGAGCGTGATCGCCATCGCGGCTGTACTGGCCGCAGCCTTTGTGGGCTTCTCCTGCTGGCGGGGCCTAAAGGGCTGGTGGTTGCGTGGTCTTGCCGCCTTGGTACTGCTGGCCGCCGTGGCCAACCCGTCACTGCAACAGGAAGAACGCACGCCTCTGTCTGACATTGTCCTGATGGTCGTGGATGAAAGCGCAAGCCAGCGGATCTCTGACCGGCCGGACCAGACAGCCGAAGCTGTGGAACGGATCACGGCTGAAATCGACGCAATGCCCAACACCGAACTGCGAACTGTCACGGTGCGCGATGCAGAGGATAACGCTGGCACATTGGCCATGTCGGCGCTGGCAGAGCTGCTGGCCGAAGAACCCCGTGCACGGATCGCTGGCGCCATCCTGGTCTCCGACGGGCAGGTCCACGATATTGACCGCCTGCCAGACCTCCCGGCACCCTTCCACCTGGTCATGACCGGCAAAGAAACGGATTGGGATCGCCGCCTGATCGTCAAGAACGCCCCAGCCTTCGCGATTATCGACGAAGAGATCACCCTGACGCTCCGCATTGAAGATAGCGGTGCCGTTCCTGCCGGAATGGAAGAGGGGGCCGATTTGAAAATCTCCGTGGATGGAGAGGAAGGCCAAACTTACCGCGTCCCCGTGGGCGAAGACCTCGACATTCCCGTCACGCTGAGCCATGGCGGTATGAACGTCATCCAGTTCGATGTGGCCGTGGAAGCAGACGAACTGACGGATCGCAACAATGCTGCGGTCATCCAGATCAATGGCGTGCGCGACCGGCTTCGGGTTCTTCTGGTCAGTGGCGAGCCGCATCCCGGCGAACGGACTTGGCGCAATCTGCTGAAATCCGACAGTTCGGTGGATCTGGTCCATTTCACCATTCTCCGTCCGCCCGAAAAGCAAGACGGTGTGCCCGTTGCGGAACTGAGCCTGATCGCTTTCCCGACCCGCGAACTTTTTCTGGAGAAAGTAGACGAATTCGACCTGATCATCTTCGACAGGTACAAGCGCCGGAACATCCTGCCGCGCAGCTATCTGGAAAATGTCCGCACCTATGTTGAAAATGGCGGTGCGCTCCTGATCGCCGCGGGTCCGGACTTTGCCAGTGCCAACAGCCTCTATCGTTCAGCGCTTGGAGACATCATACCGGGCCAACCCACCGCACGGGTGATCGAGGAAGGCTTCCGACCCGCCATGACCGAAGTCGGTGAACGGCATCCGGTGACGGAGCAGCTCGACAGCCTGTCGCCGATCCCGTCAGAGGGCGAAGAAGCCGGATGGGGCCGCTGGTTCCGTTTGGTCGATGTCACGGCAACGGGCGGACATACCGTTCTGTCTGCGTTGGATGACAGGCCACTCTTGCAACTCGACCGCGTGGGCGAAGGCCGCGTCGCCCTGCTGGCTTCGGATCATGCCTGGCTTTGGAGCCGCGGATATGAAGGTGGCGGCCCGCAGCTTGAACTGCTCCGGCGTCTCGCCCACTGGATGATGAAAGAGCCGGAGCTGGAGGAAGAAGCGCTCACCGCCACGGCGGACGGACAGTCCATGACCATCACCCGCCGAACCCTTGGCGAGGGCCCTGGCGACGTGGAAATCACCGCGCCCGACGGTACCGTCACCGTGCTTCCCATGGAGGAAGTCTCACCCGGACGGTTCTCGGCGACATTCGAAGGGCCCGAGATTGGCCTCTATCGTCTGTCCAACGGCGAAGAAGATGCGGTCATCGCCCTGGGCCCATCGGCCCCGAAGGAGTTCGAACAAACCATCGCGAGTGACGACGCTCTGGAGGCCGCCATCGACGCGCGTCGCGGCGGCGCCCCTCGGGTGGAAGATGGTGTTCCAGGTATCCGGGACGTCCGGGAAGGCCGCGTGGCCGCCGGTCGCGGCTGGATCGGCATCACGCCGCGCGAAGCCTATCTGACGGCTGATGTCACTGTGATCCCACTGGTCCAGGCCTGGCTCTTCCTGCTGGTCGCTGCGATGCTCACAATCGGTGCCTGGCTGCTGGAAGGCCGCCGCTCGTAGCCTGCCAATTCTTATTGGCTCAAATACTTCCGCCGGAGGCGCCGCGCGGTAACGCGCGGCCGGGCCCAACGCCTGAGCAGGCCGAAAGGCCGCCCGAAGGGGGCGGGAGCGCCCCCTCAGTCAGAACCACGCTGCAGCACAATCCCCACATCTGCCAGGATACGCACCAGGGTCTGTTCGTTCATAAAGCCGGTAACCTGCAGGTTGCGATCCCGCTGGAACCGGCGGATCGCCTTGCGTGTGTTTGCGTCGAAATCCCCGTCTGCCGCACCGGGTTCCAACCCCAACTGGCCCAACCGTCGCTCGATCAAAACACGTGATATCCGGGGCAGCCGCAGAGCTTGCTCGCCCCGCGCAGCCTCCTGCCGTTCAGCGCTGTTACTTTGGCGTATCGCCGCAAGACGATCCTGGGCTTCTTGCACAAAGGCCCCCCGGGGAAACGCATTCAGATAGGCTTGGTAGGCTTGCGGCGTGTCCGTTTCCCGGGCCTTTTGCCAGGCTGTGCGCTCTTCGGCTTCGGCCTCCGCCCGCTTTTCGGCCTCAATCCGGTCAAGCTGGCCCTGTGCGGCCTCGGAAAACAAGCCATCCGGATAACGGCGAAGGTAGGTCCGCAAGCCTGCCTCGTCGCCCTGGCGCCCGGTTGCATTCCAATAGGCGGTGTCCAGACGCTCTTCTTCCAACCGACGCCGTTCCGCCTCGGCTTCCAATTCGGCTGATCTCCGTTCTGCCTGCAGCGCCAACCGGCTGATTTGCAGCTCGGTCAGATAACCCGTCTTCGGAAAACCACTTTTGACTTGAAAACGCTCGACGGCCCCCCGCGTGCCGCGCCCGAAGATGCCATCAATTCCGCGCGGCTCAAAATCCAGGATCGTCAAATTCCGCTGGATCTCCCGCCGAGCTTCCCGGTCAAGCGACAGTGCCTCTTCCGCCAGCCGCTCGGCACGGAACGGCTCTGCCTCTATCTCGGCGATCAACCTGCGGGCCTGATCAGCGAATTCACCATCCGGGTAGCGGCGAATGTAACCTTCATAGGCGACAACCGTGTCTTGCGCCTGGGTCGCTTCCCAGATGGCGCGCTCCACTTCCGCCGCCTGCGGGCCAAAGTCCGCCTCGGATGTCTCGCTTGCACGCCCCGTTTCTGAAATCGCCACCACACGCGGCGAAATGAACCCCCGCGCCGTGAGATTTTGCGCCTGATCCAAAGCGTTCGTCAGATCGCGCCCCGGCTCAAGCAACTGGTCTGACATAAGATCAGCCACATCATCCGCCCTCCCGTGGATCACGCTCACGCCCTGGGGTACGTCAAACCGGGCGAAGCCGGGTGCCAAAGCGTTGCCTAGACGGGGCGCCTCTTCGGTATCGCCCAGAACCACAATCGCCCCACCGGGAATGCGGGCGGCAATCTCCAAAACGGTCCCGACAGACAGGCCATAGTTCCCGATGGTCGCGAGATCGGGCTGATCCGACGTATTGGCGGCGACAAGCCAGGTCTGATTGCCCGACCGCACGAACGATCCGTTGAGATAGAACAGAACCTGCTCTTCGCGGTCGATCTGGTTGAGCATCCGGCTCAGACTTTCGCGCATCACCCGCAAAGACCGTGCTTCAGCTTCGATCACCTGATAACCGCCATCCCGCAAACGCCCCGCAACATCGCCAATCCGCGTTCCCAGAATTCGGGAATTGTCCTCGGGCACGCCCAGCAACAAGGCCTTCTCTGCGAAGGCAGGCAGGGCAAGACAGGCCACGCTGAACGCAGCCATTACAGTCCGACAGAGTTTCATGGTATGTCCTTTCAGTCGTAGCTGCGCTGATCGTCGATCACTTTTCCGTCCCGCGGGAGCGCGCCGGGGGCCACCAGTTCAACCGTGCCTTTGAGCTTCAACGTATCGACAACGCTTTGGCCATAGGCAGCCGGATCAGTCGCGGCTGTTTCAATCTGTACCGTCATCGCATCCTGATCACCGTCGCGCGTTGCGACGACCCGAGCCCGGTCAATCTCAGGATGCCGAGCGACCAATGCGGCCACCTGTTCGGGCCGAACAAACATGCCCTTGATCTTCGTTGTCTGATCGGCGCGCCCCATCCACCCCTTGATCCGCAGGTTGGTGCGCCCGCACGGGCTTTGGCCGGTCAAAACAGCGCTCAGATCACCCGTCGCAAAGCGGATCAGCGGATAGTCGGGGTTCAGTGTCGTCACAACGACCTCCCCCACTTCACCGTCTGGAACAGGATCGCCGGTGCCCGGTGTCACAATCTCTACAATCACGCCTTCGTCGACGATCATGCCCTCCATAGCGGGGCTTTCATAAGCGATGTTTCCCAAATCCGCCGTCGCGTAGCATTGCAGGCAGGTGATCCCCCTATCCGCATAGGCCTGGCGCAGGGCGGGAAAGAGCGCCCCACCACTGACCGTTGCCTTGCTAAAGCTCAGCGACACGCCCATCTCGTCGGCCTTGTCCAGGATCACCTTCAGATAATCGGGCGTGCCAGCATAGGCCGTGGTGCCAATCGTGGCTGCCGCCTGAACTTGCAACTCGGTCTGGCCGGTGCCAGCGGGTACCACAGAGGCACCAACGGCACGGGCGCCATTCTCGAAAATCATGCCCGCTGGCGTCAGGTGATAGCCAAAGCAGTTCTGCACGATATCCGTTTTGCCAATGCCCGCCGCGTGCAAAAACCGGCCCATCCGCCACCAATCATGGCTGGTCATACCAGGCTCATAGATGGGACCGGGCGACTGGAAGATGTGATCAAACTCCGCAGCCGGACGCACGGTGTAGCCGCCGAGTGGCCCTTGCCTGCCCTGGGCCTCCGCCAACTCTGATTTGCGCAAGACCGGCAACCGGGCCAATGCGTCGGCGCTTGTCACGCTTTCCGGCGTGATTTCGGCCAGCGAAACGGCATAACCGGGCAAGCCTTTGGCTGTGGCGACTTGATAGGGCAAACACTGTGCCAGGCTCTCTGCACGCTCATCAGCCGAGCGCGTCTCCAACGCGTCAAAGAAGGTGGTCATTGAGATTCGTTTTCACCTCTGTCTTGTCGAAACGAAGCTAGGTCGTGTCGAACGGTTATCCCATATCAAGGCCCTTCAGGCCCATGGGTCAGCTTGGATCCATGCCGCGCGCAAGGGCGGACTGTCGCCGCATTTCAGCAATCAGACCATCGGCATTCAGCCAGTCGATCGGGCCCGCACTGGCTTTGTCGAAACCGGCCCGGAAAAGCTCTTTGGTGAAGCTGGCACAAAAGGCCGCCTTTCCGCCACGCCGCGTCGAACAGTCTGGCCCCGGTTCCAGATCCGGTGCCACCACGCCCCGCACCCGCCACCCCTGCGCTTTGGCAAAGGAAACCGCCTCTATGGCCGATTGACGCAGCAATTCGTCCGAGATGATGGTCGTTGACCGCCCCACCAGAGAGGTCAGGCGGATATCGGGATCTTCGTCCGGGAACCCGACCGAGTTGTTCACGAAGACATAAACGTCAGCCCGGATGCCCGCGGCGGCAATCTCTTCCAGAAACAGGCCCTGACGCGTTGCGCCATCGATGTAGGCACTGTCGGATATCTGCCGTGGCGGAAAGGCCACCGGAATGGCAGCGCTCGCCAGCAGGCCTTCTTGCAGACAGTCCGTCTTTCGCGGATTATCCGACGCGGCCATTGCTGTCAGATCAAAGGGCTCGAAGAAACCGGAGCGGAGATTGACGGCTCCCACAAGCAAGCTTCGGGTCGCCGCGTCGTCGGCCAATCGTTCCACCAGCTCAGGGCTGAGATTGCGGTCGACCAGCCGTTCCAGCGGGCTTGGGTCCCACAGTGACGGCGCAGTCAGCAGTTCCAGTTTCGCCCGACGCCGCAAGATCTGTCGCTCGTCGATCCCGTCATAAAGATCGCGCAAGGCACTGTCATAGTCCGGGCCTGCGAAGACAAAAGGCGCAATCAGCGCCCCTGTGCTTACCCCGGTCACGATATCAAACCGTTCGGGCCTTGGGTCCGATCTGTTGGCGGACCAGCCGTTCATGAAACCTGCACTGAACGCGCCCCACTGCCCGCCTGACGAAAAAAGGGCCACACGCACTGTTGGCACAGGCGTCGCGCGTCGAACCGCCCTTGGCTGAGGTTGGGTGCTGCCAGTGGCCCGTTGAGCAAGGATCTGAGCCATGCTTTGGCTTTGCGGCTGACTGCCCTGGGGCGAGAAAGGCGCATCCTGAGACACAATCTCAGGTCCTTGGGCCTCCTGACCAAAACGCATTTCGGAACAGACCAACGGCGCGTCGGGATTTTGCCGGTGCCCAGAGCAGCCAGCAAGTGCGACGACCAACAACGCAAGAAAGAACAAGGGCCGTAAGAGCATTGTCATGGCGAAAATCGAGGACCCGCCGCAACAAGCGGCGGATCCAAAGGCCGTTAGCAGCGCTCTGCGATATTGTTTTCGCTGGCGAACGCCTGGCTGTCTTCCAAGATGAGCGGCTCGATCACGGCAGTGTCGCTTTCGATCCAGTCCGTCAGTACGTTCCACTGACCGGCGGCGGCATCCCACTGCTGCACTTTGCCCTGGCCAGACCCACCGTGATTTTCACAGCTGATGGAAAATGCAGGGCCAAAGTCCGGCATGCCCAGTTCGGCCATCCGGGCTTCGGTGATTTCCAGTGCTTCCATCCCGTCGCGCATCATAGCGGGTGTGATGTCGGCTTCTCCATGGATCTCCTGAGCCTTCAGCGTGGCCTCTGCAGCAAGCATGGCGGCATAGAGACCACGGTTGTAAAGGATTGTGCCCATCTGATCCGTGGACCCAGCGCCCTTGCCAGCGTCATAAACATAGGTTTTCAGATCGTCGTAGATCGGGAAATCCGCGCCGACATTGTGCATGTTCAAGGCCTTGTAGCCGTTGGCCGCGTCCCCGGCGGGGATCACGTCAATCTCGGCACCAGCCCACCAGTTGCCGATGAAGTTTTCCATCGGGAACCGAATGTTGGCCGCTTCCTGGATGGCGACCTGGTTCATCACGCCCCAGCCCCACATGACCACATAGTCCGGACGCTCACGACGAATCTGAAGCCACTGAGATTTTTGCTCCTGACCCGGATGATCGACAGCGATTGTCGTCAATGTATAGCCATGCTTCTCGGCGAGTTGCTCCAGCGTGCGGATCGGCTCCTTACCATAGGCGGAGTTGTGGTAGAGCAGCGCAATGCTCTTACCCGAAAGGTCTCCTTCGTTTTCGGACAGAAGGTGATTCACCACGACCGAGGCTGCCGCCCAATAGTTGCTCGGATAGTTGAAGACGTGGGAAAAGACCTTGCCATTCACAGCCGATGTCCGGCCATAGCCCATCGTGTGAAGCGGTATGCCATCGGCCGTCGCTTTTGGGATCAGCTGGTAAGTGATACCGGTTGAAAGGGGCTGATAGACAAGCGAGCCTTCACCTTTGGTGGATTCATAGCATTCCACGCCTTTTTCGGTGTTGTAGCCGGTTTCACATTCAACCACGCGGGTCGGTACTCCTCCAATACCACCGTCGCGTTCATTGAGCAGCGTGAAATAGTCAGCGTAACCGTCCGCAAATGGTATCCCGCCCGCAGCATAGGGCCCGGTCCGGTAGCTGAGTGACGGATAAACCAGATCCGCCAGCACAGGTCCTGCACATAGCAGGCCCGTCAACGCCATTGTAGCCAGTTTCAGTTTCATACGTTCCTCCCTTAAGATCGTCAATTTGCCCTCGCGCCGCCCCATCGTGCCATGACAATCTGCCTTTCTTGCCTTCTTTGGGTCACGGTCCTCGCTCAGGTTAACGCTACTAGCGCACACTGGAGTACTAAATGTCCATCATGTCAGACCTAAATCTGCTGCAATCCCTGTATGAAGAGGGAACGATCGATGATGAGCAGTTTGATCTGGCGAGGGACAAGCTTCTGAGCGATCACGCCGCAGACAGGCATTTCTACAAGTGGCGGCTGTGGTATTTTATGGAACATGCGGTGAGCCAAGTGGTTGTTTTATTTGCCGCAGCGGTTTTCGCGGGCGGGTTCGCTCTGTTGCTGTTCGGCTCGATGACAGCCGTCTACACCGCAATTGCCATGGTCGCGACCGTTGGTCTGGCCGCCTCTTTCAGCCGCAGCGCTGATGGATAGTGGTTCGTTCCCTCACACTTTCTCCAGAGCACTGACGAAACAACCTTAACGCGCTGAACTGTTCGAGCAGCGTCAGATGTTTCGCGCCTCTGCTATGTGCTCAACTTCTCATAAGCCGTTAACCACACAAACAAAATTGCGGTCTGGCGACACATTCTGACCCGATTGCTGCGGCACGATGGGCCTTGCGAGAGTTGTGGGGTTG
>JBCBGY010000091.1:0-16340 GCA_038526275.1 Pseudomonadota bacterium | reverse complement strand
TATTTCGTCTGACGCTCCCAGGATCAAGCCATTCCAGTTTGTTCCAAAGGTTCGGGGAGCGCGTCGTTGGGTCGTTGACGGATCAGACACTCTAGATTGGATCGGACTGTTTTGTACCGATGGTCAGTAAAAACATTCTCCATCTCAAATGGATCAACGGCGAGATCATAAAGCTCCCCCTCGTTTGAAATCAGATCGACTGTGAGTTTATGTTCAGCTGTTCGAACAGTGACGAGCTGCAGCGGAATACCGGATCGTGAAGGTCTAAGCTCCCACTCCGATAATGCATGGTCACGCCGCGCCGTTTCGGTTTCGATCAATGGGCGAAGACTTTGGCTGTGCATCTCGGAGGGTTGCTCGACACCGGCATAATCGAGAAAGGTCGCCGCGAAATCGAGGTTTGAAACCGGATCGATAATCCGCTTTCCGGCGGGAATACCCGGACCCTTAAAAAGGCATCCGACACGAAGCAGACCTTCGTACATCATTGGCCCTTTCAGAAGAAGCCCGTGATCGCCCAGCCAGTCTCCATGGTCCGACGTGTAAACAACGATCGTGTGCTCGGCCAAGTTCAAGCGATCCAGTTCGGTGAGGATGCGTCCGACATTATGATCGATCAGCGAAATCATTCCGTAGTAGTTCGCGATCACTTCGCGGAGCTGTTCGTCGCTAAGCTCCGGCACCCGCGAAAACTTGGCCCGAAACTGCGCCATATCTTCCCGAATTTCGGGTTTGCCCATCAGCGACGCGCGGTGCCACCACGGGCGCCACTCCAGATCCAGTGTGCGGTGTTTGGGCAGATCTACGCTGGCCGGATCATGCAGCAAGCTCCAGGGAAGCGGGCAGTCAAACGGATGGTGCGGGTCCGGGAACGATGCCCATAGGCAGAACGGCTCGTCTGCTTGCGCAAGGTCATTCAGCCGGGCGACCGTGCGGTCCCCGACCCAGGTTGAATTGTGCCAGGCAGGCGGCAGACCGGAATGCCAGGTCTGGGGGGCGCCCTTCGTGTCTCGTCCCGAAGGGTCGAGATATTGCTCGTTTCTGGCGGCACCCTTCCCGCCCGCATCATACCACCGTTCATAATGCTGGCCGTTTGGCGGCGCGAGTGGCAGGTGCGCATTGTGCCCTTCCACGACCATTTCGACATAGTCAAACCCCATATAGGGTCCGTGCCAGTGCTCCGAAAAGTTCTGCATACTGTCCCGACATTCCGGCGTGCCGCTTGGGGCGAAGTTATGCGAGGTCGAAAAATGCGCCTTTCCGATCAAAGCGGTGTGATAGCCCGCCTTTGCCAACAGTCCTGCAAATCCCGCCTCGCCAAGGGCTGGATCCAGATCGATACCATTGTCCGAGACGCCATGGGTACGCGGCAACAACCCCGTCAACATGGATGCGCGTGCAGGCTGGCAGATCGGGCTAACGGTCATGCAGGCGGAAAACACGGTGCCGTCCCGCGCCATTGCATCCAAATGCGGGGTAGACACTTTGCGGCCCTCAAAGCCAAAACAATCCCCGCGGTGCTGGTCGGCGGTGATGAACAAGATATTTGGTCGCCGCATCAGAACTCTCTTTCAGCTGGACCAGGCGTCAGGATTTCGGCGCCGGGGTAAAGCCAATCTCGGCCTTCGCACGGATTGCATCTATCCCGCCGAGTTGCTCGATCCGCTTTGCCTGGTCTGCAAAGGCTCGGGCGTCAGCCGCTTCTGGATCCACAATTCGGCGCAGTTCTGCCAACAGATCGGCCAGTATCGCCGCGGTCTTCTTCTGGCCAGAACAATCCGTGGTCTCGCGCGGGTCGCTGGCAAGGTCAAAGAGCTGAGGCGGGTGCCCGACATAGTAAACCAGTTTCCAATCGCCTTTCCGGACCATGAAACCGCCGGTCGTGGACCCTGCAGCATGGTATTCGCTAAAGACGACCCTCTCTTGATCCGAACGCTGTGCGATGTCGCGCAGATCAGAGCCCGGCAATCTGCGCTCCCGTTCGTCCAACTGGCCTCCCGCCGACTGGATGATCGTGGGATAGATGTCGACAAGCGAGGTCGGGGTCTTGCATCTACGGCCTTTTGCCACCCCTGGGCCAGCCAAGATCATCGGAACGGCCGCGGAATCTTCGTAGAACACCGATTTTCCCCAAAGGCCACGATTGCCCAGGCTCTCTCCATGGTCTGAGGCGTAGATGACCACAGTATCATCTGCCAAACCAGCCGCAGACAGCGCCGACAGTACACGCCCGACATTGTGGTCCATAAACGAACACATCCCGTAATAGGCTTGGAGCGCAGTTCGAACCTTCGGCTCGTCAAAATAGTCGTCATAGTTGAAAGACTTGCGGTATGCATCGACCCCGGAATGCACGGGCCTTTCGTCAGGGCTGTATTGATCCGGCATCGGGATCGGAACGCCGTCATACATGTCAAAAAACGGCTCAGGCGCAATCAAAGGGAAATGAGGCAGGACGAAGGATACGAAAAGAATCCAGGGTTTGTCCGATGTGCCTGCCTGGTTCGATAGCCATTTCTCTGCAGCACCAGCGACCCGGTCGTCGAACTCGGAATAGCCCGACATCCCGCGGCCCACCTTGTCAGCCATCGCGCTGGCTGCTTTTCTTGGACGCCCATTTTTGCGCAACAGCCCAATGACATCGCCCTGACCGTCCGGCACATAAATCGGATGGTGGATTTCTGAAAAGCCGGCATCGTCATCAGGGGAGCGATAGTGCAGTTTTCCGATTGAAACGACCTCGTGCCCCGCACCCCGCAAATGGTGATGCCATGTCGGAACCCTGCCATCATAGGGTTGAGCATTGTCCCAGTACCGGGTTCGGTGCGGGTACTCACCAGTTGCCAGACTTGCGCGGGACGGCACGCAAATCGGTGAGTTGCAGTAGGCGTTTTCGAAGGTCACGCCCCTTGCGGACAAGGCGTCGATGTTGGGCGTTTGAACGATCTGGTTCCCGTAACAGCCCGAAATGTCGCGCGCATGTTCGTCAGACAGAATGAAGAGGACGTTGTTGGCCATTTTGCTACGCCGCAAGATGGTAGGCCTTGGCTGCGGTGCCACCGAAAAGCAGCTCTTTGTCAGACGCGCTAACGCCGGCCTCCTCGATGATTTCGTTGATCGAGGCCCACCACAGGTCGTAGGTGCTCATCAGGGTCATAACCGGCCAATTACTGGCGAATATCAGCCGCTCGCAACCAAAGTCTTCCAGCATGGCTTCGACCCAGGGTCGAAGCGTATCTGTCTGCCATTCGACCCCAGCCCGTTCTACCAAGCCGGAAACCTTGACGAATGCGGACGTTTCTTGCGCGATCCTGCGCATGTCGGCTCGCCAGGGGCCAAGATCGCCCGTCATCACGAATGGCCGCCCGCCATGGTTCAAAATCGCGGTCATCTCTGGCACCGCGCCAAACAACTCGCAGACGGGTTGAAGCTGGGTACAGTTGGCCAGAAAGTCGACTGGCAAGCCCTCTGCGCCAATCAAACGATAACTTTCCCTCACAGTCGGGTCCGTCAACCAGCTTGGATCGAACTCTTTTGGAGGATGCGCGCGTATCCCGCAAAGTTTTGGCAACTTGCGGAGCTCCATAATCTCCCGTTGGAGCGTGTCCGCGTCAGCCTTTAGATCGAGCCAGCCGATAACGCCTTTAATGAAGTCGTTTTCTTCCGCCTGGTGCACCAGATAGGCGGTCTCCTTGGGGTCGGTCGCGGCTTGCACGACCACCACACCGGCTATCCCCGCCGCGTCGCATTGCGGCTGCAGCATCCCGGGCGTGAAATCATGCTGCAGCCCGCCGATCTTCTTGGCGCTCCAAATGTTGTGCGTCTCGCCCAGTTCCCAGAAATGGACATGCGCATCGATCTTCATTTCGGCTCCCCAAAAACTGTTGCCCCTCGCAGCCACCCCTATGGCTTCTGGTCACTTTATCGCGCGCCTGATATTACTGACTAACGCCATATGCGCCGCAACTGATGATCATCTGGAATATCTATGGAGACGAGATACGCGCGTGTCGTCGAAGAAGTCGCAAAGCTTGGGAGTATCCGAGCGGCGTCCGAAACGATCGGTTATACACAATCCGCCATCACCAAAATCCTGCACCGGATCGAAGAGGAATTTGGCGAACGTTTGTTTGAAAGGCATCCGCGCGGAATGCGGTTGAACGAATTCGGCCTTGCTTTTCTGGAACATTCGCTGGCGATCGATAAGGAAATTCGTGACGCGAAATCCAAGATTGCCGCTTTGAAATCCGGAGAAACCGGTCGCGTCGTCCTTGGGACTGCGGCCTGGTCAACTCAGATGCTTCCCGAGATCCTCTCGAACATCGTCATGGCGCGGCCAAACCTGAAATTCCGGGTCGTTGAAAGCAATGCGGGCCATCTAGAGCATCTGTTGTTGGAAGGACGTATCGACCTAGCGATTTCCGCCATGTCGCAGCCGATGGATGAACAGGTCGTCGTGGAAAGCATGGGAGAGGTCGTCTTTGGTTTGGTCACCGCCGTCAATCACCCCCTGACCAAGTTATCTGAACCTCGAATCCAGGACCTTACGGGTTACCGTTGGATCATGGCCGACGGAGACCGCAGGACGACGGCATTTTTGGAACGTCAGTTCGCCAGACACGGGCTGCACTGGCATAGTCCAGACATTGAAATTCTTCCCAGAAATGCCCTGCTGGAGATTGTCGCCAGGTCCGATCTTATCGCATATCTGCCGCTCCTGAATGATCCGGAATTCGGACCCCCGGTTGCGAAGATGGTTTGCCCCGACCTGCAATGGCGTATCCCTGCCGGCATGTCATTTCGGAAGAACCGACCGGTGACAGCGGCTGGACGCTATGTGTTTGAGGAGATCAAAGCGCGGTTCCAACGCGCTGCGGCGGACTACCACCAAATCGGGATGTAGCATCCCGCTCCTAAGCGGCTTTACGTGTCAGACCCCGCAGGAGTGGCACCAGAATGAAAATGGCGACGGCAATCAGGACACATATCGTGATAGGCCGTGTCTGGATGTAGTCGATCAGATTACCTTGCGAGATCAGCACGGTTCGGCGGAAGTTGGTCTCAAAGATCGGCCCCAGCACGAAACCGATGACAAGGGGGGCCAGAGGGTAGTCCGCCTTTCGCAAAACATATCCGATCAGCCCAAAAAAGATCAGCAACCACAGATCATTGATTTGGCGGGCCACCGAGTAGGTGCCGACCAGACTGATCAACAGCACCCCTGCCAGAATGCCCCATTGTGGCATGCGCAGGATGCGAACCACGCCACGAATGAAAACTAAGCCAAGTGGCAAGAGCAGCAGCGCGCCAAGCAGGAAGATCAGGAATATGCCCTGAGCGACTTCGGCATTCTGCAGGAACAATTGCGGCCCGGGTTGAACACCCTGCAATATCAGCCCACCCATAAGCACCGCGACAATCGGATCACCCGGGATGCTCAACGCCATCATCGGGATCAAAGCTCCTCCGGTGACAGCAGAGTTTGCAGTCTCTGACGCGATCACGCCGTCCGGATTGCCTTGGCCAAAATCGGGATCCGCTTCCTTTCGGAATGACAGCGCGAACCGGTAGCTCAGAAAGGAAGCGGTCACTCCTCCGATACCGGGAACGATCCCCACGAACACGCCGGTCAGGCTCGATCGGACGTAGTTGAACGGTCGGGTCAAAATGCTTGCAAAAGCCCGCGCGGATGCTGCAGCCGTTGAGCCTGTGTCCGTTGCGCGGGCCGGTCGTTCGATCTGCATCAGAACTTCGGATATGCTGAACAGGCCCACCAGCAAAGGCACAAGCGTGACGCCCGCATCCAGATAGGTCGAGCCAAAGGTGAACCGCTGGACGCCTGAAACCGGGTCCAGACCGATCGTCGCGATGAAGAGGCCAAAGAAACCCATGGCCCAGCCCTTTAAGGGCGATCCACCCGAAAGCGCTCCCAATGCGGTCAGACCCAACAAGGCGAAGGCCGCAGTCTCTGCAGGCCCAAATCGCAAGGCAATCGACGCCAGTTCCGGCGCAACGGCGATCAATACCACCGCACTGATCACCCCGCCCAGCGTAGACCCAATGGTCGACAAAGTGACTGCCTCGGAAGCCCGACCCGCCAAGGCCATCGGTCGGGCATCCAGCATCGTCGCAGCGGCCATCGGCGTACCAGGTATGCCGATCATCGTAGCCGCAACCGCGCCACCATAGGAGCCGCCTTGGTAGATCCCGATCAATAACGCCATTGCGGTGACGGGATCGACGTAGAACGTGAAGGGGATCGCCATGATAACACCCAGCAACGGACCAACGCCAGGTAACGCGCCCACGATGATACCGATGGCCAGGCCGATGATCAGAAACAGAAGTTCTGTCCATCCGATCAAACCGGTCAAGATCTGCAGGAGGTCCATCATGCTTAGAAAATCGCGTCGATCCCCAGGACCCCTTCCGGAAGAACTGTGGCCAGCCCGTACCGGAATATGACAAGGCAAAGTGCTGTCAGGGTGATTGCCACCAAACCAACGCGGGCCGGGCTTCTCCCGCCTGTGAGAAAGGCAACAAGGATCAGAAGCGGTACCATTGTCAGGATGTACCCAACAGGCTCAAACGTCGCCACAAACAGGATGAGCGCGAGGAACAGACCCACCGACCAGATGGCCCGACGATCAAATATCCCCTCGCTCTGCTTAGCGTCCTGCTTCAGACCGCGCAATTGCGCGAAACCGATGGAACCGAAAAGGACCAAAAGCACAGTCAGGATCACGCCCGGATAGGCGCGCGGGCCTGAAAACGTCTCCAAGTCCGAGCTAAAGGCCAGATCAATCCTACGCGTCAGAACCAGTCCCAACAGGATAGCGACAACGAAAAGAACCGTTACCGCGATATCAAATTTCTGACCAAGCACTCCGCACCCTTTCGAGCCATTCTCTCGCTTGACCCTGTCCTATTCCAGCGTCGGCCCTAACGGCAATCCGGGCTCAGTTCCCTGATTTCAGGACATTCTCCACATGGGGTGCCAGAAGTTTTTCCGATTCGGCCCACAAAGCCGTGGACTCTTCGGGCGAGACGAACTTGATCATGGCAATCCGCCCACCAAGCTCGGCGGCAAGGGCATCGCCGGTCAAAACAGTATTGAACGCTGTCTGCAGTTTTGCGACCGCTTCGTCCGGGGTTCCCGCAGGCGCGACCACTCCGCCCCAGCCAAAGGCGTTGTCGCCCCAGCCAATGGGGTATCCCTGTTCAGCAGCCGAAGGCAGTTCCGGGTCGATAGGGTGGCGCTCATCAGTCAGAAGACCCAAATGTTTTATCTGACCTTCGAACGTGATCTTCGTGGCCACAACCGAAACTGACGCGTCCAAAGTGCCGTTCAACAGGCCGGTGACATTGTCGCCGCCACAGCCACCGCTGCCATTGGGGATCGGATTGTAAGGCACTCCCGCAGCGGTCATGAATTGCTCTCCGACAAGGCGCGGCACCGACTGCGGAGCGCAGACGCCATAGTTCAGCGTGCGCCCTTCTGCCTCGGCCCACTCCACAAATTCCGCAATAGAATTCGATGGGTGATCAATGGCCACCGTCAAGGTGAACGGAAAGGCGAAGATACCCGCGATTGGCACAAAGTCGTCGTTGGAATAAGGCAGATCCGGATTGAACAACTTCGCCCCGACCTGAGCCGCGACCCAGTTGCTGGCCAATGTGTAGCCATCAGGCTCTGCTGATATGGCGGTGGCCAGCGCCTTGGTTCCGCCCGCTCCAGTGACATTGTTGATCACAATCGGCTGGCCAAGTTCTTCGGACGCCAACGCGCCGATGGTCCGCATCACCGCTGTTGTCGGGTCTGCTGCCGGCCACGGGTAGATGATTGTGATCGGTTTCTCAGGCCATTCCGCCAAGGCAGGTGCTGCCACAAGAATGGCGACTGCGGTCCCGAGCACAATTTTTGTTGGCGTACGGTGCATGATGATTTCCCTCCCAGAATTCAAAGGGCCAGCCGATTTGGAAGTGAACCCCAGCGGGCATCCTCCAACCCCTTGAAACCTCCCGCAAACGCATTTTGGTTTGCCATTTTGTTAGTGCGGCGAGTTTAGGTGCCCGAACTGTCCGTACCAGACACAATAGAGGCCAAATTCATTCCATTTTGGAATGATACTGGTTGGGCTCAACGGGGGTCTGTTGGTCCCGCCGGACCGCCGGAGACCCGCCAATGACCTTAGCCCTTCGGCGGGTCGTCAAGAAGAACGCGTGCGGCGTTTCCTTCCGGGTCGTCATATTGCTGGCTCTTAAGACCCCAAATGAAGGCAGCGAGCCCCAGCGCTCCAAGGATCAAAGAGATTGGTATCAGAACGGCAAGAACATTCATTCGGGGCTCCATCGGACGCGCAACGCGTTTAACATCACGGTGATTGATGAGGTGGACATCGCCAGCGCAGCCAACAGCGGCGTGGCCAGTCCCGCCAAGGCCAACGGGATCGCGACCAGGTTATAGGCGGCGGCAATCGCGAAGTTCTGTCGGGACAGTCGCGCCGCTTTGCGGGAGACCGATATCAGCTTTGGCACATCCTCAAGTGATTGCCGGATCAGCACCACATCTGCTGCACTTCTCGCAGCATCCAGCCCGGAACTTGGGGCGATCGAAGCATGCGCCGCTGTCAGGGCAGCCGCGTCATTGATGCCGTCGCCGACCATACAGGCCAATTCTCCCTGCACAGCCAGTCCCGTCACGCGTTCATGTTTGTCGACCGGTGACTGGCTTGCCGACCAATCCGCGATGCATAGATCTTTGGCCAGGGCCTCGGTCTGGTCGGGAGTATCGCCAGAGAGGACTCGCAGTTTCAGGCCCTGTCGCCGCAAACCATCAACCATGGCGCGGACTCCGGGTCGGACCGTTTCGCTTTGCTTCAGCGATAGTACTCGGTCCCCGACCTGTAAGGCCAAGCCGGTTTGGCCGTGACCCGTGATCCAACCCGCTTGTCCAAGCTTCACGGGCCGATCATGGACGATACCGGTAACACCCTGTCCCGGCACTTCCCGGATATCGCAAATCTCGGCGGCATCGATGTCACCAAGATGTTGTAACAGGGCCCTTGCAACCGGATGAGCAGAGCCTTGGGCCAGTCCTTTCGCTATGGACAAATCACCTGGCACCAGCCCGTCCAGCTTAAAACGAAACCCGGGCCGCGTGAGCGTGCCCGTCTTGTCGAGCACAACAGATTTGACCTCCGCCAGCCGTTCCAACGCGGTGCCGGACTTGACCAGAAAACCCATCTGGTAGAGCCGCGCGATGGCTGCTGTCGACACGGCGGGAACGGCCAATCCAAGGGCACAGGGGCACGTAATGATCAGCACGGCGATGGCGATGTTCAGCGCCAGGCGAACGTCCCCCGTTGCCGCAAACCAGCCCAGGAACGCCGCCGCGGCTAGCCCATGCACGGCGGGCGCGTAGATCTGTGCGGCCCGGTCTGCGAGGGACGTATAGCGGTTGCGGGCGTTCTCCGCTGTTTCAACCATGCGTGCGATCTGGCGCAGGTTGGTTGCATCGCCAACGGCGGCGGCGCGCATTTCGAACGGTGCGCCAAGGTTGATCTCGCCAGCCTGCAAGAGATCGCCACCGACATTAGAGACCGGGTCGCTTTCCCCTGTGAGAAACGACCGATCGGTGAACGCCGCAGAACTGGTCAAAGGGCCATCAACCGGTACGCGCATACCCGTTGGCACGATGACAACATCACCAATGCTAAGCTCGGACGCTGAAACCTCCTCTACCTGCCGACCGCGTTTGCGCTGCGCCTTGTGAACTTCCAAAGCCGCCAGTTCGCGGGCCGCTGATTGCGCAGCGGCGCGGGTGCGGTGCTCCAGGACCCGGCCAATCAACAGGAAGAAGGTTAGGGACAGCGCGGCGTCGAAGTAAGTTTGCGCCCCGCCCTCCAGACTTTCGTAAAGCGACATGCCGCATGCCAGAAGGATCGCCAGAGAGATGGGTACGTCCATGTTCAACCGCCGGTTCCCCAATGCTTTGCGGGCGCTTTCAAAGAACGGGCGGGCCGCGTAGATCGTTGCCGGCAAGGCAATGGCAGCCGAAATCAGGTGGAACAGATCGCGCGTTGCATCCGATGCGCCAGACCAAACGGCGACCGACAAGAGCATCACGTTCATCATGGCAAAGCCCGCCACGCCCAAACGTAAGATCAGGTCTTGGCCTGCCGGATCTGCTTGCGGCCCGAGCGCGGCCTGATCCAGGACGAAGGCTTCGAAGCCTGCTTTTTTCGCCAGAGCATCGATCAGCACCTCAGGCGGAAGGTCCGTCGACACAATCGCCCGCCGCAGCGACAGGTTCACCCGCGCTTCCCTGACACCGGGCACTGCGTTCAATATGTCCTCAACAGAACGGATACATCCGGCGCAGTGCAGTTTTGGCACCGAAAGAACGACATTGCGATTGCTCTGCGCAATCTCCGGCGTGGCGGTCATATCGACAATACAGGCCGGGCAGGCGGCAGTCATTGCGTGGGCCTCAGCACGATCCGGCGGGAAAATAGTGTTCCGTCCGGCGCGCGAGCTTTCAGCCGCAGATTCCAGTTTCCCGGACCCGCAGTCACAGGTGCCACATAGACCGCGCCGTCAAAGTCAAACATCAACGCCTGATCAGCCTTGACCGACGTCGGGCGCCCCAGAAGAGCCTGCTCGAACTTGGCCTGTACCGGTGCGCCGTCGCGAGTAATCCGCAGGATCAGCAAGTCGTCCTGCAACCAGGCGTCAACCTCCCAGTCCAGCGCCTGTTGCGCCCTGCGATCCCGGTCAAATGACTGACTTGCAACATAGGAATTCTTGACCTCAAGTCCCGGAAAGCTTGCCACCGCGTTCAGCGCCAGAGTTACGTTCACCGCGATGATGATGCCGAAAGCGGACCCGAACATGGCCAGTACGTGCCATCCCTTTAGCTCGGTAATCATTGAGCGTCTCCCTTCCCGTTGAACCTGCTGTTGACATGGGCGCGGTCCCCGCTGGCGAGATCTTCGACCCAGAACCGGACGGGCGTGCTTTGCGCGGCTGCGGGAGCGCTCTGTGGCGGGGCCGTGATATAGACCCGGAGACTTTGGGTGGCATCGGCGGCCACCTCTACGGCCTCGTAGGGCGTACCTTCGAGCGATAGGTGCAGCGTCGGGTCACCGTGGACTGTCACGCGAAACAGTCGCTCTTCAGGGTGCTTGTTGCGCAGCCGCACTTCATAGGCGTTCCGCAGCGCGCCATCAGCCATCGTCACGTAGATCGGGTTCCGCACAGGCGACACTGTCATCTCAATCTCGGGCCGGATGAAGAGAGCGTAAAGCAACGCCACACCCACGGCCGACCAGAGCGCCGTGTAAAGAACCGTGCGCGTGCGGAATATGTGCTGCAGGACGCTGCGCGGCGCCTGCCCCTCCCGTTCCCGGGGCTCATCGCTCAGCGCGAGATAATCGATCAGGCCCCGGTCCCGTCCAACCCTGGCCATCACGTCATCGCAGGCATCAATGCAAAGGGCGCAGGTGATGCATTCCATCTGCTGGCCATTGCGGATGTCGATCCCCATCGGGCAGACGGCCACACAGGCATTGCAGTCAATACAATCGCCGTGGCCCTCTTCTTTCAGCTTGCCGCGCGGCTCCCCTCGCCAGTCGCGATAGGCGACGGTCAGGGTGTTGTCATCCATCATCGCAGCCTGAATGCGGGGCCAGGGGCACATGTAGATACAGACCTGTTCCCGCATGAACCCCCCAAAGATGAAGGTCGTCGCTGTCAGAATGGCGATGGTGAGATAGGCCACAGGCGCGGCGGAAAAGGTCAGCAGGTCTTTCGCCAGGGTCGGGGCGTCGGCGAAATAGAACACCCAGGCGCCCCCCGTGGCCGCACCGATCAGCGCCCAAACCACCCATTTGGTGATCCGCAGCCGCGCCTTGTGCAACGACCATGGCGCATGGTGCAGCCGCACCCGCGCATTGCGGTCGCCTTCGATCCAGCGCTCCACCAGAATGAAGAGGTCCGTCCAGACCGTTTGCGGGCACGTATAGCCGCACCAGACCCGCCCAAGTGCTGCGGTGAACAGAAAGAGGCCCAACCCCGCCATGATCAAAAGCCCTGCCACGAAATAGAATTCATGGGGCCAGATCTCGATCCAGAAGAAGTAAAAGCGGCGCCCGGCCAAGTCGACCAGAACGGCCTGATCCGGGAGGTTCGGGCCGCGATCCCAGCGGATCCACGGCGTGATGTAATAGATGGCGAGCGTCACCGCCATGATGCCCCATTTCAGGTTCCGAAACGGGCCACGCACCCGGCGGGGAAAGACCGGTTCCCGGGCGGCATACAGGCTTTCGGGGTCGCTGTTGGTCACCATCGGTCCCTCGTTGGTCAACCCATCGAACCGGCGATGAAGGCTTGCGTGCGTGGGTCGGCCGGATGCTTGAACAGGCCGGCGGTTGGGCCGGTTTCGACCAGATCGCCCAAGTGGAAGTAGCAAACCCGATCAGCCAATCGGCGGGCCTGCATCATGGAATGGGTGATGATGATCACCGCATGTTGCTCCGCCAGATCCCGGATCAAATCTTCGATCGCAGCGGCGGCCAATGGGTCGACCGACGCCGTGGGTTCGTCCATGAGCAGAACCTCGGGCTTGGTCGACAAAGCCCGCGCAATGCAAAGCCGCTGCTGCTGACCAACCGACAAAGAGAAGGCAGGCGCCAGCAGCCTCATCTTGACTTCGTCCCACAGATTGGCGCGCGTCAGGCAATCTTCCACATGCGCGGCCAACTCTTCGGCGGGCACGATCCCATGGATGCGGGGGCCATAGGCCACATTGTCGTAGATCGAACGGGCGAACGGATCGGGTTTCTGGGCGACCCAGCCGAAACGGCGCCGCAGGTTGGGCGGGTCCACTTCGGGACCGTCGATTTCTTTGCCCCACATCCGAATGGTGCCGGTGATCCGCACACCACGCGTATCATCGTGCATCCGATTAAAACACTTCAGCAATGTGGTCTTGCCGCAGCCCGACGGCCCGATGAAGGCGGTGATACCTCGGCTGGGCACATCCATTGTGATATCACGGAGCGCCTGTTTTTTGCCGTACCAGAGGTTCAAATGCCGGACTTCGAGGACAGGCGGCACCATGACCCTGATCGGGTGACAGATGGTTTCCGCGCCAAAGGTCGTGTCGAGCATGACTATTCTCCTCCACCTAAGCTGTGAACGTAAAGTGCGACTGCGCGCACATCGGCATCAGACAGGCGCTGACCCCAGGCGGGCATGACGCCGAAGCGGGCATAGGTAATGGTTTCGGTCAGGGAGTCCGGATCACCACCATAAAGCCAGATCGCATCTGCCAGGTTCGGTGCGCCCAGATCGCGATCTCCCTGCGCGTTATCCCCGTGGCACGATGCACAATTGTCGAGGTACAGTTCCGTGGCCGGACCTTCGGCGACCTCGGTGGACGAAAGCGCCGCCACATAGTCGACCAACAGTTCGATCTCGTCCCGCTCCAGCATTTCGCCAAATGCCGGCATTTCGGAATAATGGGCGTCGGGGTCTGTTTCGTTGCGGATGCCGTGGCGAATGGAGTGGGCAATTTCGTCCACTGTTCCCCCCCACAGCCAGTCATTGTCCAGCAGATTGGGAAAGCCCGCCGCTCCTGCAGCACCAGATCCATGGCACTGGCTGCAATGGGCGCGAAAAACAGCCTCGCCCCGAACAGTGCCGTACCGGTGCAAATCGTCCTGCGGTGACAAGCTGGCAAGATCTGCGGCCACCAAGGCCTCGACCAAAGCCGCGTTGCGTTGGGCATGTTCGTCGATGCGCGCGGCGACCTCTGCCCGGGTCGAGTAGCCCAGCAACCCGGCCGTTGCCCCGGTAACCAGCGGCCAAGCAGGGTAGAGCAGTGTGTAGACCACGCCCCAAACAATGGTTCCGTAAAAGGTCCAGAGCCACCAGCGAGGCAATGGTGTGTTGAGCTCTTCAATCCCGTCATAGACGTGGCCCGTTGTGGTTTGGCCGGTTTGTTCATCAAGACGTTGCTCAGCCATCGGCCAGGCCTTTCAGGACGTCGCTTTTGGCGACGCAGTTGGCGCAGGATTTCCCGCAGCTCTTCGCTTCGTCGCGAAAGGGGATCGCCGCTGCATCTTGGCGGGCCTGGCGCTGGCCCGGCCAGTACGCCCAGATGCCTGCGCCCAGAAAGAAGCCAAAGAGCGCGATCAGAAACCAACTGTCGGCGAATTCACGCAGGAAGGAATAAGTGTCCATCTTTCGGCTCCTTAACGGCTGGGATCAGGGGTGAAGGTCGAGAAATCGACCATGGTGCCAAGCACTTGCAAGTAGGCGATCAGCGCATCCATTTCGGTCAGTTGTGGCTGGCCGTCGAAATTGCCGATCGCCGCGCCTGGGTAGCGCTCCAGCACGCCATCCCAGTCGCTTTCGGGGTCCGCCTGATTGCGCAGGTCGAGCGCTGCGGTCTCGATCTGTTCGTCGGTATAGGGCACGCCAACGAACCGATGCGTGCGCATCAGAGCGGCAATATCATCATCCTCAAGCCGGGCGTTCAGCAGGAATTCGTATTTCGGCATCACGCTTTCGGGCACCACGGACTGCGGATCGATCAGGTGTACAAGATGCCATTCGTCGGAATAGCGCCCTCCAACGCGGGCCATATCGGGCCCGGTGCGTTTGGACCCCCATTGGAACGGATGGTCGTACATGCTTTCGGCGGCCAGGCTGTAGTGGCCATAGCGCTCGACCTCGTCCCGCATCGGACGGATCATCTGGCTGTGGCAAACATAGCAGCCTTCGCGCACATAAACGTCGCGGCCTTTCAGTTCGAGCGGGCTATAGGGGCGGACGCCCTCAACCTTTTCGATCGTGTTTTCCAGCCAGAACAGCGGAGCGATTTCCACAATGCCACCGATGGTGACGACGAGGAGCGAAAAGGTCAGCAGGAGTGAGGGGCTGCGTTCCAGAATGGCGTGACGGTCAATAATGGCCATGGGTCGGGCACCTTACTCTGCAGGGGTGACTTGAGAGAGCGACTGGCGGGCCGGGGCGTGGCCCACGATGGTGCGCCACATGTTCCAGCACATGATCAGCGCACCGGTCAGGTACAGGACCCCGCCCAGGCCGCGGACCAGATACATCGGGAACTTGGCGCGAACCGTGTCAGCGAAACTGTTGACCAGAAAACCTTGGTCATCGACCTCGCGCCACATCAGGCCTTCCATGATGCCCGTGACCCACATCGAAGCGGCGTAAAGGACGATCCCGATCATCGCGAGCCAGAAATGCCAGTTCATGGCGGCAACCGAATGCATCTGCGTCCGGCCCCACAGCTTCGGCGTCAGGAAGTACAGGCAGCCGAAGACGATCATGCCGTTCCAACCCAGAGCGCCAGAATGAACATGCCCTATGGTCCAGTCGGTGTAGTGGCTAAGCGCGTTCACCGCCTTGATGGACATCATCGGCCCTTCGAACGTGGACATGCCGTAGAAGGCGAGAGAGGCCACGAAAAAGCGGATGATCGGGTCGGTGCGGATCTTGTCCCAAGCGCCGTTCAACGTCATCAGGCCGTTGATCATGCCGCCCCAGCTTGGCATCCACAGAACAACGGAGAAGACCATACCAAGGGTCGAGGCCCAGTCCGGCAGCGCTGTATAGTGCAAATGGTGCGGCCCGGCCCAGATATATAGGAAGATCAGGGCCCAGAAGTGGATGATGGACAGCCGGTAGCTATAGACCGGGCGCCCCGCCTGTTTCGGCACGAAGTAGTACATCATGCCCAGGAAGCCCGCCGTCAGGAAGAAGCCCACCGCATTGTGGCCGTACCACCATTGGGTCATGGCATCCTGAACGCCTGCAAAGACCTGCACGGACTTGCTGCCCCAAAGACTGACGGGGATCGACAGGTTGTTCACCACATGCAGCATCGCAACCGTGATGATGAAACTGAGGAAGAACCAGTTGGCGACGTAGATGTGGCGTTCTTTTCGGATGATGATCGTGCCCAAGAAGACGACCAGATAGGCGACCCAGACGATGGTGAGCCAGATATCAACGTACCATTCCGGCTCGGCATATTCCTTGGACTGCGTCGCGCCGAGCAGATAGCCCGTTGCGGCCAGCAGGATGAACAGTTGGTAGCCCCAGAAAACGAACCAGGCGAGGTTTCCGGCAAACAGGCGGACCCGGCTCGTCCGTTGCACCACATAGAATGATGTGGCGATCAGTGCGTTGCCACCAAAGGCAAAAATCACGGCAGATGTGTGCAGGGGCCGCAACCGCCCAAAATTGGCGTAAGGCTGGGCCCAGTCGAAGTTCAGCTGCGGAAAGGCCAATTGGAAGGCGATGAA
>JBCBGY010000090.1:0-16512 GCA_038526275.1 Pseudomonadota bacterium | reverse complement strand
TTTATCGAATATATCGAACAATCCTACGACGAACTGTCTGAACGGATGAAACACACCCTGGCGGAAAACCGGTTCGCAACGATCCTCGACCCGGATTGCCGCCCCCACCGCGACTGACGGAACTACGACTTTGGGCGGGTTTGAGGAGCCGAAACGGTTGGCTAAGCTGGCCCGCGTCTCCAAAGCCCTACCGGAGGTTCCATGGACGCAAGCGCTGCATCGCCTGTCCCGTCTCAGATCGGGGGCCTTGCCGCGCAACTGGCGTCAGGGATCGTTGGCCATGAAAAGCTGATTGAACGGCTGCTGGTCGCGCTTCTGTCTGGTGGCCATCTGTTGCTTGAGGGCGCACCGGGATTGGCCAAAACCCGGGCCGTTAAACTGTTGGCCGGGGCGGTTGAGGGGAGCTTCGCCCGGCTGCAATGTACCCCAGATCTGATGCCAGGCGACGTAACGGGAACGCCGGTTTACCGGCCTAATGACGGAACCTTTGAGTTCGTCGCGGGGCCGGTCTTTCACAACCTCGTTCTGGTGGATGAGATCAACCGCGCGCCACCAAAAGTTCAATCCGCCCTTCTGGAGGCCATGGCCGAAGGCCAGGTCACAGTCAGCACAGGCACCCACATGTTGCCCGATCCGTTTCTCGTGGTCGCGACCCAAAATCCCATCGAGCATGAAGGGACCTTTCCTCTGCCTGAGGCCCAGCTCGACAGGTTCTTGCTACACGTCGAATTGACCCTACCAGACGCAACGACGGAGCGGCGGATCCTGGATCTGGTTGAAGCGGAGACCACAGATCCACCGGCCTTCAGACAACAAATCGGCGGCCCGGCTCTTGCGAACGCCCGCAGCGCCGCAATGGCGGTCCATCTCGCCCCTGAGCTGCGCGACTATATTGTGCGGCTTACCATGGCGACACGAGAAGGACCCCTGGCGGGTGAGATCGAACACGCCGTTTCTCCCCGTGGATCTCTTGCGCTGGCAGCCGCGGCCAAGGCCCTGGCCTACCTGCGCGGGCGGGACTACGCGGTGCCGGACGATGTGGCGGATCTGGCTCCGGATGCCTTGGCGCACCGGATGGTCCTGACCTGGCAAGCCGTTGCCGAAGGGCGCACAGCCAGGTCCGTGGTGGGCGACATCCTGGCGGCGGTCGAACCGCTGTGAAGCAGGCGCTGGAAGCCCCAGGTGTTGCGCTGCATGCGAACGCCTTGATCGCACTTCGTCCAATCGCGCTAAAGGCTACGGTTCAGCCGGTATTGGCACAACTTCCCGGCGGTTTTGCGGGAAAGCGAAAGGGAACCGGCCAAGAGGTCGCAGACCTTCGCGAATATGCAGCGGGAGATGATGTTCGCCATTTGGATCGCTCGGCAACTGCACGAACAGGGCGACTTCATGTGCGACAGTTCCGCGAAGAACGGGATCGCGTAACCCTTCTCGTAGCGGATTTTCGGCCAGCCATGTTCTGGGGGCTGTCCCGGGCGTTTTTGTCAGTCGCCGCGGCAGAAGTGCTGTCGCTTATCGGTTGGAGTGTGGTGGAAGATAGCGGTCGCGTGGGTCTGATGGCGGTAACGGCCCAAGGCCCCGTCGTGCAAGTCGCTCGGGGACGATCTCGCGGCATGCTCGGCGTCATTGGCGGCATGGTCCGAGCTCATGCCGCCGCGCTGGGCGGCGGTGGGGAAACACAACGCCTGGACCTTGCTCTCGCCTCAGTCGAACGGCTTTGCCCGCGCGGCTCCGAGATCGTCATCGCTTCCGGCTTTGATCGACTGGGCGACGATTGGACCGATCGGCTGGGCCAGATCGATCGCCATCGAACCGTTCGGCTTATTGAACTGTCGGATGCTGATGCTCTGCCAGCCGGACGCTATCCGGTTCGCTTAAGGGACGGGCGCCGAATGCGACTGGCCTTGAGCAAGTCATCCAGTGACGAAACATCGGATCTGTTGAGCAAGCGCCCCGTGCTTCGGCTGAATGCAGGCGACCCGTTGGACAGGCTCGCGCGCCAAATCGCTGCTGCAATGCCGACACGCCCATGAAACATGGGGACGAGGCATTGGCAGCCGGTCTGCTGGACATTCACCTGCCCCCTGCCAGCTCTTTCGATTGGTTGGCGGACCTTTCTGCCACGGTCTCAGTTGCCGCCTTCGCTGCCTTGGTTGTGGCGCTCGTCTTTCGCGCGGTTTCGGAACGGAAAAAGCGTCCGGCCCTTACATCGTTGCAGGATCAAGTGGCAGCTTCAAAGATGCTGCCAACCGGCGAGCAACGGACCGCGCTCTTACATTTGCTGAAACGGCACCGGCCCAAACGTTTCGCGGGTCTGCAAGCCTCGCTCTACAAACCATCTCCAGACCGCGACTTGGAACGGCTGATCCAAAAGGTTTTGCGTGATTGAGCTGACCCATCCCTGGCTGCTTTTGCTGCTGCCATTACCGCTGCTTGTGGTTCGCTTTGCACCACAGGCCCCGGCAACTGGCGCAGCCCTTGTCGTACCCGACAGGATTGGCACGCGGCTGATCGGGCAATCCCAGCAGGCGCACAGCCGAGCGCTGGCCTGGGACAAACGGCTGGCGCCGTGGATCATTTGGGCACTCATCGTGGCAGCGGTTGCTGGCCCGCGTGATCTGGCCCCCGTATCCGCGCTGAAAGTATCAGGCCGCGACCTGGCAATCGTGCTGGATCTGTCAGGGTCGATGGTGCGGGACGATTTCGCGCTGGACGGACGCCGGATCACGCGGCTGGAGGCTGTCACGACAGTCGGAGCGGAATTCGCGCGCGGCCGGGCCGGAGACCGGGTGGCTTTGGTTCTGTTCGGATCAGAGGCCTACTACGCCGCGCCTTTCTCATTCGATGTGGAGGCCGTAGCCCGGCGGATCGAACAGGCCACCATCGGCATATCGGGCCGAGCCACCAACATATCGGACGGTTTGGGCCTGGCCCTGAAACGCATGGCCCTATCAAACGCTACAACCAAGGTTGTGGTTTTGCTTTCTGACGGTTCAAACAATGCAGGGGCAACTGATCCCAAAGGCGTTGCTCAACTGGCTGCCGAGATGGGCATCAAGGTTCACACAATCGCACTGGGTCCCAAGGACAAAACCACCGCAGAAGAAGGCGAACGCGGCGTGGTTGATGCGGCCACGTTGCGGGCAATTTCCGATCTGTCAGGTGGCGAAAGCTTTCGGGTGCGGACCATGGGGGATCTGCAAGACGTTGCCCGCGCGATCGACCGTTTGGAAACCAACGATAGCGATGGGCTGGCCGCAGAGATCTACCGCGAATTCTGGGTTTGGCCTGCCGCCCTGGCGCTGATCCTGTGTCTGGTCCACATTCGGCGAGGCGACGCATGATCCCGTCGCTTTCGCTACTCAGGCCGGAATGGTTACTGGCGCTGATCCCGCTCACAGGGTTTGGGTGGTGGGCACTGCGGATAAGGACGGGTCTTGGCGATTGGGAACAAGCAGCCAAGCCCGAGCTGCTGAAAGCCATGCACTCGCTTGGGCTCGTTGATCAACAGGCAAGTCGAGGGTCGACGATGGCTGCCTTGGTATCGGCTGCTTTGATTATTCTGGCTCTGTCGGGACCTGCGGTTGAGCGGCGGGACACACCGTCTTTCCGAAATCTGGATGCTGTTATCTTCGTCCTTGATGCCTCGCCTAGCATGATCGAGCACTCAAACTGGCCGAAGCTGCAGGCCATGGGCCGTTTTGCCATCTCTGCCATGGGCACGCGCCCAGGGGCTTTGATCCTATTCGGTGGCGACGCCTATATCGCAACGGATCTGACCACGGACCTGCGCCAGTTGGGTCAGACCTTTTCCCTGGTAGACGGCGAGACTGTGCCGGATCCAGGCTCGCGGCCCGAACGCGGTTTGGCTCTTGCGGCCCAGATCCTTGCCGACGCTCGGATCCTCAATGGCGA
This sequence comes from Pseudomonadota bacterium, assembly GCA_038526275.1. Classification (GTDB taxonomy): domain Bacteria; phylum Pseudomonadota; class Alphaproteobacteria; order Rhodobacterales; family Rhodobacteraceae; genus 188UL27-1. The sequence continues at coordinate 12,597 of JBCBGY010000090.1, read as the reverse complement.
TGTCATCTTGATGACCGATCGCGAAGCGGTGCTCGATCCGTCAATGGTGGAGGCCATAACGCGAAGTGGGGCAAGGCTATCCATTGTCTCTATTGAGGGGACATCGGCTCAGCTTGAAGAGCTGGCCGGGGCAGGCGACGGACACGCCTTTACCATTGAACAGACGGATAGTCTGGTGCGGTACCTGCAGGACAGAGCGCGCACAGTGCTGGAGCGCCAGGATTACCCGTTGCTTTATGCGCGCGATGTAGGCCGATATATCCTCGTTCTCGCCGCTTTACCCTTGCTGATCCTCTTCCGGCGGACAGCGGGATGAGGGCGCTGCTGCTTCTTGCTCTGGGCACTCTTGTCCTTTCATTGGTCTTGGGCGGAGGAGCGCCATTCGGACGATTGGCCTTGGCCGTCGGGCTGTCGTACTTCGCCGCACCATTTTTTTCCGATCCGGCGTGGCAAGGCGTGGCCAAGTACCGGGCAGGCGACGTCGCTGGCGCGGCGGCGGCCTTCACGGAGGCACGGATGTTCTACAATTTGGGGAATGCGCATGCTCTCGATGGTAGTTACGCCGCAGCGCTTGAGGCCTACGACAGTGCAATAGCCCAAGGGAATGCCGATGCGCAGACAAACTTCGACATGGTGGCCAGACATTATGCCGGGCTGCAGATCGACCCGGAAACTTTGGCCCTGTTTCCTAAACGTCGAAATGGTCCGACGGCAGAAGCTGAGGTGGCACAAGGCAATGCCCGCGCTGCCGGCACAGGCGATGAGGCGACGAATAACACAATGCTGGGCCTCGCCGAACTAGACAGCCGCGGGCGGCTTGGAGTGCGCCGGATTTTTGACGATGCCTACATGGTGGCCGACGAACGTTGGCTGCAGCAGCTTTCCGACGTTCCGGGTGATTTTCTTAAGGCCCGCATTGCCCATGAACGTAAGCGCCGCGCGTCATTAGGGCTTGCGCCGCCTCCGCCGGAGGATCCCCGATGAGGTGGCTTTGCCTTTTGCTCCTTATGTTACCGTCCGTGGTCAACGGGCAATCCGCTATCGTCGCGGCGGGCGAACTGCAAATCGAGGTCTCACTGGATGACCCGGATCTGGTGCCCTATGTCGGCGAACTGGTGATGGTCACGATCCGCGGTACTTATCGCCGACACATCACACGCGAAGCCTTGCACCAACCAGATCTCGACGGTTTCAATTGGAGCCAGCTTGGCCCCGACGATTGGCACCAGGAGCGTATCGGCGGAAAGACGGTCAAGGTCTTTCAAAGGCGCATGGCACTATACCCAACACGGCCCGGCACACTGACAATCCGGCCATTTCGCCATGACCTGACCCTGACAGATGCTGGTGACGATTGGTTTGAGCATGAGATCACGTCCCGTCCGGTTACCCTGCAGGTGCAGCCAGTCCCGACCGAGGCCGACGGAGACTGGTGGTTCCCTGTTCGGTTTCTGGAAATTTCGGATCAATGGTCCAATGCACCCGATCAATTGCAACCCGGCGACGGCGTCCTTCGGGTCATTCGGCTGGAAGCACATGGTGCGACCCCGGAGATGATACCGCCTATGCCGGAGCTGGCCTCGCCCTCTGCGATGATCTTTCCCCATCCCGAGAAGCGTTTGGTGGAGCTTACACCGCATGGGCCGGTGACCTATGCCTTCTGGCGTTGGACGATCCGGCCCACCAACGACGTGTCCGCAATATTGGAACCGTTGGAAGTCAGCTACTTCAACACCCAAACCCGCCAGCATGGTATGGCCAGGATCACACCTCAGCGGGTTGCGTATCGGCAAGAGAAGGGAAGAAACTTGGATCCGATGCCGCGCATCGCTCAGGCGCAGTTACCCGGTTGGCCCATGGCCTTGATTGCTGGCTTTGTCTTTATCCTCGGCACAGGGGCCACGCTTTCCGGGCGCAAGGTGACGGGGCGAACAGGTCTTACCCTGTTCGATCCCGTGAAGCGTGCCTTGCGCCAAGCGGCAAGGCGCGGCGAAGTCGCTTCCGCGCGGCGGCTGGCTCAAACCATGGCATTGCGAGACGGCCCGAACACAGGCCAACAAAAAGCGTTGGCAGATCTAGATCGTCAGATCTATTCGCCCAACGCGAAAGCTCCGGACTTGCAGAAGTTTGCGAAAGGGTTCCTTCGGCGAGGCTGACCCTACAAAGGTCTCCCATGACAGGCCCTCCCCAAAGGCTAAGCTTTGGATCGGGAGGACGAACCACCATGACCCGAACCTTCGCGATCCTGATGACTTTTTTGGTGACCGCCACGCTCGCCTTGGCCACACCAAAAGAAGACCAGCAGAGCTTTGACCTGCTCTTTCGCAATGGAACCCTAGACGCTGTCGATCGGCAAAGCACGTTGGTCTATCAGCGCGCAGTCACCAACCGGCTAAAACCCGATGCCGGAACGCGAGATACCGGAGAGATCGCACTGTCGATCCAGTCCGCGGGTGACTCGGAAACGGCCCATCTGGAATTTCGCCAGGAGGGCAAACACCGACCACTGGGCCAGTTCCCGGCCAGCGTTGGCAACCCGATGATCATGGTGTTCTACGAAGCCACGGTACGCGACATGGCCGAGGCGGCGGGGGGCAGCCCTTTCTACATCCGGAACCGCGTGAAAGAGGCGCTCGCACAGCCCAGCGCCATCGAAACCGGCGAAGCCGACTACCGGGGCAAAAGAATTGAAACCCAAACGGTCAGCCTGTTCCCGTTTGCGGATGACCCAAACCGCGACCGAATGCAGGGCTTTGGCGATCTGGAACTGCGGGTGACAATGTCAGATGAAGTGCCCGGCTGGTATCTGACGCTCTCGGCGGAGGCGGGCGCCGTCTATAGCTCTGAAATGACCCTCGGGGGATTGGAATGAGGCGCCTCGCCCTGGTTTTGGCTTTTATTCTGCCGACTGCGGCAGGGGCACAGACCGTGGCAGAGCGACTGAACGACTATCCGACGGTGGCCCGCGCCGACTATATCTTTGGTTGCATGGCGGCAAACGGTCAGTCGCGGCGGATACTGGAACAATGTGCCTGCTCTATCGACGAGATTGCCGCTATCCTGCCCTATGAAGCCTATGTTCAGGCCGAAACCGTTCTATCCATGCGGCGCGTCGGCGGCGAACGGGTTTCCCTGTTTCGGTCTGCAGCGTCAGCATCCACTATCGTTGCCGATCTGCGCCGCGCGCAAGCTGAAGCCGAGATCGTTTGCTTTTGACCGACTAAAACGCCGTTGCAAGGGGGGCCGATCTGGCCCCCGTGGTGATCAGCTTTCCGCGTATTTCGGAAGGATCGTCTCAAAGGCGTTTCCATCGGTGTCGGTCGCTGTGACCGTCAGGGCCTCTGATCCGTTATCCTGATAGGTGAAGCGGAACACGGGGTTCTCCGAGATCGAAATGCCACCGGTCATGGTGAACAACAGCTCATCTCCCTGACGCACTTCCAGCGTATCAATGAAATGGGCCGGAATGAACAGTTGCGAAATCTGATCGCGCTGCAAGCCCGAATAGTTGGGATGCCGGATCATGATCTGCGCTTCCCGCCGTGGTGTAGAGATCCGGGCAGGCTCGCCAAACATCCGCAGCTTCATCTTGCCCATGGAGGCCAAGGCAAGGTCAGGATCACTCGACGCCGGGGCAGAACAGCCGCCAGAGGCTTTGACGAACCGACCCGCCATATGCATGCCAGTCGGCGTCTCGGCGATCACACGCACGTTGGAATATTGGTTCACGCGCACTCGCAGTTCGAAATCCAAAGGTGCCATTGCATCGGAAAAGGTCAGTTCCGCCGCCACGGGCGCGGGGTTCTCGTCAATAACCACGGTCGCAGCGCTGATTTGGGCCGATTCGTCCAACTGGCGTATAATCACGGGCACAGTTGCCGCATCGTGTGCGCGGTAAGGAGCATCGACAGAAAACAGGGCCGAGCCATCGGCCAAGGCCGCGTCACCCACCACATCCTCGCGAAGATATTCCCAGGTCTCTCCCTCAATCAGGGGATTCTTGATCGCGTCACCGGCAATGGCCGACGTTGCCAACAGTGTGGCACACAAGGTCGTGGCCTGCGCAAACATAGAAAATTTCGACACGATGCATCCTCCTCTCGCATGCGTGATGACAAAACCGTGACACATATTCGCTTTTGCAGATAGGTATTTTGAGGCAGATTTGATCACATTTCGGGCATTTCGGGTGCGAAACTGGGGGTATTGCGATGTTTGAAGCCGTTATTGCCGTCTGTTTGGGTGTGCAAGCGGAGCACTGCCGCGACAGTTTGATCCCTGGCTACGAGGCAGCCAGCCTCGCGGAATGCGAGGCCAAGTTGCGCGAAACGCCTGTCGATCAGGCCCGCTGCGCAGAAGTCGGGGCAGCGTTGGCCGTTGTAGAAACGGCACCCGGTTTGTTCGCCCATTTGGGCCAGATCGCAGAGCCCAACCCCACCAATCGAGGCGACGTCTCGAACATGGGCTTTGTTATTGGGGAAGAGAGCGTCGCGGTCATCGACACGGGCTCCGCCGCCTGGATCGGAGAAGCCCTATGGCGGGCGATCCGGGCCGAGACGGACTTGCCGATCAGCCATGTGGTGCTGACCCATATGCACCCAGATCACGTGTTCGGAACGCGAATCTTTGAGGAGCAAGGCGCGGAAATTGTGGCCCACACCAAGATGCCCCGCGCGCTGGCGGACCGTCAGGAAAATTACCTGGAGAGCCTGGAACGTTTGATCGGACCGTTGGCTTTCGCCGGGACGATTCCGCCCAAGGTCACCCAAACAGTCGAAACATCCATGGTGATCGATCTTGGAAATCGCCCCTTGGAGCTTCAGTCCTGGCCATCGGCCCATACCTCGAATGACCTGACGGTCTTTGACACGAATACCGGCACCTTGTTTACGGGCGATTTGATCTTTCATCGCCACACACCCGCGTTGGACGGATCGCTGCGTGGTTGGCAGGCCGTATTGGCCGAAATGGCTGGCAACGGAGCCCAGCGGATCATTCCCGGCCATGGTGGACCGGTCTTACCCTGGCCCGAAGGGTCCGAGAGTGTGGCGCGCTATCTGGATGTTCTCGCCCGCGATACGGCCGCCGCTGTTGCTGCCGGCGAACGGATCGGTCACGCCGTCACCCATATCGCCGACGAAGAAGCCGAACTGTGGGACCTATTCGACGCATTCAACCCCCGTAATGCCACGGTCGCCTTCACAGAGTTGGAGTGGGAGTAGCCGTCACCCGTCGCTGCGGCTGACCTGCTGCAACATCTGTGAAATGGCAAAGAGCCGCTTCTCCAGCAGAACCGGAGTTTCGCAAAGATAGGTGATCGACTGCTGGCGGTCCGTGTAAATCACCTGATCCCAATCCAGTTGTTCTTCCAGCGCATCAACCTTGTCGAAGTCAGGTTCTGCGGCCTCAATTGCAGTGTTCATCTCGACCCTGGCCGCATCGATCTTTTCAGCCAGGGCGATTTGGCTAAGCGAGAATTCCCCGATCCCTGTAATGATCCGGGTTCGTCGGGCAGACAGACTGTTGAAGACCCGTTCGAAAACGCGGCCCAGGATCTGGGGATCACCGTCAGAGCCAGCCGCAAAGGCTGTAACCTGTGGTTCAAGCTCAGCCAACGCGATCCGTCGCAGAGCCAGTTGATCCGCCAAATCGGCAATGGCTGCGGACGTCTCAGGATCGATCTCAATCTCTTCCAACGGTGTTGGCCACATTAGTCCGATCGAAAGGCGCTCTACCTTGCGCTGTATGCAAGGCCAGGTCGGATCTGAGAAATCCGCCGCTGTCACAGGTAACGCTATGCCACTGAAAGCCGCAAACAAAAGAACTTTCGGATAGTTCATCGCATTCCCTCCGGCTTCAAAAACTTCTGCAGCCACTATGGCCGAATGCCCTTTGCACCAAACACCACCATTGTCTTAGTTGTTCCGTATACCTGCGCCGACCATACTTTACCAAACGGCATGGTCTATGTGGGCTGTGTTTTGGAGGAAGACCTAATATGCGTACCAAAGCTGCTGTCGCAGTTGCAGCGGGAAAACCGCTGGAGATCATGGATGTTGATCTTGACGGCCCACGGGCTGGAGAAGTCCTGGTCGAAATAAAAGCCACAGGGCTTTGTCACACGGACGAGTTTACCCGTTCCGGCGACGACCCCGAAGGCATTTTTCCAGCCATCCTGGGCCATGAGGGCGCAGGCGTGGTGCTGGAGGTTGGTGAAGGCGTGACAACCCTGGCGCCCGGCGACCACGTCATCCCGCTTTACACACCGGAATGCCGCGAGTGCGACTACTGCTTGAACCCCAAGACGAACCTTTGTCAGTCGATCCGCTCCACCCAAGGTGCTGGCCTTCTGCCTGATGGAACGACACGGTTCAAGATGACCGACGGCACGCCCTTGCACCACTATATGGGCTGTTCGACCTTTGCGAACCACACCGTCGTGCCCGAAATCGCGCTGGCCAAAATCCGCAAGGACGCGCCTTTTGACAAGGTCTGCTATATTGGCTGTGGCGTGACCACGGGGATCGGGGCTGTGATCAACACGGCCAAGGTGGAAATCGGGTCGCGCTGCGTTGTCTTTGGCCTGGGCGGCATCGGTTTGAATGTGATCCAAGGCTGCCGTCTGGCGGGCGCCGATCAGATTGTGGGCGTTGACCTGAACAATGACAAAGCGGACATGGCCAAGCATTTTGGCATGACCGACTTTGTAAATCCAAATGACGTTTCAGGCGATATGGTTGCCCATCTGGTCGAGCTGACCGGCGGTGGTGCCGACTATTCCTTCGATGCAACCGGCAATGTGGGCGTCATGCGCACCGCGCTGGAATGTGCCCACAAGGGCTGGGGCGAGAGCATCATCATTGGTGTGGCGCCTGCAGGCGCGGAGATTTCGACCCGCCCTTTCCAACTGGTGACGGGCCGAACCTGGCGTGGCACTGCCTTTGGCGGTGCGAAAGGCCGGACAGATGTGCCGAAGATCGTCGATTGGTACATGGACGGCAAGATCGAGATCGACCCGATGATCACCCACAAGCTGTCGCTTGACGAGATCAACCATGGCTTCGACTTGATGCATGAAGGCAAGTCTATCCGCGCTGTGGTGGAGTACTAGGGCGTGACGATTGAGCTGGTTTCAAATAACCGGAGCTTTGGTGGGCGCCAAAAGGTGTTCACCCACGCGTCAGAAACGTGTGGCTGCACAATGACCTTTGCAGCTTACATCCCACCACAGGCCGAAACTGGGCCTGTGCCGTGCCTGTGGTACCTTTCGGGCCTGACCTGCACCCACGAGAACGCAATGACAAAGGCTGGCTTGCAGGAACATGCAGCCAAACATGGACTGATGGTGATCTACCCCGACACGTCGCCCCGCGGAGAAGGCGTAGCGGACGACGAGGCCTACGATCTGGGTCAGGGAGCCGGGTTCTACGTGAACGCCACCCAGGCTCCATGGCAGCCCAATTTCCGGATGTACGACTATGTGCTCACCGAATTGCGGGCCGTGGTCACGGATAACCTGCCCGTCAACGGCAAGCATGGCGTGACAGGCCATTCGATGGGCGGGCATGGCGCGATCACCATGGCGATCCGGAACCCGGACAAGTTCCTGTCGCTTTCAGCCTTCGCGCCAATTGCCAATCCCACCCAGTCGGATTGGGGCAGAAAACAACTCGGCGCCTATTTGGGCCCCGATGAAACGACATGGGCCAACCATGACAGCACCTTGCTGCTGGAGACCCATGGCTGGAAGAGCGATCTACTGATTGATCAAGGGGGGAGTGATCAGTTTTTAGATTTGCTCAAGCCGGAATCGCTCGCCAACATGATGGCCAAGCAGCGTCAGGCGGGCGTTTTTCGGATTCAGGAAGGCTATGACCATTCCTATTTTTTCGTGAACTCGTTTGCCGGTGATCATGTGGCCTGGCATGCCAGCAGACTAAACTAGATCAACGGCGGTCGCTCCACGCGGTCGCCGTATTTTATTTAGTAATTCCAGATGTTTGAGAGGGTGGGGCGCCCGAACCGCGATTTGCGGAACGGTACCGGCTTGCCTGAGGGTTGGGTAAAGAAGGACGAAGGAATGAAGTACCGTGCGATCTTGGCCATGGCATTGGCCGTGGCGCCAGTATCGGTGAACGCAGAGGGCGATCCATCAAAGGGCGAGCGGGTCTTCCGTAAGTGCCAGGCCTGTCATGCCGTGGGCGAAGGCGCCGAAAACAAGGTCGGCCCTGTGTTGAACGGAATCGTCGGTCGCGCTGTCGGCTCCGTCGAAGGATTTCAATATTCCGATGCTCTGGCGACATTATCGGCGGACGGCAAGGTTTGGACAGAGGACGAGCTTGCCGCGTTCCTGGAAAAACCGCGCGACTATGCCAAAGGCACCAAAATGGCATTTCCGGGCCTGCGCAAAGAGCAGGAACGTGCGGACGTGATCGCTTACCTGACGACCTTCGCAGAGTAAGCGGCGGAAAGAGATCCAGTCCGTTCGGGAGGAGAGGACCAACCGGACTGGAAAAAAGAGCCATCCCGTCAGGGATGGCTCGCCAACCGCGGCACTTGCTGCCGCACCAATCGGGAGGAGGAAGTTTATGAAAAGACTTCTGCTTTTGACATCCGGGATGGCATTGGCGGCGGGAAGCATGGCGCTCGCCAATGACGGTCTCGTGGCGGAAATGGGCGATCCCAGCCAATGGGCGATCCAAACGGGCGACTATAAAAACCAGCGCTTTTCGCAACTCGACCAGATCAATGCGGACAATGTCGGTGACCTGCAGGTGGCCTGGACATTTTCCACAGGGGTACTGCGCGGCCATGAGGGTTCGCCCCTAGTCGTTGACGATGTGATGTATGTGCACACGCCATTCCCCAACATCGTCTATGCGCTCGACCTAGCCAATGACGGCAAGATCCTGTGGAAATATGAACCGAAGCAGGATCCAGACGTCATTCCGGTGATGTGCTGCGATACGGTCAACCGCGGTGTGGCCTATGCCGAAGGCAAGATCTTCCTACATCAGGCTGACACCAAGATCGTGGCTCTGGACGCCAAAACAGGCGAAATAGCCTGGGAAGCGGTAAATGGCGATCCTTCCATTGGTGAAACCAACACTGCGACGGTTCTGCCTGTGAAGGACAAGATCATCGTGGGCATCTCCGGTGGGGAGTTCGGTGTTCAGGGCCATGTCACGGCCTATGACATGAACACCGGCGAACAGGTCTGGCGCGGCTATTCCGTAGGTCCGGATGACCAGCTGATCTTCGACGAAAACACCACAGCGCTTGGCAAACCCGTTGGCCCCGACAGCTCGCTCAACAGCTGGGAAGGCGAACAGTGGAAGATTGGTGGTGGCACAACCTGGGGCTGGTATGCAGCGGATCTCGACGAGAACCTGATGTATTACGGAACCGGGAATCCATCGACCTGGAACCCGGCCCAGCGCCCGGGTGACAATAAGTGGTCCATGACCATCTTTGCACGCGACATCGATACCGGCCTGACCAAATGGGTCTACCAGATGACCCCACATGACGAGTGGGATTATGACGGTGTCAACGAGATGATCCTGACGGAACAGGAAGTCGATGGTGTTGAGCGCAAGCTGCTGACCCATTTCGACCGGAATGGTCTGGCCTACACAATGGATCGCGTTTCCGGTGAGCTTCTGGTCGCCGAGAAGTACGATCCTGTGGTGAACTGGACCACTGGCGTCGATATGGATCCGGAGTCCGAAAACTACGGTCGTCCTGCAGTCGTGGCCCAATATTCCACCGAGCAGAATGGCGAGGACGTCAACTCTACCGGCATCTGTCCGGCAGCACTTGGCACCAAGGACCAGCAGCCAGCGGCCTACAGCCCGGAAACTGAGTTGTTCTATGTCCCCACCAACCATGTGTGCATGGATTACGAACCGTTCAGGGTCTCGTACACCGCAGGTCAGCCCTATGTGGGCGCGACCCTGTCGATGTACCCTGCTCCGGATAGCCACGGCGGCATGGGCAACTTCATCGCCTGGGACAACGTCAATGGTGAGATCAAGTGGTCAATACCAGAGCAGTTCTCGGTCTGGTCGGGCGCCTTGGCCACATCCGGTGACGTGGTGTTCTATGGAACGCTCGAAGGTTACCTGAAGGCCGTGCACGCAGAGACGGGAGAGGAGCTTTACAAGTTCAAAACCCCGTCGGGCATCATCGGAAACGTGATGACCTATGAAAGCGGCGGCAAGCAGTATGTTGGCATTCTGTCCGGCATCGGCGGATGGGCCGGCATTGGTCTGGCGGCTGGTCTGACCAACCCGAATGACGGTCTGGGCGCCGTGGGCGGCTATGCTGCTCTTAGCGACTACACCGCACTTGGGGGCCAGTTGACAGTCTTCGCGCTGCCCGACTGATCGGCCTAACCTTACCAACGTTGCGGGCGTGGCATCAGCCGCGCCCGTTCCATCCCAACCAACAGGTGTACCCCAAATGAAACTGACAGGACGGATCCTTGCCCTGTGCCTTGCGACAGGATTTCCCATTGGCATTTCCGCGGAAGAGAAAATTGATCCGGCCAATCTTGAGGCCGCCTATAGCGAAGATGGCCGCTACTACACGGCTGATGATGTGCCGACTTACAACATTGCGGAAGATGGCACCGTCGATTGGCTGACCTATTCCGGCTTCCGGCGCTACCATTCCGAATGCCATGTCTGCCATGGCCCGGAAGGCGAAGGGTCAACCTATGCTCCGGCGATCAAAAGCGCGGCAGCCCTGATGGATTATTACGATTTTCTGGAGGTCGTGACCAACGGACGAAAGGTTGTGAAAGCAGGTGGCCAAGATTCCGTGATGCCCGCCTTTGGCGAAAACCCCAATGTCATGTGTTATCTGGACGATATCTACGTCTACCTGAAGGCGCGTGGAGCCGATGTGGTCGAACGTGGAAGACCGGCCAAGAAAGAGGCCAAATCGGATGTGATCCGCGAGGACGAAAATGCCTGCCTCGGCTAAGGGGTGGGCAGCGATATTGGTGGCCTGCTTTGCTTTGAAGGCACAGGCACAGACATCCGATCTGGTGTCTCAGTCTGCTTTTCGGGTCTGCGCGGACCCGGCCAACTACCCGATGTCAACAGAGGATGGCCGTGGCTGGGAAAATGCCTTGGCAGAGCTGATCGCCGCCAAGCTGGAACTGCCGGTCGAGTACACATGGTTTCCACAAGCCACCGGTTTCGTGCGCCAAACCTTAAGGGTCAAGAAGTGCGATGTGATCATGGCTTATGCCCAGGGTCACGAACTGGTGCAGAACACCAACCACTATTTCACGTCTGTCTACACGCTGATCCTGCCTGAGGGCTCGGATCTGGCGGAGGTAACAGCATTGGGCGATCCGCGTCTCAAAGGCACGCGCCTTGGCATTGTGGCAGGCAGCCCGCCCGCTACGCATATGGCGCGGAATGGGTTGATCGGCAAAGCCAAAGCCTACGACCTGTTCGTGGATCGGCGGATCAAAAGCCCAGCCGTCGATATGCTCAACGACCTGAAAGCTGGCGAGATTGACGGAGCCATCCTGTGGGGTCCGTTGGGTGGCCCGTTGGTCAAAGCCGACTACCCGGAAATGACCGTAGTGCCCCTGATCGAAGAAACCCTGCCGCCCCGGCTGTTTTACCGAATTACCATGGGCGTGCGGTTGGGCGAAAAGGTCTGGCAGCGCAAACTCAATTCGCTCATCCGCCGTAATCAGGACGAAATCAATGCGCTGCTGACCGACGCAGGCGTGCCCCTGGTGACGGACCTTGGCGACGCGCTCATGGATGTTTCGCAATGATCCATACGTTTGCTGCGTTGCTTCTGGCGGTCGCTGTCGCAACGACAAGCCAAGCGGAGGCCGTGCCCGAACCCGAAGGCTACCGAGAAGACGCCTACCGCGCCCCCGTCCCAGAAACCTTGACTGGTGGCACCGTTGTGGATGCCGAAGAGGCCCATACGCTATGGGAAGCCGGGGCCGCCTTTATCGATGTTCTTCCCCAAGCGCCAAAGCCCGCCAATTTGCCGAAAGGCACGATCTGGCGGGAAAAGGTCCGAAATTCGATCCCCGGCGCAATCTGGTTGCCAAATGTGGGCTACGGAAAGATTGCACCCGTCACCGCCGACTACTTTCGCAAAGGGTTGAAAGCGGCCACCGGTGACGACCCAACCAAAACGGTCGTCATCTTTTGCCTGGCCGACTGCTGGATGAGTTGGAATGCCGCTAAGCGGGCCATCGAACTCGGATATACCGCTGTGTACTGGTTTCCCGATGGTTCAGACGGATGGGAGTTTTTCGACTATCCTCTGGAACCTCTACAACCCCATCCCGGCCAGCCTCAAACCGAATAGGCGGCTATGGGAATTCTCAAATCAGCCAAAAGGGCTGACATCTGGAGGAGGAAAACAATTGAACGAGAAAGCAATTTTAGGAGGCTTCGGCGCATTGATCGCCGTTTTGATCCTGGTCGCCCTGTTCGGTTCGGGGTGGACCGACTCAGATCCGCAAATGGCCATGGCGAAACAGAAATCTCAGATGGAGGAAAGCCTCGCCGCGATGGATGCTCGGATTGCCGAGTTAGAGACAGAACTGGC
>JBCBGY010000089.1:0-16642 GCA_038526275.1 Pseudomonadota bacterium | reverse complement strand
AACTGTCAGCTTGTTGGCCTTTGTGGTCAGATCCACGGGCTCCAGCGCTTGGGTGCTGCTGGAGGCAGCGGGATTGATCCCGGCATTAACTAGAAACTCGGCCAACGAGGCGACGTTCGTCGCAAATTGCACATCTTCGGGAAGCGCACGCGAGCCGTCTGTCTGCGCCGCTTGCAGCATGCCGATCACGGCGCCTGTTTCGTCAAGCACTGGCCCGCCCGCATCGCCCGCCAATGTCTTGACCTCCAGTCGCTGCACCGTCTCTTCGCCGCTCAACCCGCGAATGTCGGCGAGCAGCCCAAAAGTGAGGGTTGGCTGCTCCAGGACACCTTCATATGGGTATCCAGAAACCGCGATATCGGATCTGAGGCGGGGAATGCTGCTTTGGAAAGCGGCGAAAGCGGCGGGAGCCAGGGGGGTCTCGGGGGCCACCAAGGCCACGCCCAGCGTTTCATCCCGCGCGACGAGGCTGGCCCGAGTATCCCGCTCTATCGTCACATAGCCGCAGCCATCCAGCACATCGGTCGTCGTAAGAACAGCGCCGTCGGCATTGACAAAAAAGCCGGAACGGGACCGTTCGGGCTTTCTGATCGACAGGCCAGAGACCAGATCGATCCGTTGTTCGCTTCCGTCGCCCGTGACTTCCGGCAGAACCTGTCCGGGCAGCGCTGTGAAGCTTTCCTTCATGTCGGTGACCACGCGGTTCATCAGCCGGGCATCCTCGGGCTTCCAGGTAAGGGTGAACCCTTTGACGGCATCGCCATTCAGGACGGCATAGGTGTAACTGTGCAGCTTGTCATTCTGGCCGGTCAGGGTGAAACTGTTGCGGGCCCGGTTGCGCTCGCCATCGGTCGGCACGATTTCCAGCGTTTGCATAATATCGTAGAGGCCAAAGAGCGTTCGTTGGTCGCCCCGCTGGCTGATCAAAACGAGCTTCACGCCATCGTCGGTGCGGCTGTCATAGTGAACGAAAGGTGTTTCTTCCCGGTCACGTTCGACCATACCTGCTGGTATCAGCATTTCGATCCCGGCTGGATCATCGCGGACAACACGCAGACCGAGGGAAGCAAAGACCTCCTGAAATTCGTTCAACAAGGTCAGGCGTTGATTGGTGGTCAGAACGCCGGTCGGTTCAAATCCCTTGCTGATCTGCCAAACCTCCATGGCAGCGCGTGTGCCGCGGCCAAACGCGCCGTCAATTCCGCCTGAATAGAAACCGAACCATTGCAGAGCTTCTTGCAAATTCAGCCGTTCATCGCGGGTGAGAAGAGATTCGCTGGACCGGGCTTCGCGCAGCGTTTCATCGGTGGGCAGGAACGCTGGCGGTTCCTGCGCCGCCAGCGCCGTAGTGTCAGGCTGAGGGGCGGCCTGTGCGCCCGATGGCCAGAATTGCTGGCGGTATTGCTCTGACAGGGCGATGAAACTGTCGCGGGGGATCAGGCGACGGGACCGGAGCGTTACAAGCTCCTGGTTGGCTGTGGCCCGGCTGTAGGGGCCGAGCGCAATGGCGTACCAGCCCGAACGCAATTGGAACCCGCTGACATTCTGAAAGGACCTTGTATAGGCTTGGGCGCGCGTTTGGGCCTCGGCCAATGTTGGCAGGGCTTCGATCTGAAGCCAGACCTGCTGGGCCCAGGCAACGGGAGCCCAAAGCCAAAGCAGTCCGACGAATAGCATGGTCGTGGCACGGTTCACGCGGCTGCTCCCCTGTAGACGCGGTGGTTCACTTGGAGATTAGTGGGCAGATAAGGCTCCCGCACGGGACTTTTTGACACTTTTCTGTAAGCGTTTCCGAAAGGGCACGTCACTGTTTCCAACTTAAACTGTCAGTTTTGGCGCTGTTCGCCTGAAAGAGGGATTGGCCAGAAATCCGTTTCCATGCCGTTTCGATCTGCACTAAAGGGAGCGCCAGTCAACTTTGGAAGGGCAGGACCATGGCAGAGCGCCCGAGCTGTTTTCAGGAAATACTCCAAGCGCTTCAGATCTACTGGGGCGGTCAGGGTTGTGCGGTCTTGCAGCCCTACGACATGGAGGTGGGGGCAGGGACCTTTCACCCGGCAACCACCTTGCGGGCGCTTGGGCCGCGCGAATGGGCTGCGGCCTATGTTCAGCCGTCACGCCGCCCAACCGATGGCCGTTATGGTGAAAACCCCAACCGGCTGCAGCATTACTATCAGTTCCAGGTGATCATGAAGCCGTCGCCGCCTGACTTTCAGGAGCTTTATCTCGGCTCTTTGGAAGCGATTGGTATCGATATGGCATCGCACGATATTCGCTTCGTCGAGGATGACTGGGAAAGCCCGACTCTTGGCGCCTGGGGCCTGGGCTGGGAGGTCTGGTGTGACGGGATGGAAGTGAGCCAGTTCACCTATTTCCAACAGGTAGGCGGTTACGATTGCAAGCCGGTTTCGGGCGAGCTGACCTATGGATTGGAGCGCCTTGCAATGTATGTGCTGGGCATCGACCATGTAATGGATATGCCGTTCAACCCGCCGCAAAATCCGCGCGCGCTGAGCTATGGCGATGTATTCCGCCAGACCGAGCGGGAATATTCCCGTTGGAATTTCGATGTGGCCGACACGGAGATGTTGCTCCGGCATTTCGAGGATGCAGAGGCCGAATGCGCCCGGATTCTAGAACAGCCAGCGCTTGATCCGAAAACGGGACAGCAGATCGCCATGGCGCATCCGGCCTATGACCAGTGCATCAAGGCCAGCCACCTGTTCAACTTGCTGGATGCGCGCGGGGTGATCTCTGTGACAGAGCGGCAAGCCTATATCGGGCGAGTGCGGTCATTGGCCAAAAGCTGTGCGGATACGTTCCTTGAAACCGAAGCCGGTGGGGCGGAGCCATGAATGGATCGACCGTTGGGGCGTTGATCGTCGGTTGTGCGTTGGCCGTGGGCGGCGGGATCTACTATGCCCAGGTTTATGGATATTACAGCGAAGTCGCGGAGCCGTCCGTCACCCTTGTTCGGGCGGAAACGGGCGAGGTAGAAGTCATCGCAGCCACGGACGTGCGCGCGATAAACGCCGAAAGCTCGCCCATCCGCTACCGGGCCTGCTTTTCGACAGGTATGAGCCAGGCGGAATTGGCAGAGACCTATGAACGTTACGCAGAACCCGTGCCGCTGATCGCGCCCGGGTGGTTTGACTGTTTCGATGCGGAAGCCGTCGGCGAAGCGTTGGAAGAGGCTCGTGCGTTGGCCTTCCTCAGCCAGGATAATGTGAGTTTTGGCATTGATCGGGTCGTGGCGGTGGATGCGGATGGCAACGGATTTGTCTGGCATCAGATCAATGAATGTGGGCGCGAAGTCTTTGACGGGCGTGCTGCGCCAGAGGGCTGCCCGCCCCGGGAAGGAAACTAACCATGCCGGATCTTCTGATTGAACTCTTCTCGGAAGAGATCCCCGCCCGCATGCAGGCAAAAGCGTCTGACGATTTGCGGAAGCTGGTCACAGATGGCTTGGTGGAGGCTGGCCTGACCTATGCATCTGCGGCGGCGTTTGCGACACCACGTCGGCTGGCACTGACGGTGGACGGATTGCTGAGCGCATCGTCAGCCACCCGAGAGGAGCGAAAGGGCCCGCGGGTCGACGCGCCCGAAAAGGCCATTGAGGGATTCCTGCGGTCCACCGGACTTGGCAAAGATCAGCTTGAGCGCCGTTCCGAAAAGAAGGGTGAGGTGTTCTATGCCGTGTTGGATAAGCCCGGTCGCCCTGCGGCAGAGATCGTTGCTGAGGTTCTGACCGACACTATTCGCAAGTTCCCGTGGCCCAAATCCATGCGTTGGGGGTCCGGTCCGTTGCGTTGGGTGCGTCCGCTTCATTCGGTTCTTTGCATTCTGACTGACGAAGCCGGCACAAGTGTTGTGCCAGTGGAGGTCGACGGTATTTCAGCCGGTGACACGACCGAGGGGCACCGGTTTATGGCGCCCGGTCGATTTGCCGTCACGAGCTTCGACGATTACGTTGCCAAACTCAAACAGGCCTATGTTTTGCTCGACCCCAAGGAACGGGCCGATGCGATATGGCACGATGCGTCGCAGCAGGCTTTTGCCCAAGGGCTGATGTTGATTGAAGACAAGGGGTTGTTGAGCGAGGTTTCGGGCCTGGTGGAATGGCCTGTGGTCCTGATGGGACAGATTGATCAGGAATTCATGGAGTTACCTCCAGAAGTTCTGCGAACATCCATGAAAGAACATCAGAAGTTCTTTTCGGTGCAGGAGCAGAAATCCGGGAAAATTGTTCGATTTGTGACAGTCGCTAATCGCGAAACAGACGACAATGGTGCGACTATACTGGCGGGAAACCAGAAGGTCCTTTCCGCACGTTTGTCGGATGCAAAATTCTTCTGGAAGAATGATTTGCGTGTTGCAGTTGAGGAAAACATGGAGCCTTGGCTTGCAAGTCTGGCCGATGTGACCTTCCACAACAAATTGGGCAGTGAAAAAGCGCGGATTGATCGGATCGTTGCGTTGGCGCGCGACATCGCCCCCATGGTTGGTGCCGACCCGGAATTGGCGGCGCAGGCGGCCGGGTTGGCCAAGGCCGATTTGGCCTCTGAAATGGTCTATGAATTTCCGGAACTCCAAGGCGTTATGGGGAAATATTATAGTGACGCATCAGGTTTTCCGCCTGAAGTGGGCCACGCCAGTGCCGAGCATCGTTCCCCATTAGGACCGTCGGACGAGGTGCCTACAGCACCAGTTTCCGTCGCTGTGGCCCTGGCCGACAAGATTGACACGCTGACGGGGTTTTGGGCCATCGATGAAAAACCCACGGGCAGTAAAGACCCGTTCGCGCTGCGCCGCGCAGCGTTGGGTGTTGTGCGGCTCATCCTGACCTCTGAGTTGCGGTTGCACTTGGATCGCTTGTTTGACGGGCACATCCTGCGACACCAAATCAAGCCAGAGACGTCTGATGGGCAGGATCTCCTGGACGATCTGATCCAGCTATCGCTGACTGAAGGCGTCGCCAGCGCTGATGTGGCAGCGCGTGTGGCGGAGGCGCCGGACGTTGACTGGCTGGAGCGGTTCCGGTCCCACGATCCGACGAAAAGCGACGATCTGCGGGCCTTTTTCCATGACCGTTTGAAGGTGGTTTTAAGAGATGAAGGCGTGCGACATGATGTGATCGATGCCTGCATTGCCATGCCCGGACGGGACGACCTGACGTTGCTGGTGATGCGCGCGCGCGCTTTAATGGCCGTCCTGACGACGGAGGACGGCGAGAATCTGGTTCAGGGTTTCAAACGGGCCAACAACATTTTGCGACAGGCGGAAGAGGCTGACGGTGTGGCCTATGAATTTGGGCCGGACCGAAAGTTTGCGGAAGAACCGGTCGAACTCGCCCTGTTCGACGCGCTTGATCGAACGGAAGCGGCGATCTCCTCGGCCATCGAGGCCGAGGATTTCGCGTCGGCCATGGGGACCATGGCCTCCCTGCGGAGCCCGATCGATGCGTTCTTTGAGGCGGTTCAGGTCAATGCGGAAAATCCCATCGTGCGCCGCAACCGCCTGAACCTGCTTCATCGCATCCGCGTGGTGTGCGGTCAGGTGGCAGATTTCGCGCGCATCGACGCATAACGGGACGTCCTTATTGGCGGATCCGCAGGCTCGGCGTATGCTGCGCTTGAAAATAGGATGCTGCGATGCAGAAGTTTAGTGATTTCAGAGAGTTTATCGAGGTGACACCCGACGCTCAGATCTCGGTCGACACCCATGGAGAGCGCGCCGTGGGGTTGCAGCGTCTGATTCGTCTCGCTTTGCCTGTACCGCAGACAGTGGCATTGCCCTTTGATACGGTCTCTCGCATCGGGGCTGGACATATGCCCGACATGTCCCGCTTGGCGAAAGCCTTTGGCGCACAACCTTTGGTATCTGTCCGGCCCTCCAGCCCGAACCCCCAATGGGGCGGTCCCCGGGCCATGCTGAATGTGGGGATGAATTGCGCGGTCCATGATGGTCTGCGGGAGACGCTCGGCGACGACATTGCCCACGCGCTTTATCTGCGGTTCATCCAATCCTATGCCGTAGATGTTGCACGGCTCGACCCCGATTTGTTTGCAGAGACGGACGTCTCGGAAGCGGCGGTTGAAGCTACGCTGGCGCTGTATGAGGAAGAGGCCGAGGACCCCTTTCCCCAAACGGTTGAAGTTCAACTCGCTGAGGTCTTACGATCGATGGCCCGCTCTTGGGACAGCACATCCGCGCGTCTGTTGCGCGAAGCGCGGGGTGCTCCGACGGATACGGGCCTGGGTCTGGTCGTGCAGAGGATGGCTTTGGGAATTGGTGCCGGCGAGAGTGGTTCTGGGGTTATCCAGTTCGTCGCGCCACAAAATGGCGAACGGCAGGTCTATGGACGCTATCTGCGGCAGTCCTTGTTTCAGGACGCATTTGGAAAACCGGCAGGTGGTCTCTTTTTGCAGCGTGACAGCAGGGGTCTGTCTTTGCAGGACGTGGCGGAGCCTGCCTTTCAGTCCCTCATGAATGCCGGTCAAACCTGCCGTGACCATTTACGCGATGAAATGGAAATCGCATTCACCCTGGAGAACGGTGAATTGCGTGTTTTGGACGTTGATAAGGCCGCGAGGTCTTCCCGTGCTGCCTTGTCAATTGCGGTATCCTTGGCCAATTCAGGTGTGATCACCAAAGAGGAAGCCGTATTGCGCGTTGCGCCGCCCATGCTGGCCGAGTTGCTGCATTCGCAAGTCGACACCACGGCCCCCCGTGATGCCATTGTCCGTGGTATTGCCGGCAGCCCGGGCGCAGCCACGGGCAAGCTTGTCTTCTCGGCCTCGGCCGCTCAGGCCAGCGCAGCGCAGGGAGAGCCCTGCATTCTGGTGCGGCGGGAAACGATGCCCGAGGACATTCGCGGGATGCATGTGGCCCAGGGCATTTTGACCGAACGGGGCGGTATGACCAGCCACGCGGCGGTGATTGCGCGCGGCCTGGGTCTGCCCTGTGTGGTGGGAGCCAATGATCTGCGTCTCAGCACCCGAAAGAAGCGGTTCACCTGCCAGGACGGCCGTGTCTTTAGCGAAGGCGATCTTGTCACGCTCGATGGCACCACAGGCGAGTTGCTTGCGGGCGCCGTGCCTATGATGGAGCCCGCGCTTGATGACAACTTCCAGACCTTGATGGGTTGGGCGGATGAGGTGCGCGACATTGGGGTGCGGGCAAACGCCGATACTTTGGCGGAAGCCCACACCGCGCTGGCATTTGCCGCCGAGGGAATAGGTCTCTGCCGCACCGAGCACATGTTTTTCGACGATGCCCGTATGGGTGTGATGCGAGAAATGATCTTCGCCGACAAATCCGCCGACCGGACCCGCGCCCTGGACCGGCTGCTGCCGATGCAGCGGGACGACTTTGTGAACCTGTTTCGCGCAATGGAGGGGCGGCCGGTCACTATTCGTCTGTTTGACCCTCCCTTGCATGAGTTCCTTCCGTCAGACCGGGATGGCTTGCGGGAAATGGCGGAGGGGCTTGATCTGCCTTTGTCAGAGGTCACGCGTCGGGTCGAGGCGATGACGGAATTCAACCCGATGCTTGGCCTGCGCGGCGTGCGTCTGGGTGTGACCATGCCCGAAATCTACGACATGCAGGCCAGGGCAATTTTCGAGGCCACCGTATTGGCCAGCGAAGGTGGCCCACCCGTCGTGCCGGAAATCATGATCCCGCTGGTTACGGCGCGGCGCGAGGTCGAACTTGTGAAAACCCGAATCGATGCGGTGGCGGCGGCTGTGCGCAATGCAACGGGTGCTGAACTGGATTTCCGGATCGGCGTAATGGTCGAAACCCCCCGCGCCGCACTGCGTGCCGCAGAGATCGCCAGCCATTGCGCTTTTCTCAGCTTCGGCACAAACGACCTGACGCAAATGACCTATGGCCTGTCCCGTGACGATGCGGGCCGTTTCATGGGAGCCTATGTCCGCAAGGGGGTTTATCCGGAGGACCCATTTCATCGCCTGGACCAGGACGGTGTGGGGGAATTGTTGACGATCGGGGCAGATCGTGGGCGTCAAACGCGCAAGGACATCACCCTGTCGATCTGCGGTGAACATGCTGGGCACCCGTCGGCCATCGCGTTTTGCCGGGAAGCGGGCTTTGACTATATCTCTTGTTCACCATTCCGGGTGCCGATTGCGCGGTTAGCAGCCGCGCATCTTGCATTGGCAGACAAACATCAAGGGCGGGACGCGGTACCGATAACTGTCTGATCCCATTGCGAAACCTGGAACAACTTGCCATTTTCGTGACCGAATCATGAAATGTACCTCAGTGCCGGTGGCCGGTTCCCGCCGATGAAAATGTCACGGTGTTGCCGATATGAACCGGTCCCAGTAGACCGCGCTCTGGATTACAGTTAGCGAGAATACGGCCAGGGGATTACAACCCTGCCGGTCAGCCTGGGGAATGATTAACATGTTCGTTCGGAATTTTGCGGCACTCTGTGTTGCCTTCTGGTGTGGTATGGCTGCCGCGCAAACCTCCCACGTTTCAACGTCGAACAATCCGACTGCGGATTTGGACACACAGCTCAGCACCTTGCTGGGGCAGGAGCATCGGTCTTTCCGTGCCATCAAGTCAAAGCGATTGAACCAGTTGCGTGCAACACGTCGGTCCGCACCGACGCCGGCATCGTCCGCGCCGGTGCCGTCTTACACGAAGGCTTGGCTGGCGCGTCAACCCGCCGGTCGCGGTGGCGAACAGTGGCGCTGCCTGGCAGAGGCCATCTATTTCGAAGCGCGCGGAGAGAGCATAAAGGGCCAGTTCGCCGTGGCCGAAGTGATCATGAACCGTGTGAGTTCCGGTCTTTATCCCAACAGTGTTTGCGGTGTGGTCCATCAGGGCACGGGTGCGCGTTATCAGTGCCAGTTCACCTATACCTGCGATGGTCGGGCGGAACATATCGGGGAACGGGCCGCCTTCGCCCGTGCGGGCAAGATCGCCCAGATCCTGCTGGACGGGGCGCCCAGAACCTTGACCGCAGGCGCGACGCACTACCACACGACGGCTGTGAGTCCCCGTTGGGCCCGCCAGTTTCCGCGGACGGCACACATTGGGGTGCACTATTTCTACCGTCATCCCCGGTCCTGACATTATTGTAGGCCAATCGGCTTGCCAGCTGCGTAGGGTTCTCCGGCGACGGGGCTGACGAGCGTGCCGCAGACCAGAGAACTCAGGATCCGAGGCACTGGCGGTATGCGCGACACGGGCATCAGCACCTGGTCGCGCAGCCATGGCAGCGCACGACTGTCTGACTGATATTGCGGCGTGAAGGCCCAACTCATCCACTGATAGATCCGAACATGCCAGCGGCGGGACGTTTTGTAGAGCGCCAGAGCATCGGCCAGATCTGTGCGCTGTCGCAGAGCCCAGGCCAAAGCGTAGGCATCAAGCAGCGCCATATTGGCCCCTTGGCCGAGCTGCGGGCTGGCCCGGTGGGCGGCGTCACCCAGATGGATCAGCCTTTCCGCCACCGGTCGGTTGAGAGTTCCATGAGTGTAGCGGGCCATCGTCATGTCGTCATGGCGCTCCACCGACTGCAGAAATGGCGCGATATCAGGCCAAAGCGATTGCGCCTCGGCTTTCCACTGGTCCAGGTCGCTTGCCTGCCACGCCTCATAACTGCCTCGGGGGAGCGACCAGAAAATGGCCGCCATGGGGGTGTCCTGATCCGGTAGTGAACCAATTGGCAGAACGCCGATCATTCGATCCGCGTAGCGGTATCTTTGGCTCAACTGGCGCACTGGCAAGTTCGTCTCATCAGGCCAAGGCACCGTGCCCCAGATCGCACCATAGGGCAGCGGGGTTCCGTTCAACGGCGACAGTGTAGATGTTGCCCCGCTCGCATCGATCACAAGATCCAGAGGTTCCGTCTGTTCGCCGCCCTCAATGTCCAGAGTTCGTCCAGCATTGGCCACGTGAGTTGCAACAACCCGGGCGTCTTGTTCAAGCTTCGCGCCCGCCGCTTGGGCCGCCTTCAGCAGCGCATCGAACAAGGAAGCCCGGTGGATGGCCAGGCCGTAGAACCCGCGACCCCGTGGGTCGTACATCACGTCCAGCACTGGTCGGTTGTGGCGCACCTCCAGCCCCAGCATTCGGTCGATCTGCGCGCCTTTGGCCTGCGCCGCCGCGCCCGCACCCGCCACGTCCAGCACATGCTGGCCGACCGGCTGTATCACCAGACCCGAGCCGACGGGGCGCGGTTGGTCGAACTGGTCGAACAGGGTGACCGCATGGCCGTCACGCGCCAGCAGCGACGCCGCCGCCAGCCCACCGATCCCGGCCCCGACTATTCCTATCTTCATGCAACCTTCCCCCCCTTTCCCGAACCCACATCATGTTTCGGGGGGCAAGGCAACGGATTGGATCGAACGGAGGGTTTACCTTGATCCGGGCCAGCCCTATAAGGCGCGCCATGATAATGGGCTTCGCACATATACCGCGAATTACTGGCCCGGCGCTCTGATCTGAGCTGCCGGGACATGGCTGTTGTCACTTCACAGCCTGCGCGCGCCGCGCCCTTTCTTCCCATCTATCAAGGACATTCCGCCAATGTGCGCTGAAACCACCGACTATAAAGACACCCTGCGCCTGCCCAAGACCGATTTCCCGATGCGGGCCGGTTTGCCAAAGCGCGAGCCTGACTGGTTGGCCCGCTGGGAGCGGCTGGGCGTCTATGACCGCCTACGCGAAAAGGAGGGTCGCGCGCCCTTCGTTCTGCATGACGGACCACCCTATGCCAACGGACACCTTCATATCGGGCACGCGCTGAACAAGATCCTGAAGGACATGGTCGTGCGGTCCCAGCAGATGATGGGACGCGACGCGCGTTATATCCCAGGCTGGGACTGTCACGGTCTGCCCATCGAATGGAAGATCGAGGAACAGTATCGCAAGAAGGGCCGCGACAAGGATCAGGTGCCTGTCATCGACTTTCGACAGGAATGCCGCCGCTTCGCCGAAGGGTGGATCGATGTCCAGCGCGAGGAATTCAAGCGCCTGGGCATCACGGGCAATTGGGCTGATCCTTACCTCACCATGAATTACCATGCCGAGGCGGTGATCGCCGACGAGTTCATGAAGTTCCTGATGAACGGCGCGCTCTATCAGGGCTCGAAACCTGTTATGTGGTCGCCTGTTGAACAGACCGCACTGGCCGAGGCGGAGGTCGAATATCACGACAAGGAAAGCTTCACCATCTGGGTGAAGTTCAAGGTCGTGGACACGGGCGATGTGACGCTCGACAATGCCTATGTCGTGATCTGGACGACGACGCCCTGGACCATGCCGTCGAACAAGGCGGTGGTCTACGGTTCTGACATCTCATACGGCCTGTACGAAGTGACGGGGCGGCCTGAGGAGTGCTGGGCGCGGATCGGGGAACGCTACATTCTGGCCGATAATCTGGCGGCGGACGTGCTGGGCAAAGCGCGGCTGGAGCCGTCGATGTATCGGCGCCTGTGCGATGTGACGGCAGAGGACCTGGCCAAGATCAAGCTGACCCACCCGCTTTATGCAGCCGAGGGCGGGGAGGGCGAATGGGATCAGATCCGCGATTTCCGCGCGGCTGATTTCGTGACCGATACTGAAGGCACCGGGTTTGTTCATTGTGCCCCGTCGCACGGGATGGAGGAGTTCGAACTCTATCGCGACCTCGGGATGTTGCAGGAGGTCATCACCTATAACGTCATGGAAGACGGTCGCTTCCGCGATAGTCTGCCCTTTTTCGGCGGCAAGGCGATCCTCAAGCCCAACGGCAAGGAAGGCAATGCCAATGCCGCGGTGATCGACAAGCTTGCCGATGTCGGTGGGCTGCTGGCGCGCGGGAAGATCAAGCACAGCTATCCGCATTCCTGGCGCTCGAAAGCGCCGGTGATCTACCGGAACACGCCGCAATGGTTTGCCGCCATCGACTTGGATCTGGGCGATGGGCAGGACACCTATGGCAAGACGATCCGCGAACGGGCGCTGGCCAGCATCGACCAATTGGTGACCTGGACGCCGCAAACCGGGCGCAACCGGCTTCATTCAATGATCGAAGCCCGTCCGGACTGGGTGCTGAGCCGTCAACGCGCCTGGGGTGTGCCGCTGACCTGTTTCGTCAAGAAGGGTCTGCTGCCGGACGATCCCGACTTCCTGTTGCGTGACCCGACAGTCAATGCCCGGATCATCGCCGCTTTTGAGGAAGAAGGTGCAGATGCGTGGTATGCCGAAGGGGCCAAGGAGCGGTTCCTGGGCAATGATCACAACCCGGACGACTATGATCAGGTCTTTGATATTCTCGACGTCTGGTTCGACAGCGGTTCGACCCACGCTTTCGTGCTGCGGGATCGCGAGGACGGGTCCGACGATGGTCTGGCGGATCTGTACCTGGAAGGCACCGACCAGCATCGCGGGTGGTTCCATTCGTCAATGCTGCAAAGCTGCGGCACGCAAGGGATGGCGCCCTATCGCGGCGTGCTGACCCATGGCTTCACGCTGGACGAGAAGGGCATCAAGATGTCCAAGTCGCTCGGCAATACCATCGTGCCGGACGAAGTGGTCAAGCAGTATGGCGCGGATATCCTGCGCCTTTGGGTCGCTCAAACCGACTATACCGCCGATCAACGGATCGGGCCGGAAATCCTGAAAGGTGTCGCCGACAGCTATCGTCGCTTGCGCAACACGATGCGGTTCATGCTGGGCTCGCTGGCGGACTATGATGGTCAGGCCGTCGATTTGGCCGATATGCCGGAATTGGAACAGTGGGTTCTGCACCGGTTGGCGGAACTCGACCAACGGGTGCGGGAAGGCTACGCCGCTTATGATTTCCAGGGTGTGTTCCAGGCTCTGTTCAACTTCGCGACCGTGGATCTGTCGTCCTTCTATTTCGACATCCGCAAAGACGCGCTTTATTGCGATGGCGATGACAGCATCACGCGCCGGTCGGCTCTGACGGTGCTCGACATCCTGTTCCACAGGCTCACCACGTGGCTTGCGCCGGTGCTGGTGTTCACCATGGAAGAGGTCTGGTTGGAGCGCTATCCGGGCGATGACAGTTCTGTCCATTTGCAGGATATGCCGGAAACGCCGGGCACCTGGCGCAATGAAAGCTTGGCGGAGAAGTGGGTGCGACTCCGCTCTGTCCGTCGGGTCGTGACGGCGGCGCTAGAGATCGAGCGCACAAACAAGGTGATCGGTGCGTCGCTAGAGGCTGGCCCAACCGTTTTTGTGGCAGATGAAGGTTTGCGGGCGGCGCTGGGCTCCGTCGATCTGGCGGATCTCTGCATCACCTCAAGCATCACCGTCAGCGCTGCCGCCGCTCCGGATGATGCTTTCCGGTTGCCGGAGGTTGACGGGGTGGCCGTTTTGTTCGCGAAGGCCGAAGGCGAAAAATGTCAGCGCTGCTGGAAGATCCTGCCGGATGTGGGCGCTTACATGCATCCCGGTGTCTGCGGTCGGTGTAACGCCGCACTGGGCTAGGTCATATGGCGCGGGGGACAAGGCAGGATGGCAACCTGTCCCCCGCATACACCGTCAAGAGCGCTGCTGTGCACCCCCGCCGACGATGTTCTGGCAGAGTGATCCGAAGCTTGCGGGGCCACGCCTGATCCCGTTCCCAGCGCGGGGAACGGCCACCTGGGCACGGATTACCGGTATGGACAGAGTGCCATCACTACTGAGTCGAACAAAAACACGGTGCCTCACGAAGACGTTTTTTCCCGTGCATGACCTTGCTATTGATTAAATCTACTGCGCCGCTGGGACTGAGTCCGCCGCTTTTCCAGTTTAACGTTACACAATCGCGGGAGGCAGCCTGTTTTGTCGTCCGCTGCGGAAAGTCCCCCGATGATCAGTCTCTGGGTTACGCTTTTCTTCCTGTGACCGCCTTTGATAACCGGTCCGATTCAGAGCCGTTACGCGCCTTTTGAGGCATTATGATACCGGCGAAGACTGCCTCACGATGTGCCGCTGCGTTACGATCCGTCTGATCGGCCATCTTTGCAGTGGCGGGGCCGCCCGCAGGCTTGCGCCAATAAGATTGATATGCTGCAACCAAGTTCATGACCAAGTTTTCGGTAAATGATGTCGAGTACGAAGTAGACGTTGATCCCCAGACGCCGCTCTTATGGGTGCTGCGGGACCGACTGCAACTGACTGGCACCAAATATGGGTGCGGCGCCGGCTTGTGCGGCGCGTGCACCGTCCACATTGATGGGGAAGCGCACCGATCCTGTCAGTATCCAGTCGGTGATCTGGACGGGGCAGCCATTAAGACAATCGAAGGTTTAGGCGACGCAGACGGTTTGAGCATTTTGCAGCAGGAATGGGTAACTGGGCAGGTGGCACAATGCGGCTACTGCCAGTCAGGCCAACTGATGCAAGCTACGGCACTTCTCGCTGAGAACCCGCAGCCGACGGATGAAGATATTGATGCGGCGATGTCGGGCAATATCTGCCGCTGTGGGACCTATCCCCGTTTGCGCGCCGCGATCCATGCGGCGGCCCAGCGGATGGCGGGTTAGACTATGGCGCTGGGCAAAATCCTGCGGCGCGGCTTTCTAGTCGGTTCAGCGGCTATTGCCGGCGGCGTGGCGTTCGGGACGTACCGTTATGTGCAGCCGTTCGACAATCCGCTGAAGCCTGGCCCGGGCGAGGTCACGCTCAACCCCTATGTGTTGATCAGGACTGATGGCATTTCAATTGTGACGCCTCGAGCCGAAATGGGACAAGGCATCCATACAACCCTGGCGGCGATGGTGGCCGAGGAACTGGACGTGGCCTGGGATCAGATCACCGCAATCCATGGCCCGACCGCTGAGGCCTATCTGAATGCGCCTGTCATGGCGCTTGGCCTGCCCTATCGGGAATATGAGCAAAGCCGCATGCGGCAAATGGGTGTCGGGGCGGTTCGGGTCGCGCAGAAGCTGGCCTTGGGAATACAGTTGACGGGGGGATCGACCTCCACGATCGATGGGTACGAAAAGATGCGGCGGGCCGGCGCGGCGGCGCGCCTTGCATTGATCGAGGCCGCCGGTGAGCGCTGGGATCTCCCGCCTGTTTCCTTGAACACCGAAGACGGAAAAGTGATCGATGCGGATGGGCGGTCGCTGACCTATCAGGAGCTTGCCGAAGATGCAGCTCTTGTGCCTCCTGCCGTCGACCCCCCTTTGCGGGAGCCAGCGAAGTGGCGGTACCTTGGGACGCCCATGCCCCGGCTGGATATGGAGCCCAAGATCACGGGCCAGGCCGAATACGCGACCGATGTGAAGGCACCTGAAATGCTGTTCGCTTCGGTCATGACCACGCCCTTCCTGGGCGGCACCATGCTGGGACTGGACGCGAGTGACGCCAATGATGTGCCGGGTGTCGTCAAGACAGTGGGCCTTGGCAATGGCGTCGCCGTGGTGGCCGACACGACCTGGACGGCAATGCGGGCGCTGGAAAAACTGCAAGTCACCTGGTCGGCAGCGCCCTACGCTGCCGATACCGAGGCGCAATTTGCCGAGATCAATCGGGCGTTGGAAGAAACCAGCGGCACAGTCATGCGCGATGATGGATTGGCTGACGTTGTCATCCGAGCGGCCAAAACAGACCGCCTTTCGCTGCTGCGTGCCCGCTACAGCGTTCCCTTCCTGGCCCATGCCTGTATGGAGCCCATGACCGCGACGGCGCTTTACCAGAATGATCGCCTGACGATTTGGTGCGGCACCCAAGTCCCTACTTTCGCGCGGGACAAGGCGGCGGCCCATGTCGGGCTCGATCCGTCTCAAGTGGACATTGTCACCACCTTTATGGGCGGCGGCTTCGGACGCCGCACTGAAACAGACTTTACAACGCAGGCGGCCCAGATCGCGCGGTCTTGCCCAGATCGGCCGGTCCGGATGACCTGGACCCGCGAACATGACATGTCCCGCGATTTCTACCGTCCGGCTGCAATGGCTCGGCTTTCAGGAGCCATCGGGGCAGGGCGCCCCGAGGCGATCGACATGCGCATTGCCGCACCTTCGGTCTTTGCGGACCAGTCCGAGCGGGCGCTGGGCTTTGCCCCTCCTGTGGCTGACAAGCTGCTGGTCGAAGGCGCGTTCGATCAGCCCTACAACCTGCCAAACTTTCGGGTCATCGGGCACCAGGCCGATCTGCGCGTTCCCGTTGGCAGCTGGCGGTCGGTCGGGCACTCTCACAACTCTTTTTTCCTGGAGTGCTTTTTGGACGAACTGGCGGACGCGGCTGGTCTGGATCCTGTGGAAATGCGCCTGAAGATGCTTGACGGAGAGCATATGCCTTCGGCCCGCACGGTCGAGACGGTGGCGGCTATGGCCAATTGGGGGGGCGAGGTTGCAGAGGGAACCGGGCGCGGCATCAGTTTCTGCCACTGTTTCGGATCATCGGTGGCGCAGGTTGTGCAAGTCAGTGATGCGGGAGGCCGGATCGCCATCGACCATATCTGGTGCGCCGTCGATGTTGGGCTTGCGCTTGATCCGCGAATTGTGACCGCACAGGTCCAGTCTGGGGTGATTTACGGATTGTCGGCGGCGCTTTTCGGCGAAATCACCTTCGCTGACGGTCGCGTGCAACAATCCAATTTTCACGACTATCCGGCTTTGCGGATCGATGAATGCCCGCCCATCACCGTCAGGCTGCTGCAAAA
>JBCBGY010000088.1:0-16871 GCA_038526275.1 Pseudomonadota bacterium | reverse complement strand
CGATCCCCGTTTTGTGGCCCTTTCTCTCCAATAAGCAAACTCTGAAATATCAATGTCAAAGGGCGCCCCGTGGGCGCCCTTACTGGTTGAGGTCCGGTGCTTGGCCCTTGGTCAACTGTGAAACCGTTGCGACTCCAGCGAAGCGCGACACGCCATAGACCCGGTGGCTCTCCCGCCCCCTTCGGTCGGCCTTTCGGCCTTCTCAGGCGTTGGGCCCGGCCGCGCGTGCCGCGCGGCGCCTCCGGCGGAAGTATTTGAGCCAATAAGAAAGACGGTGCGTTCGCAGGCTGTCTGGCAATCTCAGCTCAAAGCTTGAAAGATGGAAGGCTGGCAAAGGCGGTCCGAAGGGCGGTTCCCCATCCTTCCGAAATCATCGCGAAATAGGGGTCGTCCTGTTCGATCCGACCGGTCCGGCCAATTGCCAGGCTACCCGCTTCGTAGATCTGATAATCAAACGGCAGGCCAACTGAAAGGTTGGCTTTGACCGTACTATCAAAGCTCACCAGCAGCAGCTTCATCGCATCTTCAAAACTCATATCGGGATCATAAGCCCGCACAAGGATGGGACGTCCATACTTGGTCTCCCCGATCTGAAAGAAGGGCGTATCGTCCGAGGCCTCGATGAAGTTTCCCTCTGGATAGATCAGGAACATTGTCGGCGGCCCCGGAGCAATCTGTCCGCCAACAATCAGCGAAGCATGAAAGGTGCTGTCTGCGGTTTGGCCATCGCCTGTTTGACCTTCGATCACCGACCGCAATGTTTCTCCCACCATGCGGGCCACTTGAAACATCGAAGGCTGTTCCAGCAAAGCGGTATGGCGATCATTGACCGGCTGACTGCGGCCTTCCAGCAGGCTGATCACAGCCTGGGTCGTTGCCAGGTTGCCGGCGCTCATTAAGGTGATGGAGCGTTCGCCCGGAACGTCCCAAGCAGCCATCTTCCGAAAGCTCGAAATATTGTCCACGCCGGCATTTGTCCGAGTATCGGACATGAACACCAGGCCCTTATTCAGGCGCAGGCCCACACAATAGGTCATAGATCACGTCCAAACCGCTCACAAAACGCATTCACTGTTGCACCTGGATATCAACATTCAATGACTCCTCGGTCGCGGCTCCAAAGCGCAGACCATGGATCGGAGCAGCTTCCCGATAATCCAGCCCCGTCGCCACCCGAACATAGCGTTCATCGGGTGAAATACCGTTGGAGATATCAAACCCCACCCAACCCAAAGGGTCCACATGGATCTCGGCCCAGGCATGGCTGGCATCCTGTTGTACCCGATCGTTCATCATCAGGTAGCCCGAAACGTATCGGGCCGGATAGCCGAGCAATCGCGCCGCGGTGATGAAGATCTGGGCATGATCCTGGCAAACCCCAGTCCCTTGCCCCAGAGCTTCCTCCGCCGCCGTGGCCGAATGGGTCTGGCCCACCTTGTAGGGCAGGGCCTCTAGAACGCGGGCGGAAAGGCTATGCAGCATTGGCAGATCGCCGTCACCCCGATCCAGTCCTTTGATCAAGGCGCGCACTTTCGGGCCCGGCTTCGTCAGCGGTGTCCCCCGTTCAAAATACCAAAGCGGGGAAAATCCGGCATGTTTTCCGACGATCCCATTGGTGTCGGCCGTCTCAACCTCGCCCTCGCACACGACCGTGATCTGGGTGCTGCCGGGTTCAAAACTGACCAGCATCACGCGATTCATGTGTTGGTCATCGAATTCCAACTCTTTGCGCCCGCCTTCGATATTGGTCTGCCAGGTCACAACGGTCTGCCCAATCCTGCTTTTGGGGATCAGGCGCAGTTGCTGCAGACCGTAGGAAATGGGTGTCTCGTAGGTGTAGGACGTCCGGTGATGAATGGTCAGTCGCATGGCGTGTTACTCTAAGAACCGGTAGTTCCGCTCGATCTCGCTGCTCAGCGCGGCGGACTCAGACAGGAATTTCACGATGAATTCGTGCAATCCACCTTCGAAAATCTGATCGATATTGTGGATCGACAGGCGGGCACGCATGTTTTCGACCTGATCGTGGCAGGGATGGCGAACGTCATACTCTTTTTCGAGGTAACTCAAATTGGCGTGGAGCTTGTTCATGCAAAAAGCGAGCGAACGTGGCATGCGTCCGTCGAGTATTAGAAAATCGGCAATGCCCAAGGCGCTTACATCTGCCCCGTTGATCCACCGGAAGGATCGCTGCCCACCAACAGAACGCAGAATCGTCTCCCACTGGACATTGTCGATACTGGTGCCGATCTGCGAGATCGAGGGCAGCAGCACATAGTACTTCACGTCCAATATCCGCGCCGTATTGTCGGCGCGTTCCAGAAAGGTCCCGATCCGGGCAAAGTTGAAGATGTCATTGCGCAGCATGGTGCCATGGAGGGCGCCGCGCACCTGACCCGATAGCTGGCGGATCAACCCCAGAACTTCCGGCAAATCTCTGTCCGAAACCGGCTTGGCCAAGGTGGTTTTCATCTGCATCCAGCATTCGTTGGTGGCTTCCCAAACCTCGCGGCTTAGGGCCGTGCGCACCAAGCGGGCATTGTTGCGGGCACCGTCGATCGCCGACATGACGTTCGATGGATTGGCAGGGTCCCGCAACAGGTAATTAACTACCGTCGCTTGCTCGAACCGCGGGTATTTTTCGGTATAGGCGGCCCGTGCGCCAACTGTGTCAATCACACTGGCCCAATCATCATCCGACCCTTCGGGCCGGGTTAGCGCGATCCGAAAACCTGCTTCCAACAATCGAGCGGTGTTTTCGCAGCGCTCCAACTGTCGGAACATCCAGTAAAGGCCGCCTGCGGTTTTACCTAACATCAGTCTTCCAGCACCCAAGTGTCTTTGGTGCCGCCCCCTTGGCTCGAATTGACCACCAGCGAGCCCTTCTTCAATGCAACCCGTGTCAGCCCGCCCGGCGTGATTTCAATCTTATTGGGTGACACCAGCACAAATGGCCGCAAATCCACGTGCCGTGGCGCTAACCCTGCCTTTGTCAGGACAGGCACCGTACTCAAGGCAAGGGTCGGCTGGGCAATGTAGTTACCGGGCTTCGCTTCCAGCTTGGCCCGGAATGCTGAAAGTTCCTTTTTGCTCGCGGCAGGGCCGACAAGCATGCCGTAGCCACCAGAGCCATGAACCTCCTTGACCACCAAATCGGCCAGATTGTCCAACACATAGGCAAGACTCTCTCGGTCGGCGCAGCGATAGGTCGGGACATTTTCCAGCAAGGCCTTCTCGCCGGTGTAGAACTCTACGATATCCGGCATGTAGCTGTAGATCGCCTTGTCATCGGCGATGCCCGTTCCCGGGGCATTGGCCAAGGTAACACGTCCGGCGCGATAGACATCCAAAATGCCCGGAATGCCCAGCACACTGTCCGGGTTGAAGTTCAGCGGATCCAGAAAATCATCGTCCACGCGTCGGTAGATCACGTCGATTGGTTTGTAGCCGCGTGTGGTCCGCATGGCCACCCGGCCATCGACGACACGAAGATCGTGCCCTTCCACCAGTTCTGCACCCATATTGTCGGCCAAGAACGAATGTTCAAAATAGGCCGAGTTGTGAATGCCCGGTGTCAGAACGGCAAGCACTGGTCGACGGCCAAGATCTGGCGGCGCACAGGCACACAAGGATCTGGACAGACGGATCGGATAGTCCTGCACCGGTTTGACCTTGATGCGGTTAAAGAGCTCCGGGAACATCTGCAGCATCGTTTCCCGGTTCTCGAGCATGTAGGACACGCCAGAGGGGGTACGGGCATTATCTTCCAGCACGTAGAACTGATCTTCGCCCGTACGCACAAGATCCACGCCGACGATATGGGTGTATATATTACCTGGCGGCGTGACGCCGATCATCTGAGGCAGAAAAGCATCGTTTCGCGCAATCAGTTCTGTGGGAATGCGACCGGCCCGCAGAATTTCCTGCCTGTGGTACAGGTCATAGAGAAAGCTGTTTATCGCACGCACACGCTGTTCGATACCTTTTGTCAGGCGGCCCCACTCACGGGCGGACAGGACGCGCGGGACAACATCGAAAGGGATGAGACGTTCATCGGCCTCTTCTTGGCCGTAGACGTTGAAGGTGATGCCCGTGCGTCTAAAGAAGTTTTCGGCTTCAGCAGATTTTTTGCGCAGGCGGTTTAGGTCTTCCTGACCGAACCATGACGCGTAGTCTGCGTAAGGGGGGCGCGGCTGGCCATTGGAGCCGTTGAGTTCATCGAAAAACTGCGGGTCATTTGACATTGCCACACCGTAGCGGCGTTCTTGGTAGCCGCAAGATGGGTTAAGAATTCTCTAACTTGTCCTGTCATTTCAAGTGCATTCGCCCAAAGATCGGGCAAATAGCATCTTACGCAGTATCAAGCCAAATCGTAACGGGCCCGTCATTGACTAAAGACACCGCCATATTGGCCCCGAACTGCCCTGTTGCGACCGATATCCCGGCATCGGAAAGCCGCCCATGGAAATAGTCATAAAGCGCGCGACCCTCGGCGGGCGCGGCGGCTTGGGAAAATCCGGGTCGATTGCCGCGCGACGTGTCCGCAGCCAATGTGAACTGACTGACCACCAGGGCGGCGCCGCCTATGTCGATAACTGACTTGTTCATCTTGCCCGCTTCGTCTGCAAAGATGCGTAGCTTGATCAGTTTTGAGACAAGCTTGTCAGCCTCAGCTTCGGTATCGCCTTCCATGGCGCAGACGAGAATAAGCAGGCCCGCACCGATCTCGCCCACTACGGTATCATCAACCCGAACGGCGGCCTCTGTCACCCTTTGCAGAAGGGCCCGCATGGCCTAAAGCTCGTGTTCCCAAGGCGGATTGGCCCCGGCACGCGTTACGGTCACAGCCGCGGCCCGCACCCCCAATTCCAGCGCTGGTTTCAGATCAAACTGACCTAGGCTCTCTTTGACGAGACCGCCGGTCTTGGCGAGCCCGGCCAGAAAACCGGCATTGAACGTGTCTCCCGCACCCACCGTATCAATCACCTCTACCTTTGGGGCAAGGGCGCGGTACCGTTTGTCACGGGTGTAAGCCGTAACGCCTTTGGCCCCTTCGGTATAACAAAACACGCTGGGGCCAGCGTCGATGATGTGGCTTGCCAGGTCAGCCACTTCGCCAGGGCCCATCAGCCAGTGCAGATCTTCGTCCGAAAGCTTCACTATGTCCGCCAGGGCCATCATGCGGAAAATCCGCGTCCGGTAGGTCTGTTCATCCGCGATGAAAGACGGGCGGATATTGGGGTCGAGCATTATGACCTTGCTGCTGGCTTCCCAAACTTGCAGCGCTTCATACGTCGCACCACATGGTTCTGACATGAGCGATATGCCGCCGAAAAACATGGCGTCGACGTCAGGCAGTTCTGGCGGAAGATCCTCGACCGACAGTGAGCGCCCTGCTGTGGCCTCATCATAAAAGAAGTATGACGCCTGTCCGTTGACCAATTCCACAAAGGCAAGAGTGGTCGGACGGTCGCTATGGTGAACAAGGTCGGTGTCAACACCGCTATCATGCAGCGTTTTTTCCAAGAGGCGGCCAAACATGTCGGTCGAAAAGCCTGAAAAAAAGCAGGTCTCCACACCCAATCGCCCCAGGGCCCGGGCAGTATTGAATACTGCGCCACCTGGTGTCGGAAGATAGGTTTCTTCCCCCGCCGCGGTCTGCCGCGGCAACATGTCGATCAACGCCTCGCCGGCACACAAAATCATCGAGGCCCCCACCTTTCCCAATCGATTCAGGGGATAACAACTGGCAGAGCGAGCCTCAAGGCCGCTGCTCCATGGCAACGAAATAGCCAACGCCCGCCGCGACCAAGGCGACCAACAGAATCGCAAAGGCAATCTTCCAGGCAGACCAAGGCCGTTCGCCTTGCACCCGTCCGGTTCGGCCATTGACTACGAAGCGATAGGTCTTGCCCCGATACTTGTAGGCAGCCAGCCAAACCGGCAACAGAACATGCTTGAAGGTGATGTTCGAAAGCTGTGTCTGAATGTCGTGAATACGCTGGCGGTCACCGCCAATGTCAAACTTTACATCCCGCCGAATGACCTGGTCCATGCGTTCCCGCGCCCGACCGAATCCATCCTGCAGTTCAATTGTGTACCCTTCGGCGCGGAACCCCGCCAGATACTGGGGTTGATATGGTTCCAGAGCCGCCAGATCCCAAGGTTCCAACGCCGCGGTATAGCGTTCAGGCAAGCTGCGCGAGGCCAGAACCAGCACATCATCAAACCAGCGCGAAACCCGCCCCGATGCCGGGCGCCAGCGAACCTTCTGAACCCGGTAGGTTTCACGGTCGCCATCCGCGTTGGTCCGCGTGCGTGTTTCGTAATATACCGTGCCGCGTTCGCCGCGATACCGCGAATCTGTGTCCGCATCGAAGGTCCAGTAGGGCACGTAGATGCCCTGCATCTTGCGGCCCTTTCGGGCATATTCGCTCAAACCATTCGGGGCGAACCACAGGCGGCCCAGCCAGTTCGCCATGGCGTCGTGGGCCTCGGCTTCACTTTGTGCGAAGGGCAAAAGGCCCTTGGGCTTGATGTGCCGGTGGGTGCCGCTGTCGGTTACGATAGGCGACGCGCAAAACGGGCATTCCTTGGCATGGGTGGCCTGATCAAACTCGATCTGCGCCCCGCAACTGTCGCAACTCAGAATCCGTGTTTCTTCGACCTCCGCTTCGGGCAGGCGATCGGCGAGCGCCTTGGCATAGTCGAGTTCGTAGATTGGCTCCGCATCGTTACGGTCAGCAATGTCTTCTTCATTGCCGCAATGGTCGCAGACCAGCCGTCCTTGGCCCGGCGCGAACCGCAGATCTGACCCACAGGCCTCGCACGGGAACCTGTGTTCCTCGACCTCGGCACTGGCGACCTGTTCCATGTCCTGACCCTTCGATACCGCAACCATTCCGTCGACAATTTACGCGCCCGATCTGTCAAACGGAAGAGCCCGATCCCAGGATCAGTTGAAGGTGATTTTCGAACTGGATGCGCTGCTCTATGGTCTGGTTATGGACGTACCAATACATCCGAGCGGTATCTCACAAGTCGTCGTGGACAAAGTGTTTAAGCGCCGCGGGCAGTTGCACGCCTTCGAAAGGCTGGAGCCTGCGCGAACGGCGCTGGTCGTTGTCGATCTTGATACCAGAACGATGGCGCATCCGGAAAACCAAGCGATGCGGGATCTGGCGCCGAAGGTGAATGCACTTGCGGACAGACTGCGCCGGAAGGGAGGCGCCATCGCCTGGGTCACAACTCCCATTCGCACAGCCTCCGCTAATTTTGTTGCAATTTACGGAGCGGAATTCGCGAAGAGCCAAGAAGATGCGAGCGTCGCGAATGGTGACGCGACCACGATCTGGAGCGGTCTCCACCGTGATGATGTAGACATCTGTGTAGAGAAGAAGGCCGCAAGCGCGTTCTTTCCTGGCAATTGCGCCCTGCATGACCTGTTGCAGGAGCGGGGGATTGTCTCCCTGCTCATCGTGGGCATGGTTACGAACGTGTGTTGTGAATCGACGGCCCGCGATGCGACGGAACTGGGCTACCAAGTCACCATGGTGTCTGACGCGATGTGGGGTCATAAACAGGGCCAACATCAGGCAACTCTGGCGACCTTCTACAGAAACTTCGGGGACGTCCGGCCCGCGAAAGAGGTGTTGGAATTGCTGGATGCATAGGGCAGAAGCGCCACCGTGCGACGTTCGGCGAGGGGGGCAAGCGGTTGAACAACACAAGCAGCCACTACGAAACACTAACAAAAGCGTTCATCGAGAAGCAGACGGCAGATCGAACCTATATGGACGAAAGCCAAAGGCTTGTCGGCCTGATCTCCGAAGGCTTCCGAAAATACGCCGCGTTTCCCGAGAGCTACAAGCACCATGACGGCTCGGAGCGGCGGTACATTCCGTGTTTTGGTTTGGATCCGAAAGGTCAGTTCCACCCGGTGGACGACCATCGCAAGGCGATCAACTATTTTCCCAACCAAGCCATCGAATTCGGCATGGGCGTGGTGCTGGAGGAGGCCCCGGACCAATATCCCAAGGCCGTGGTTCGGTTCCGGGTCGGGTGCCAACGGCAGGACGGCCAGGTGCAGGCCGATATCGGCGGAACACGGGTCGACTTTGCCTTCGACGGGCAAGACAGCCCGGATATCGAAAAAGCCTACCTGAAGATCCTGGACCTACTGCAGGAATTCATAAACCGCAGGATCGGCCAATTCGTCGAACTTGAAGAGGACGAACAATATCAGGTCGGGTTTGACTTGGATAGTGATTGACCCAAGGCGTTCAAATGCCGGGGGGCGGAGGTGGCGGAAGGATGGTGAAGAGCTGGGCGAGCTCTTGGACATCTTCCGCTTTCATCCAGCCGTCTTGGCCTGCGGTCCAGACGTAAGTTTCCCGATCAAATTCGCCTTCGCTGGCCATCTGACCCAAACGCGCCTTCGAGAAGGGGCCGGTTGTCTGGCCGTCTTTGGCGATGTGCCAAACATGTTCAACCGGTGGTGGGGGAGGTGGCGCCGGTGCTGCCGCAGGGGCAGGGGCCTGTTGCGCAGCGCCGCCCCAAGGGCCGGGCTGCTGCCCGCCGCCCATCATCATATTGCCCATGGCCATGCCCAGACCAGCGCCAATGCCCGCGCCCATGGATCCACCGCTGCCGCCGGACTGGGCGGCGGCCGTCATGGCTTCTGCCGCAGAATACTGCGTGAACTTGCCCAGATCACCGGCCAGTCCCATGGAGGTTCGCTTGTCTAATGCGGCCTCAACCGCAGGCGGGAGCGAAATGTTCTCGATATAAAGCTCGGGCATGGTCAGGCCATATTCAGCCAGCGTTTTGCTGACCTCAGCCGCGATCAATTTACCCATATCGGCTGTGTTGGCAGCCATATCGAGCACCGGAATGCCGGACCCGGCCATGACGCGGCTGGCTTCCTGAACAATGATGTTCCGGATCTGGAAACTGATCTCGTCCATCGTGAATTCACCATCGGTGCCCACGATTTCCGTCATGAAACGCGATGGCTCTGCCACACGGATAGAATAGGTGCCGAAAGCGCGGATCCGTGTCGGCCCGAATTCAGGGTCGCGCAACATGACCGGGTTCTTGGTGCCCCATTTCAGGTCGTTAAACCGGGTGGTCGCGATGAAATAGATCTCGGATTTGAACGGGCTGCGGAAGCCATGGTCCCAATGCTGCAGCGTGGTCATGATCGGCATGTTGTTCGTCTCAAGCATATAAAGCCCGGGCGTGAACACATCCGCCAACTGGCCTTCATGCACGAAAACCGCCGCCTGACCTTCTCGCACGGTTAGCTTGGCACCATACTTGATTTCGTGGCCTTCGCGCTCGAACCGCCAGACCATGGTGTCGCGCGTATCGTCCGTCCAGTGAATGACGTCGATGAACTGACCCGATAGGAAATCGAAAATACCCATTGCCCGTGCCTTTCCTCCGCTATTCGCGCGTTTCTTCTATATATCTGGGGGGATAAAACCCGGCCAGAGGGAATGTTTGAGCCACTTTACCCTGTGCCGCTCAGCAGCTCTTGCGCGATGGTGCGCACGATAGGTCGGGCCTCGGCTTCGGTCATGCCAACTGTCAGGCGGGGATCGTATAGGATCTTCAGCAGCAATTCGTCATGAGTGGTCAGCAGGCCAAATTCCTCGTCATCGTTGAAGATCGATGGACGGGCGGCGGGGCTGTCATTGGCCAGCCCCAGGCCTTGGGCAATTTCCTCATGCAGACAGGACAGGCGCAAAAGATCGGGATGTTCGCCCCGGATCACCGCGACTGCGCGGGAATAGCCGCGGGTCTCACCGCCGCCGAAAGCCACTACGACACAAAAAATGTCGCGGGGCAGGTCTTCGATCAACTGGACATCCGCCTCGGTGATGCCGGGCATCAAACTCCGCAATTGAGGACCATAGCCGCGACGCTCATCCTCGTTCAGGATCAGCACGTTGAAGTTTGCGCTGCCACCCGTCAGCTCAATTGGATGGTCGGTGACGCGGCTCAGGCGGTCGACATAGCGAACCACGTTGCGCCGATCCATTTCGCGCTGTTCCGCGGGGATCGATGCACCGAACCGCAGCCTTAACTTGACGGGGCGGGTCCAGCGCCGGAGCGCACTGACATTTTCCTCGGCGACCAGAACGCCCGCACGACTGACATATTCATCGAAGAGCGCGATCTGGATGAAATTGTCCGCCAGCATCCTGTCGGTGAACGGCACATCCGGCCCGCCGCCATCTCGCCGCAGGAGCCCGCGATTGACCAGATCATTCTCAACCCGATTATAGTGAATGCTCAGCGCCCGGCTCGCATCAGACGGGGCGGGCGCCGTGCGTTCCGGTCGCGGCTCCGCCGGTACGCTGCTGGTGACGGCTTGCGGCGACGACAGGAGGGGCAGGTCACACGCAGCCAGGCACAGCAGCGCCAGTGCCGAAATGCATACGCGACCCCGTCCCATCACATTTCTCAGCCCGGAACGGCGGTTGACGCTGTGTCGCCCAAGCCAGTCTTGCGAGACTTGGCCGAAGCCAACGTATCGCGAAGGTCGCCTTCCATTTTCTGCAGATCGGCTTCGGCTGCGGCGCGTTTGGCCTTGCCCTGGTCAGCGATCTCCAGGCTTTCTTCAATGGTGGCGATCAGTTCGGCATTGGCGGTCTTGACGGCTTCGATGTCAAAGACTCCACGTTCCATCTCTTCGCGCACAACCCGGTTGGTTTCGCGCAAGTTTTTGGCGTTGGAGGTCAGCAATTCATTCGTAAGGTCATTGGCATCGCGAACAGCCTCAGCCGCCTCACGCGACCGCTGAATCGTAACGGCCTGGGCCAGTTGGGTTTCCCACAATGGCACAGTGTTCACGAGCGTCGAGTTGATCTTGGTGACAAGGCTCTTGTCGTTTTCCTGCACCAACCGGATCGAGGGCAGGGATTGCATGGTGACCTGACGTGTCAGCTTCAGGTCGTGAACCCGGCGTTCCAGATCATCGCGTGCAGCGCGCAAATCGCGCAACTCCTGGGCCTTTATCACCTGATCCTCTTCGGGGGCCGCCGCAACCTCTGCGTCTTTCGCCGGGATCAGCGTGCCGTCCAGTTCCTTCAGCTTCTCTTCACCGGCGGCGATGTACAGTGCCAGTTCGTCGTAAAAGCCCAAGGTTTTCTCATAGAGAAGGTCCAGCGATTTGATGTCCTTCAGCAACGTATGTTCATGCTTCAGAAGGGTATCGGTGATCTTATCGATCTGCCCTTGGACATTTTCAAACTTGGATAGAAAGTTCGCGAAAGGTGCTGCCTTGCCGGTCAGCCGTTCCCACCAGCTTTGCTTCCGCCGCACATCCAGTTCAC
Source organism: Pseudomonadota bacterium (assembly GCA_038526275.1). Lineage (GTDB taxonomy): Bacteria > Pseudomonadota > Alphaproteobacteria > Rhodobacterales > Rhodobacteraceae > 188UL27-1. The sequence continues at coordinate 5,529 of JBCBGY010000088.1, read as the reverse complement.
TGACGGAAAAGCCGCGAATGGTGGTAACCATGCTGCGCAAGCTGTCGCCTGCCGGGCCCACATCCTTGTTCTTCACGTCTGCCAGCATCGCCTGACTGATCTGCTGCAATTCCGCCTGAGCCGCCGATCCGAAGGACACGATAGAGTTCGTGTCGGTCATGTCGATTTCATCCATCCGCTTACGGATTTCCGCACCAACGGGCGCGTCGGCGCTTTCCAACGGAACGATCGCGTCCGCGGCTTTGGGCTCCGGCAAAAGGATTTCGGTCACTTCCTTGACCTGGGCCAAATCGGCCTCAGCCTGTTGGCGGATGGATTCTGACATGGCTCTCTCCCTTAACAACTCTAGTCGGCGCGAATACCTTCGCGCTGCAAGCGCTCGCGCAGTACTTCGATTTCAATGTCCAGATCACTGCGGTCATCCAGCAACAGTTTCTCGGTGCGGGCGGCGAAGTTCTGCTCAAGATCATCCAGCAGCGCCTCATAGTCCGACCGGGCCTTTGCATCACCGTTCCGCTCGTAAAGATCAACAAACTTCACTGTCGCGTCCTTGGCCCCCACCAAGTAAACGCTCAGGAATTTGCGGGCGGCCGTCAGATCGCGCGGATCGTCCTCGATGGTACGAAACATGTCGCGCACAGTGGCCTGAAACTTCTGGACCCGTTCGGTCAAAGGGCGGTCGGTGATGCGGCGCATCGCATCCGACATGGCGGTCAGTTGACCTTCGGCTTCGTCAATGGCGCGGGCCACGCGATCCTGTTGAAACGGATCGATCCCTTCCATGCCTTTGTCCGACATCGGATCAATTCCGAAACAGAAAGCGTGTAACGCCGTGCCCAGAACACCGTAAATGATGGGGTTCAATATGCCGCCATCGAAGCTGAACCCGGCAAGCGCCAGGCCGAGGCCGGTTAACACCGATCCGAAAATCTTTCGTGGAATGGCCGGTCGACGAGCGACGCGGCGCGACAGGTAGGCCTCTTCAGCCTTCAGACCTTCGCGGGTCAGCCATGCGGCCAGAAGCAGGACCGCCAGAGCAACCAGATCCACTGCCATCCCGACAGGTTCGGCTCGAAACGCGGTAATGACCAAAGGCAGCGGCGCCATGAACAGCATATTGACCCGACCGCCAACTTTGCTGCGGGTTTTGCCTGCGAATGAGCCTGCTTTGGTCGCCCCCTGTGCGCCAGGGCTATGTTTGCCACCGAACCGTTGCGCCATGGTCAAGCGCCTCCACTGGCGCTGACAAAAAGGATCAGAACCAACAACACGAAAAAGGCAAGTTTTTGTAGTCCAACAGCGGACATAGCAAAGATCCCCCAACTCTCAAATGCCTATAGCGCAAGCGCAGCAACGTCACCAGTATTAACGCTAAGTTACGCGCCGCCGACGGACAGGTTTCTTCTTCTGCGGAGCTGGTTGGCCGGTCTTATCCAGGCCCAGTTGGTCCCGCACGACCCGTCCTTTCACCTCTTCCACTTCGCCTGCCTTTAGGTCACCTAGGCGGAAGGGACCGTAGCTGACGCGGATTAGCCGGTTAACAGCCAATCCGATCTCTTCCATAGCCCGTCGGATCTCGCGGTTTTTGCCTTCGCGCAGGCTGACAGTCAGCCAGGCATTTGCGCCTTGTTGTCGGTCGAGTGTCACGATCATGGATTGAAAGCGCTCGCCTTGGGCGGTGATACCCTTGCGCAATGGCTCGAAAGCGGTGTCTTCGGGCGTTCCGTTAACGCGCACACGGTATTTTCGGGTCCAGCCGGTGGCAGGCAACTCCAAGCGCCGCTTGATGCCGCCATCATTGGTCAGCAACAGCAGTCCTTCGGAGTTCAGATCGAGCCGACCAACGGAAACCACCCTTGGAAGGTCGTCCGGCAGCGCATCAAACACGGTCGGACGACCTTTTTCATCACGCTCTGTCGTGATCAGCCCGGTGGGCTTGTGGTAAAGCCAAAGGCGCGGCGGCGGTGGCGCACCAATGGGCTTTCCATCGACCAAAATAGTGTCATTGTCCGTAACGTTGCGCGCGGGGGTGCTTATGCGTTCACCATTGATGGCAACACGCCCTTCCGCAATCATGCGCTCGGCTTCGCGGCGAGAGGCAAGCCCGGCACGGGCCAAAACCTTGGCGATGCGGTCTCCCGGTGGTGTTTTATCATTCATATTAGGGGCTTGCCGCGTTCTGTTAAGGCCGATAGTCGGATAAGATGACCGGATTTACCAGCTATATGGACCTTGCGCTAGAGGAGGCGCGCGCCGCCGCAGATCGCGGCGAGGTGCCAGTGGGCGCGGTCATCGTTTCGTCAAACGGTGGCGTCATCGCAAGAGCGGGCAACCGGTGCCGAGAATTGCGGGACCCGACCGCCCATGCCGAAATGCTGGTGATCCGGTCGGCATGTGATGCATTGCGGCAGGAGCGCCTGGTAAATCATTATCTTTATGTAACTTTAGAGCCTTGTCCCATGTGCGCGGGTGCCATTGCCGCTGCGCGTTTGGATCGGTTGTACTATGCAGCAAGCGATCCTAAGTCCGGCGGCGTTGCGCATGGCGCGCGGGTGTTTGAGCATCCGCAAAGCCACCACCAGCCGGAGGTTTATGACGGCATTGGTGCGGTTGAGGCCGAAGAGCTGCTTCGCACTTTTTTTGCGACCCGGCGTTAGGATTGGAAGAATTGGACGCTGGCTTTGAGGTTTTTGAGGTCAACGAGGGCGACTGTGCCCAAGGCCAAGAGAGACAGAACAACAGCGAGCCCGCTTTCCGCCCAGTTTCCAAGCTCCAACACCCTAGCCAAAACCAAGTGCAGCACGACAAATGCCAGGGAAACAAATGCGGGGACCGCCAGGGCCTTGAGACAGTCGCGAATGTCCAAGGGGACCACCCGCTGGGCCAAGATCCAGCCGCGCGGGACGATGAGCAGCCCCCAGATGGTCAGCGAGATTGCGACAGCATGCAGGCTGATGAATGCGGCGGCGGCCACGAGACCCACCCTTAAGATTGCGCCTTCAACCGACAAACGCACCTGTATTTCTGTTCGTCCGACTGCACGAAACAGGCTCGCGATACAGACAAGGCTGACCGCTTCCACCCCCAGACCGGCGATGGAGAGCGCGAAAATGGGAGCAACTTCGGCCCAAGTCTCCGACAGAAAGACGGTGAATATCGCAGTCCCACCTGCGGCAATCATGGCCAGAGTTGGAAAGAGGATGGCAGCGAGCAATCGCAGCGAAGCCAGATAGATTTGAACCAGCCGCTCCGGGTCCTTCTGGGCTTTGGCCATCCGCACATAAACTACCGTCGAGGCTGGACCGGCCAATCCGTATTGCGGCAGGCGCGAGAACCGTTCGCTCATCGAAAAAATGCCGAGCGGCTGCTCGCCTAAACCTTTGCCGATGGCGATCACAGCCGCCTGACCGCGGAGCGCCACGATCAACGAAACTGCGAGAGCATCCCGCGCGAAGATCAAGTGTTTGCCAATGCGGCTTCTCACGAAGGTGAACTGCGGGCGAAACTCGGTGAGCCAAAGGATTCCTGCGAGACGGACGACCGCCAACGCCACTTGTTGCGCCACCAGGGCCCAAACCCCGGCGCCCGCCAAAGCAAGCGCCACGGCAAGCCCCAGGCTGATCACGGTGGTGATCATCTGGACTTGCGCGATGCCGGTATAGTTTTCTCGCCGCTCAATCTCGGCGTTTGGAGCCGCCGACAGGGCTTGGCAAAGTGGCACAATGGAAAGGGCTGCGAGAACGCCAACGAGTTGTGGCTGGTCGAAAAAGGCCGCCCAAAGTGGGGCCACCGCAATGATAATGGCTGCAAGTCCGACGCCCACCCCGACAAGCAGCCAGAAGACCGTAGACCATTCTTCCAGATCGTAATCGATGGACCGGATCAACGATCGCCCCAACCCGGCATCGCTCAGAACCTGCGTAAAGATGACGACGGTCATCGCCAGGGCCATCAGCGCGAATTCTTCGACGGTTAGGTGCCGTGCCACAATGGGAAGGACGATAATCTGCGACAGGGCCAAAAAAGCCCGTGCCGAAACCAGGGAACCAATATTAACGAAAAAACCCCGGGCGGGCTTGGGGGCGGACGATTGTGACATGAACTGGCCTAAAAGAACCGAACTGCCGCGGGGCATAGCCTGACTTCTCGGGGAGGCAAAGGGGCATAGCCTCGTTCTAAATCACTCGCCGCCACAATTTTGGCATTCGCACTGGTCATGGCTCGTCAACTGGCCATTGCTCCCATCGTCGGCGGTTTTTGTTTGGCCGACCGCCCCTGTTCTGTATTCGCTAGCAATCTGTCTCGGTTACCGGAAGACTGAATGCCAAGCGATGGCGGCCTTCGTCGTTTCGGCAATGGGAGGTATTTGATGGCTTTCGAAGTCTTCGCGGTTTCGACCGCTTTTGTCCTGGGGCTTTTGGCGCGGCAAATTGCTCTTCCACCTCTCGTTGGTTTCTTGCTGGCAGGGTTCGCCATCAATGCCATCGGTCCCAGCTTCGGGCTTCCAACTGAAACCGGCCCGATCCTGGATTATCTCGCCAATCTCGGTGTCTTGCTATTGCTGTTTTCCGTCGGCCTTAAGCTGAAACTCAAACAGATTGGCGAACTGCATGTGGTCGGTGGTTCACTGCTGCATTTCTTTGCGTCCATCGTGGTTTTTGCCCCTTTCATGCGGGTCTTTTTCACGGAAACCTGGATGGCGGCCTTGATCCTTGCCATCGCGCTCGGTTTCTCATCGACTGTCCTGGCGGCCAAGATACTTGAATCAAAGCGCGAGATGGGCAATTTCCATGGCCGGGCCGCGATCGGTATTCTGATCATTCAGGACATTATTGCCCTCGTTGTCCTTGCAATCTTTTCCGGCAAGCTGCCTGGGCCTTGGGCGCTTTTGATCTTTGCAACGCCTCTGTTGCGCCCGCTTCTCTACAAAATCCTCGATCTGGCAGGCCATGACGAGGTTTTAGTGCTCTGCGGCATGCTTCTAAGCCTTGTGATCGGAGGCGTAGGTTTCGAGTTGATCGGGCTGAAGGGCGAAATCGGAGCCCTGGTCATGGGGCTTCTGCTTTCGGGCCATACCAAGGCCAGCGAATTGTCAACGTCGCTTTGGTCTTTGAAAGAAATCTTCTTGGTCGGTTTTTTCCTGTCCATTGGCATGTCAGGCTTGCCTGATTGGAGCTCGATCTGGTTTGCCCTGGTGCTTGGCGTGTTGCTGCCCTTGAAGGGCATCATGTTCTTTTTCCTGCTTGTCGCCTTCAAGCTACGCGCGCGAACCTCGTTTCTGACGGCTTTGTCTCTCACCGCCTATAGTGAATTCGGCCTCATCGTTGCGGCGGGCATACCGCAGGCCGAGGCCTTTCTGGTTCCGCTGGCGATTGCTGTATCGGTGTCTTTCGTCATGGCAGCGCCGCTCAATCGATTGGCCCATCCGCTTTACGAGCGGTTCGAACGCCAGCTTGCGCGGTTCGAACGCAAGACCCGGCACCCCGATGAACAACCCAAGAGCCTCGGCAACGCGAATGTGATCATCTT
>JBCBGY010000087.1:0-17215 GCA_038526275.1 Pseudomonadota bacterium | reverse complement strand
GTCGAGGTGTCGTTGACATCTGTCACCGTCTGGGTCGCCACGGGAACTTCATCACCGATCTGCAAGGTGGCCACACCATTGTCCAACACCATCAGCGACGGCGACGAGACGATATCAACATTGGTCACGGTGTTCAGGGCGTTCAGCACGGCCACCCTGTTCGTTGTATCAAAGATCAACGACAGGCCAGCCTGCGCCGTGTTGATGGCCCCGCCAGAGACATTGGCCAATCGGGACGAAAAATCTCCATTCTGGAAGAACCATTGCAGGCCAAATTCCAGATCGTCTGACAAAGTGACTTCTGCGATCGTGGCTTCCAGCAAAACCTGCACAGGCGTCGTGTCGAGCGTGGTCAGCAGCCGCGACATATCCTGCTGTTCCTGCTCGTTCCCCCAGACGACCACGGCATTGCGGGCATCGTCTGCCAGAATTCGGAAACTGCCGTCCTGGACGTCACCATCAGACGTTGTGCCGGCGAGATTGGCCATAATGGGCGCAAGGTCCGCCGCGGAACGGTTCTCGACAGAGTAAACCACTGGGCGGCGGCGATTTTCACTGGCCGTGGAATCGAGCCGATTAACCCAGGTTCGCGCATCATCGATGTAGGACTGGCGGGTGGCGATCGCCAGGACGGCGCCAAGGCGCTGATTTGGAACGAAACTGACCACATTTTCCAGCGCACCGCCCGGGTAGCTTTCGAAGATCTGTTCGAGCTCGGCAGCAATCGCATCGGGATCTGCAGCCCGTAGGGTGAAGATCGCGACCGACCGACCCTTCAGCACATCGACATCGAACAGATTAACCACTTCAAGCGCGGCATTGACCTCTTCGCGGGAGCCCGACAGCAATAGGACCGAACGACGGGGGACGGACTGGATCCCGACATCATTGCCCACGATCGGAGTCAGAAGCCGCGTCATCTCGGACGGACTTACATAGGCAAGGGGTACGGCAACAATCCTTGGGCCAAAAGCTGTTTCCCCGGGCAATACAACACGCGCGACCGCCCCATCCTCGGGCACAATCGTGTAGGTTTGGCCATTTCGCTTGAGCGTCGCTCCCGTAAGTTCCAGCGCGGCTTGGAACACTTCCAGCAATTCCGGTGCGCCCACCGAACGCGAGGTCTGCAAGGTGACCACCCCGCTGACGCCCGGATCAACCACATAGTTCAGGCCAAGCGCCTCTCCGAGCACCGCATTGGCCGCCTCTTCCACGGGCACATTGATAAGGTTCAGAGCTACTTTCTGACCATTGGTGCTGACCAGCGGCCCTTGGCCGCGTTCGTTCAAAAACTGGTCGGTTCCCGGGGCGATAACGCTTTGTCGGCCTTGCCCATCAGATCCGAGCGGATCATCGACTTGCCGCCCTAGTCGCGTCGTTTGTCCATCGCCTGATCGCAGTCCCGCACCAAATTCGGTGGTTTCAGTACACCCAAACATAAGCAGGGCGACAATCATTACGACCACGATACGATTGTTCATAACCCGCCACCCCTTAGACCTTGGGAAGGTTAATTCAACCAAGGTTGCTTCTCAACGACAAAGGACCCGCAGGAAACGGTACATTCAGCGACTAAATCCGTCTCGGAGAGGATCATTTCGGTAGCCATTCATGCCAATGACCGGCCTGGTGCGAAGCCAGCCTGGCACCGCGCTCACAAGTCTAGCGCAATCCGAATCGAGACCCCGAATCCAAGTGCCTCGGTTAGCCGATTCTTACGACGGAAAGGATCTACTCTCGCGGTGGTATTAATGGAAGATCCGTTTCATCTCTTTTTCAAACAAAGCGCGCGTGATGGTTGCGCGATTCCCGGCATAATTGTGATACGCCGACTTGCCGGACTGAACTGGCAGCCCCGCCCAGATCAAGGCCAAGTTGTCCATGAACTGGCTGAGAGAGAGTTTGCCGCTCAAGAATTTGTTGATCCCGGCATCGATCAGCAGCAAGTCGGCCAAACGGTCCTGCACTTCGGGCGAAAAAACAGTCTCTTCTGGCAAGCCCGCACGGCGGACTAGGCGGCGCAGGGTGGACGGGATGAATTGATACCGCCCAATTGCATGTGGTTGACCGGGCGTTGCGCGAACCCAGTTCCGGATTTCACCCAAGGTCATGCGAGTCGGTCTTTTGGGCGGCTTAACGTTCGCGGCGCCATGGACCGCATCATACTGTCTCGCTCCAGCTTCCGCCAAAGCGATCAGCGACTTCAATTGTACGATGGCGGAGCCAGATCGAGAGATTTGCCACTCACCGGCTTTTACGGGTGGCCTCGACGGCAGCGCCCTTTCAAGCGGGTTGTAATCGACCCAGTCGTCCACCCCGAAGGATTTCCAACGCGCACGATCTTTCAAATCTTGCAGAACCTGCGCCGGTGCAGGGAGAGCTGCGAACGTAATGAGAATGGCCAGATACAAAGTTAATGCGCGCATAAAGTCTTCTCGCAGCACGTGCACCGCAAACAATTCCAGAAGTTTTCATTCATCATCAGCGCAGGAGATGCCACTATTTCACGGATCTGGTCATTGATGACCAGGGCCATGATCGAACCGTACCAGGCCTGGCCAAAATTGAACACCCGAGCCACATCAAATTGAACAATCAATCGGTCGGTGAAGCCTTGCCAACACGGCAGGGATCGGTAGCAATGGAGGCGTGGCGAGATTTTATTGAGGTGTGTTTATGAGGCTGAAATTCGCGGCAATTCTTTCGGCATTCGCATTTATTGTACCGGTACCCGGTATCGCCCAAGTCACCCTTGATCAGCTCGACTCGGCAATGGCAACGGCCGGGGACGCGATGGAGGCTTTCCGGGTCCGTTTGCAGGACCCCAATCCCGCCAAAGCCCTTGCAGCCATGCGTCTTCTGATCGCCCAAGGTGATGATGCGCAGCGGCGATTGGCCATCGCACACGGGTTCGAAGCAACCGATCCCGCGATGCGCTTGGAGGCGGTGCGCGGTATCCTGGATGCCAAGCCATTGCTTTTGTTCCGGTGGACCACCGAAAACGATACGGTCAATAACAACTACAAGAACACTCTGAAGCGTTTTTCCGGCGACTTTGAAAGTGGAACTGTGAGCCGCGTGCCAATTCAGGTCGGCGATTATTCGGAAGAGAAAGGATGTTGGACGTTGCAGATGAACGGATCCTGTTTTGCTCGGCTTAATTCTGGCGAACTCAGCCTGACCTTTACCGGGACCTGGGCACAATTTGTCCTCAATCCCGAAGGTTGGCTGGTGGGACGCCCCAATATCTCCGGCTACCGGGTCGATGCTGTGGCGGATTTGACGAAATGATCCGGGCCCTGCTTTTATGCTCCGCCATTTTGCCGGTATCCGCGGCTGCCCAGGATGTTGATGTGAATGCCTTGCTGTCCGAAATTGATGCGCGGGCCGGACAGTACAGTCAACTGATCGAGATCCTGCAAGGGACGGATCCTGTTCGCGCGCTCGCGGCGTTCGATGTCATGCTGGAAACCGGCCATAAATCCTTAAGGGAAACGGCGATCTCTGCGGCCATGGTGGCAACAGACGAGCGCCTGCGTGCCCGGGCTCTGTGGGAAACGCTTGTCGAAAAAGACTCGATAACTGTGAACATCGATACCGAAGGTTTGGATGATGACGCCCGCACCGCATTGGATAAATGGATCGGCGCGACCAGCACCTGGGGTATAACGGGACGCTTTCCCGAAACACAATGTCTGAACCTTTATAGAACCGCCAATTGCGAAGTGGCCTATCATTTGTCCGTTTCCGGTTTGAAGGTCGACATGGTCTATTCCGGCAAAGCATCTGGCGGATTTATTCTGAATGCGGATGGAAATCTTCAGGGAGAAATTGTGAACGTGAGTACGAAAACGGTTTATCCAGCGACGGTAGAATTGAGATGATGTTACGCCTAGCACTTTTGTTGTCCCTTCTGGCCCTGCCGACAATTGCACAGGTCAGCCTGGAAGAATTGGACGCAGCCGCCGATGAAACCGATGCGGCCATGACCGCCGTTCGGGAACGCTTGAACGACCCTGACCCGGATCGCGCGCTGGCCGTGCTGGAGATACTGATCACTCGCGGGGATGCAGCCCAGAAACGGCTGGCTGTGCGGCATGGTTTATCCAGCACGGATCGCGCCGTACGGGCGACCGCCCTGAAGGCTATATTCGACGCAGAACCAATCTTGCGGGCTGTGTTTGTCCCGGTCTCGGAAGAGCCAAGTGTTTACTATTACAGGGGAGTGCGAGACGCAGGCGGGGTCGTAAATGCCGAAGGGCATGGATCGGTCACATTCAAGCTGAATGGCTATGACGCGGAAAATGCCTGTTGGACCTACTCCCGCAGCAAAAGCTGTATTTTGCGGATGCGGGGGGATGCGGTAAGTCTATGGTTCGGCGGAAGTTGGGGCAGCTATGTGCTGGATGGCGGAACCGGCAAACTTATGGGCGAGCAGGAGATAGCCAAAAATCTGGCAAAGGCAAGCATCGACCTGTCTGAGTAATCGGCAACACCTGATCGATAGGTTTCCATCCGCCATTGCCCGGCCTAGCGGTTTGCGCAACAGTGAGCGGAGGCCCTGTCTGCTCAGAACCGTTGTTGTGAAGGATGTGTCGAATGATGCTTTCAACCGCTCTTCGAGTCGCCGGCCTGCTGGCCGCCATGTCACTGGTACCAACGCTGGCGCATGCCCTAAGCTCTGACATTCCGGGCTGGCTGAAAGCCCATGTCGGAACCGGCGACGGACAAATTGCCCCTGTGGTTCTGGATCGCGCGCGCGCGCTTTACCGGAAAGAAGTTCGCCAAGGCGCGGTGAGGAACCCGTGCTACCTGGCCATGGACGCAACCCGCCCGGGCAGCCGCAGCAACGGTCAACCAGCCCGTAGGTTTTATGTGATCTGCGAGGCCGCAAAGACATTCCGGGCCGTATCCTCCGGCCATGGCAACGGCCGGACATTGCAACGCGCGAATTTCGCGAACGGGCGGCAATGCGCCAAACATTTCAGCAATGCCGAAGGATCGAAGCTTACAATGGGCGGATCCTATCTGACGGCCGAAACCAGGACATCTTTCAAGGGGTACTACCGCCAGGGGGGCAAGACGGTTCCATTCTACCGAACCTTTCTGCTGTTTGACGGAGAAGGCGAAACAAGCAACGCAAGGGAACGGGAGATCGGCGGGCACCAGGCCGTCTTTCTAAGATGGCAATGCCGGGTCAAGAGCCCGGGCAGCCGCCACGCAGACAAGGATGGCTATGTCCCGTTCGGGCGATTGGTGAACTACACAGGCGGGCGCAGCAACGGCTGTACGACCTGGTCGCCTTCGGAGTCCGCCGATATTCTCGCTCAGGTCGAGGGCAACCCGACCACGCTCTACATCTATCCGGAATCGAAAGATATCAATGCGGTCGCAGCAGCAGTCAAAGCGGGGCAATCCTTGTCGCGTGGACCCTATTGGAATGCGGCCTGTCTCAGGGCCATAGGGGCTCCTAAATTTTGGCCTAAACGGACACTTCAGCCCGTAATAAATGCGTGGCGCGATTCCTTGCCGAAACAGCCTCCTTTGGAATTACCCATCTGCAAGTGACTACGCCTTGTTGCTCGCCAGACAGGCGCTTTGGCCATTACTTTCCGCCGGTTTCCGCTCGGGTGAATAGATCCGACACGTGCTGCCGCAAATCGGCTTGAACTGCCCGGCAAAGATCATCAGACCGTCGCCGAAATCATGGGTCGCACGCGTTTGCAGCTGCGGGCGACCTTCCTCACAGGGCGAGACGACATGCAAAATTTTAACCTTGGCCGCGTGCCCCCACTCAGTTTCGGTGCCGGTCGACTGTCTGAACTACCGCATGTGGTACGCGCGCTCGCCGATGGGCCGGTATTGGTCGTTGCGGATGCGATTTTGTCTCAGCTCGGCGTCCTGGATCGGGTGGCTGATCGCTTCCAGGCGGCTGGGATCGTCTGCGAGATCGCCGCAGACATTGCCGGTGAGCCGAAAGAAGCCTTGATCGATAAGCTCGCGACCCAGGCTGGCACTGTCGGCGCAGAAGCAATTGTCGGCATCGGCGGCGGTGCCGCAATGGATGCGGCAAAGCTGGTGGCCGCGATAGCGCGCGCCGATCAACCTGCCTCGACCTTTGCATTGAGCGCCACGCCGCTGCCGACGAATGGATTGCCGGCCATTGCCATACCAACCACCGCAGGGACAGGATCGGAAGTCACACGCACGTCGATCGTGTCGGACGCGAGGGGTGCCAAAAACTGGTATTGGGGCGAAGAATTGATGTTTGCCCATGCAATTCTGGATCCCGAACTGACCTTGAGTTTGCCACCACATCTTACGGCCTGGACGGGGATTGATGCCGTTGCGCATGCGCTGGAAGCTTCCACTGCACGGTCAACAAACGCTGGCGGAATACATTACGGCATCGAGGCCCTGAAGATCTTGGCCGAAGCCTTGCCGCGCGCGGTGGCCCAAGGGGATGACGTGCAAGTACGCAGCCGGGTCTTGTGGGGCAGCACCTTGGCGGGGCTCGCCTTGCACAACTGCAATACCCATATGGGTCACAATATCAGCCACGCGCTCGGCTCATTGTCTCGCATCCATCATGGTCTGGCGACGGGTTTGGCATTGGAAATCGCGCTGCCATGGTTGGTCGAACGGCCCGAAGGATCTGCGAATTACGCGTTGGCCGCTCAAGCCCTTGGCGGCCCAGCCAGAGCCGATGCCTTGCCACACGCCTTCGCAAATCTGATGCGGTCATGCGAGATCCCGCCGCAACTCCCCGAAGAATGCAACCATGTGTCTGCGTCCGCCCTGGCCACGGCGATGAAGAGCGACGCGAATTTCGGTATGTCGCAAAACGCCGCTTGCACAATCGCCGAATTAGACCTGGACGAAATGGCGGGGATGATGATGGCACTCCCGTTCTCCAAGGCGGCATAGCCTCCAATTCTAAATCTATGGACTGGGGGCAAGCAAAAGCCGGCATCTCATGCTGCCCCAGTTCATGATTGGGCATTCACAGCTCATTTTGATCCGATTTGGCGAACAACCGACCAATGGACAGGATCAATCTTGTTTAACCCAAGATCTTCGCATAGGCAGCCGACACGTCAGGGAAACGAGGCGGTACTGTGTCCGAACGCAAATTTGAAGCCATGACCAAAGCCGAAGTCGTCGCTGCACAGCGCGCCTGGGCCAAATGTGTAACGGAACAAGATGTGGACGGTCTGCTCGAACTCTATGATTTCGGTGATCCGGACGAGCCCTTACTGTTCAAGCCGACCTTGGCAGATGTGATCCGGCTCGACCGTGCAGGGGCGCGAGCATACTTCGTCGGCGGGGACTCCAATTATCCAAGTGATAACGGCTTTCTGAAGCGCGGCTGGAAAAAGGTCGAATTCCAAAGCGCGGTGGGACCAATCCTGAAAGCGGGCGGTCTGGGTTACAAAGATATGGGGCATTACACGTTTGTCGATGGTGACGGCAATGCCACCCGGGCCGACTATACCTTTGCCTATCACAAGCTGAATGGACAGGTCCTGATTTCGCTGCACCATTCTTCCCTGACCTGGTTTCCGCCAGTCGACAGCTAGCGCATTTACCATTGAGGTTCCGTGACGGTTGCGGAAACTGACTCCATTGGGTATCCCGGTCGCGTGGTCGGCAGACACCAAGGCGTCACTGCTCCGGTCGGAGTGCTAAACCTGCCAACTGAGATGGACCCGAATTCGCATTAAGTAGGGCGTCGTTTCGTTAAGCCAGTGACCGACGAACCAGCAGCGCCCGGCTTGGATGCAACATGACGAAATCACCTATTCCCCTGCGTGCGGACGATCTGACCCTGTTTGCCCGATCCCTTTCGCGCCAATTGGGCGACGCGAGCCCGTCCCATCTGACTTTAATGAACATGATCGCGCGTTCGGCGGGTTTCCAAAATGTGCAGCATATGCGTTCTGTCACCGCCGCGGAAAAACGCTTGGACAGAACGGTAGAGGCACCGGCAATCGACGCCCGCCTGGTCGAACGGACGCTGCACCAGTTTGATGAGGCAGGACGGCTGCGCCGGTGGCCCTCGAAACGTTCGGTCCAAAACCTGGCGCTTTGGGGGCTTTGGGCGACGGTCCCCGCGAACGAGTCTTTGACCGAGCGGTCTGTCAATGCGCGACTGATGGGTGAGCATTGCTTCGAAGACACTGCGACCCTCAGGCGGGCAATGGTGTCCTGTGGACTGCTCACTCGAAAACGCGACGGAACGGACTACCGACGGGTGGAACAAAAACCGCCAGCCGACGCCAAAGCCCTGATTCAGGGGCTCAGCGCCCGGCGACGGGCCCGCAATCTGGTGATGGACCATGCATAAGGGATCTTGCCTATGCGGCGCCGTGCAAATCGCCGTAAGTATACCCCTGCCCCAGCCGAATGCCTGCCACTGCACCGCTTGTCGGAAGCAAACCGGACATTACGAGGCCAGCGTTGATCTGCCCCGCTCTGCCGTGAATGTAACCGGTGAGGAGCATGTGCGTTGGTACCAATCGTCGGAAAAGGTACGGCGGGGATTTTGCAGCATCTGCGGGTCAACGCTGTTCTGGGACCCTGTTCATCATGACTGGACGGCTATCGCCATGGGCGCATTTGACGGCCCGACAGGCACCAGCCTGTCGATGCACATCTATGTCTCCGAAAAGGGCGACTATTACGACATCGCAGATAAGCTTCCGCAAAAGCCTTGAACCGCCGAACTTGGAATATCTCGGCCCACACTTTCCCGGCCGAGTTCATTAGAGCCTCATGCGAAAATCTGGCCTGAAATCATCTGAGTTTCAGGTATTTCGTCAGACGCTCTAGTTGATCGAGGCCATGAAAGCAGAAACCTCTTCGAGCGAAATGTAGCTCTTTTCGGTAATGCCTTGGGCGTCAAAGCCCCAGGACACAGCCGGTGCCGAGACATCGCCGTTTGCGTCGAAGGTAACTGCGCCCGTTGCTCCCTGATACGAGACCGAGCCGCCGCCAGAGAGAATTTCCATGGCACGGGTGAAGCCCTCGACCGTTGCCGGAACGGCTTCACCATCCGGATCGGTAATCCGGGGTACCTCCGCCGCGATCGCTTCGCCAGACGCATCACGACCAGCCGCATGATAGGCCAGCAACGCGATTGCCGCTGCATCGAAGCTGTTGGCCAGACCCGGCCCGCTGGGGGCGGATCCGAAATGGGCCGTGTAGGCATCGATAAAGTCCGTGGCGCTTTGCACCCGGGGGCTGGACGTATCGGTGCCGACAAAGGCGCCGAGATTATCCAGACCGACAGATGTGCGGAAATCATCAGATTTCAGCGAGTTCGCGGCGACCATCGTGTTTGTCCCACCCAGGCCGATCCATTCCCGCACGAACGAAATGCCCTCTGTCGGATAAAGCGCAAGATACAGCGCACCGGGCTGCCCCTGCAGCGCCTGCGTTGCTTCGGCGCGGTAGCTGGGCTGGGCGTCATTGATCGCGATCTGATCTATAACGTTGATCCCGACCCCTTCAAATGCGGCCGCGGACAAGGCACCGATATCCTGACCCCAATCGTCATTCTTGTAGACCACCGTGATGGAGTCGATCCCGGCGTCGCGCGCCAGCATCGCCGCCACAGCCGCCTGCACATCTGCCGTTGCAAAGGTGCGGAACCACAATCCGCGCGACTCGCCGGACGCTGCAATATCCGTCAGTCGCGAAGAAGACGAACAGCAGGACATCTGCATGACACCAGATGGGGCCGTGACAGAGGTCAGGATCGGAATAGTGATGCCCGACGACACGGTCCCGATCAAAAGCTGCACCTGATCGATATCGACCAACGCGCGTGCGGCATCCACTCCGACCCGGGCGTCGCTTTGATCATCGCGCAAGATCATGTTGACGGCGCAGCCATCAATCCCGCCTGCTTCGTTGATCATCTCGCCAACCCAAAGCGCGGTCTCCGCAATCGGGCGGCCCCAATCGACCGATGTTGGATAAAGTGTGCCGACATTCACGGTGCAGTCTTGTGCTGCCGCCGCGCCGCCTTGCAGGCCAATGGCCAGCAGTGAAGCACCTGCGAGGCTGAGAATTCCATGTTTCATCGTAAGTTCGCTCCCTGTTTAATTGTTGGTCCGGCTTTGCCGGCCGTCGTCGTCGCAATCCGTTCGGGCAACAGCCCTTGCGGACGCCAAATCAGCATCGAAACGATCAATCCCCCGATAAGAATGTACTGGATCGACCCCGCATCAATCTGAAGCGATGCGGGTGCCAACCGTGTGAGGGCGAAACCGCTCAGCGTCCAGACGCCCCAGATCAGGACTGCCCCCAGCACGGCTCCGAGGTTGTTGCCTGCTCCGCCCACGATCAGCATGGCCCAGATCTGGAACGTCAGAATGGGCAGCAGATCTTGCGGGCTGACAAAGGCAGTGTAGGAAACATAAAGCCCGCCACCGGTTCCCATGATCGCCGCGCCGATGACCAGAGACCAGAGGCGCAGGTTGGACGGGTTCTTGCCCAGTGCTCGCGCGGCGACCTCGTCCTCGCGAATGGCCCTTAGGGCCCGACCGAACGGAGCGTGCACCAGCCTTTCGATGCCCACCCAAATCAGCGCCAAGGCGGCCAGCACGATGAGAAGAAAGACAATGCCATAGAGAAAGTTGCTGTCGATCAGATGTTCGAGCGGTCTGGGAAACCCTCGCATCCCTCGCGCGCCCCCCGTCAGCCATTGGGCGTTTCGAGCGACTGCCTCTAGCGCAACCGCGATGCCAAAGGTCGAAATCGCAAGGTAGTCGTGCCGTAACCGAAGCGTCAGCAGACCGACAATCCATGCAAGCAAAGCGGCTGCCAAGATCCCCCCGACGAGGGCCACCAGATATGGCAGCTCAAATCCACCGAACTGACCCACCTCCGGGCGACTGCCCAGGATCATGGTGCCATAGGCTCCCATGCCGAAAAAGGCGACGACGCCACCATTGAAGAGCCCGGTATAGCCCCAGTGAATGTTTAGCCCGAGCGTCGTGATGGCCATGATCCCGGCCATGGTCGCAAAGAAGACCAGATAAGACAGAACGCCGATCATGACGGCTCTTGCCCGAACAAGCCCTGAGGCCGGATCAACAGGACGGCGAGAATGATCAGAAACGGCATTGCTGGCCCATAGCCCGGTGGCAACACCATCAACGCGAGGCCAGAGGCGATGCCCACGATAAACCCGCCCAAAACAGCGCCATAGACGCTTCCAATGCCCCCAACAATCGTTGCCGCAAAGACCGGCAGCAGGAAAATGTGGCCAAGCATGGGATTAAGCTGATTGGTCAGCGCATAGAACGTGCCTGCCGCGGCGGATAGCCCGCCCGCAATGATCCAGACCGCAACAACCATGGTCGACAGGCGCACCCCCGCAACCTGTGCCAGCGTCGGGTTCTCTGCCACTGCGCGCAGTGAATAGCCAAACGTTGTCCGGGTCAGCACCAGATGCAGCGCCAGCATCAGCGCCAGCGCCAGCAAAAGAACAAAGACCTGATCCGGTTTGATCAGGATCAGTGGATCGAAGCTGAGGATGCGGGCCCGGGCGATTTCCTGAGAGTAAAGTTGCGCGTGATGGCCGAAAATAAGAACGATCACGTTGCGAACAATCAAGGCCACGCCGAAACTGGCAAATACCATCGATAGGGGATCAGCTTTCTGACGTATCCGCTTGAAAACAAGCCAATCAATGGCCACCGCCGAAAGTCCGGTCAGAACCATGGCGATCAGCATCCCAAGCACCAGTGAGCCTGTCAGTGTCAGCGGTTCAAAGGCGGCATCAAGTGCTGGCACCAGGGCCGGAAACAGGCGGTCGAACACCAGCGAGACATAGGCCCCGATTGCCAGCAGTTCGGCATAGGCGAAATTGGCGAAGCGCAGGATGTGCATGATCAGGGTCAAGCCGATCGCACCCAGCGAGATGATTGATCCGGTGAGAATGCCATCAAGGATCGCCTGGATCATGCCGGCACCGTCCGCTTGCCGCCCAGATAGATCTCGCCCACCACGGGGTCGGCGGCAATCTCTGCGGCTGGTCCGTCGATCTGGTTGCGCCCCTCGGCCAAAATGTAGCAGTGGTCAGCAACGCGCAGGGCTTGCTTGACGTTTTGCTCTACCAGGACAACGGTTACACCCTGCCCAGTCAGACTGCGCACCAGATCCAGCACTTCGGTCGCGATCTTCGGAGACAGTCCGGCAGAGGGTTCGTCAAGCAGCACCACTTCGGGCCGGTTCGCCAAAGCCATGGCAACCGCAAGCATCTGGCGCTGGCCGCCAGACAGCGCTGCCGCCCGTTCCCTGGTTTTCGCCCGCAGGTCGGGAAAGAGATCCAACAACTCTTCCCGCCGCGCGATAGCATCCGTGGACTTTCGCAGGACGAGCCCAAGATTTTCGCCAATTGTGAGGTGGCGAAAGATGTTGTCTGTCTGTGGCACATAGGCCAGCCCGTTGGCGGCCATCAGGTCTGGCCGAATTCCGGTAATATCCTGATCCCCCAGCTTCACCTGCCCGGCGCTGATAGGCACCAGACCGGCGATTGCTTTGATCAGGGTGGATTTGCCTGCGCCATTCGGCCCGATGATGACCGTCACTTTGGCCGGTTCGGCGACCAGATCCACGTTGTGCAGGATCGGTAAATCCCGGACATAGCCCGCCTCTACCGCAGTGACGCGCAGCGGTGTCAAACCGGTGCCCCAAGATAGGCGTCCAGCAGTTCCGGGTCGGTGCGGGCTTGTGCGGCGGTCCCTTCAAAGATCACCTTGCCTTCGGCCAGCGCAATCACAGGATCGCAGTGCCGCATCACGAAATCCATATCGTGCTCGATCACCACGAACGTCACGCCATCGCGGTTCAACTGTTCGATCCGGTCGATCAGGATATTTGTAAGGGACGGATTCACCCCCGCGGCGGGTTCGTCCAAAAGGATAACCGATGGATCACCCATAAGTGTGCGCCCAAGCTCCAAAAGCTTCATTTGGCCGCCCGAGATTTGCCCCGCCGGATGATCGGCCAGATGTGACAGCGTCACAAAATCCAGTATGCCCCGCGCCTTTTCACGCAGCACACGCTCTTGTGCTGCGAACTTCCGGCGGCGAAACAAGGCGCCGGATACCCGTTCACCCACCTGCGCCGGTGGCGCGAGCATCAGGTTTTCGAGCACGCTCATCCGCCGGAACGGGCGAGGGATTTGGAAGGTCCGCGCAAGCCCCTTCGCAAAGAGCGCCTCTGGCGGCTGCCCCGTAATGGTCTGGCCGTTAAGGCTGACTGCCCCAGCAGATGGTTTCAGGCTGCCAGCGATCATATTGAAAAGGGTGGTCTTGCCCGCACCATTCGGTCCGATCAGCCCGGTAAGGCTGCCCCGCCTAATCTGCAGCGTCACGCCATCCACCGCGCGGAACGGGCCAAAATCCCGGGTTAAGCCATGCAAAGACAGGGCCGCGTCGGTCATGCTCCGTGCACCTTATCGGCGGGATTGGTGTTCAGGTTGTATTTCATGATCTTGCCGTGGCGGCTGGTCCGGTCGCCTTCCAACCCATAAACCGGCCCGCTCGGTCCAGACGATTGGGCCAATACCCCATCAATCCGGGCGCGGTCTTCGGCATCCAGAGCCACGTCGAACACTTCAAGCGTTTTGGGCAGGTGGCGGGCATATCGCGCCCCGACGATGGCAGCGGCGACTTGGGGCTGATCCAGTACCCAGCGCGTGGCGATTGTGGACAAGGCTACGCCGTATTTGTCGCCAATGGCCTGCAGTGTCTGCAGCAGAGTCTGAAACAGCTTCCATGGACCGAATTCATCAATGATCAGCCGATACTTCACCAAGCTTCGGTTCGTGAACGAAAATCCCGGGTCTGGTTGACCAAGCCAGGCATCAGTCAAAAACCCACCGGCCAGGGTCCCGTAGGCCAAGATCTGAACGTCGCGGCGCGCGCCCCATGCACTAAAGGCGCCCGCTGGCCTGCGGTCCAGAACCGAATATTGGACCTGAGCCGATGCAATGTCGAAGCCCGCGTCACAGAACAGGTCCATCGTGGGGCTATTCCAGTTGGTGGTCCCCAGATGGGCAATCTTACCCTTCTGTTGGCAGTCCATGAGGATTCCGAGTACGTCCACCGCGTTTCCAACGGAAGTGTCCCACCAAAAGAACTGTAGCAGTGGGATCTGGTCGATCTGCAAGCGCTGCAGCGAACGATCTACAATCGCTTCCACTTCGGCAGGTCGGATATCAGCGAGCCGGCCCAGATCAGGCACCAGCTTTGTTTGCACCATGACGCGTTTCACGACATCTTCGCCGCGCCGGTTTCGGATGTCGCTGATGAACTGGCCGATCATCTCTTCGACACCGGTATAGATGTCCGCACAGTCAAAAGTGGTGATCCCCGCGTCGAGGAAAGCCTCCATATCGGCGATGGCCTTATCCGGGCGAACCTCGCCGTGATCCCCGGCCAGTTGCCAGCCGCCTTTGATCACGCGGGAAATTCTATGCCCCGGGCGCAATTCGGCAGTCTCGACAGTCATGATCGGCCCCCTTGCCAATAGGGTGTGCCGCGCTGATCGGGCAGCCCTGTTGTCTCGGCGTGGGAAAACCAGCGCTTCCCCTCACGGTGGATCCGGAACCGCCCGCCGCAATGCGGATCTGGGCAGGCCACCTCTGAATCGGTGCTGATCCAGTCATTTTCGTCTGTCATACGTTGTTTGACCGGAAGAAGCGGCAGCAGGGCTGCAAGAGCATACATCGAGATCTTTTGCGGCCCGTCGAAGACCAAAGTCTCACCCTCCACACGAAAACTCTCGCCCTCGACATGACGGCAAACTGGCGTGCGACCGTCCAGTACGGTCTCGACCCTGAGATCGTAGAGCCAGAACCCTGCCGTCTTCTCGTTGGACATGCCGCCTTGCTTTCCGTTAGGGAAGTGTGATTTGTGATATTTAGTCACAGATATCATCTGGAGGAGTCAAGCGTCCCATGGCTGCCCCCGACATTGCGCCACTTGACCAAACAAACCTGCGAGAGAATGCTTATTTTGCGTTGCGCGATGCCTTCACCCGTGGCGCCTTTGCCCCCGGAGATGTGCTGACTTTGCGCGACCTTGCCCAGAAACTGGGCGTGTCGATGACACCGGTCCGGGAAGCGGTGCGGCGCTTGGTGGCCGAGGGTGCTCTGGTTGACATGCCCTCGCGCAAGCTGATGGTGCCGCCCTTTAACGAGCGACGCGCCAGAGACCTACTGGCAGCGCGGCTGGCAATGGAGGCCCTGGCGCTGGACCAGTCGATGGACCGGATGAAACCAGAGGACCTGACGGCTCTGGGATCGATCCTGGATAGCGTGCCGGACAAGCCGGGGGCGACGCCGGATCTGGTGACAAATCACAGGTTTCACGCCTCGCTTTACCGCATCGGGGGTTCAGAAGTGCTGTTGCCAATTGTGGAGGCGCTTTGGCTCCAGTACGGTGCCTATCTGAACCTGATCATCGCGGAGCCCGCAGCGGCACAGATCGATCAGCATATCCACCATTTCGAACTGCTGGACGCACTTGGAAAAGGCGACAAGGCAGCGGCACATACCGCCTTGAAGGCGGATATCACCCGCTCTTTCCAGTTCCTTCTCACCTGAGCGAAGCGACCGATGACCACCTATCCTGAGCGCAAGAAACTTTCGGAGCGGCTAGAGATATCGCGCGCGCTCACCGGCCTTTGGCAAGTCGCGGATATCGAGAAAGAGGGTCAGATCATCGACCCCGAACAGGGGGCGGCGTGGCTTGCCGACTATGCGGCGGATGGGTTCGACACGTTCGACATGGCGGATCACTATGGCAGTGCCGAGATCATCACCGGGCATCTGCTTGCGCGCCGAGGAACACCTCGTCCGCTGGCCTTTACAAAATGGTGTCCTCCTCCTGGGCCGATGACCCGCGATGTGGTGCGCAAGGGGGTCGAAGAACGACTTGAGCGTCTTCAGGTTGAAAAGATTGACCTGCTGCAATTCCACTGGTGGACGTTTGAGCATCCTGAATGGCTGGACGCGCTGCATCAACTCGCCCGATTGCGTGAGGAAGGGTTGATCGCGGAACTCGGCGTTACGAATTTCGATGCCGCGCACTTCAACCTCGCCTTGTCCGACGGGGTGCCGCTTCTGACCAATCAGGTGAGCTTTTCCCTGATCGACAGACGAGCCCGCGAAGGTTTGGCCGAGGTCTGCACGCGGCATGGCGCCTGGCTTCTGGCCTACGGCACACTGAATGGCGGGTTTTTGTCAGAGCGTTGGCTTGGCAAACCTGCCCCGACCAACATCTCGGACTGGTCAAAGATGAAGTATCATCGCTTTATCGAGACCGCAGGCGGATGGGACGCCTTGCAATCCGTTCTGCAGGCGGCGGCAAAGGTTGCCCACAAGCATGAAGTTTCAATCTCCAACGTGGCGACCAGATGGGTTCTGGATCAGCAGCGTGTTGCTGGCGTCATTATCGGTGCGCGCCTCGGCGAGGCGGACCATCGAAGCGATAATCTACGGCTCTTTTCATTTGCACTTGATGACGAAGACCGCGCGACGCTCCAAACGGCCTTTGGCGAAACCCGGCAAATTCCCGGCGACTGCGGCGATGAATACCGGAAACCGCCCTTTCTGACCGCTTCCGGGGACCTGTCGCATCACCTGGACACGATCCCGAAACCCCTTGCACCCGAGCCTGCGGCAGGCTCCGCCACGCGGGTCCTAACCGGGTCTATGTGGGAAGACATTGCTGGATATTGCCGGGCGCAAAAAGTCGGAGATCGTGTGTTTGTCTCGGGAACAACCGCAGTCGCCGGATTGGATCGTGCCGTCGCACCGCAGGATGCCGGGGCACAAACGACCTATATCCTGGACCGGATCATTGGCGCGCTGGTTTCGCTGGGTGGCCGTGCCGAAGATATTGTCAGGACCCGGATCTACATCACCGATGAGAGCGACGTGGTCGCCATTGCCAAGGCCCACGGTCGGGTCTTCGGAGAGGTGAAACCCGCCAACACTTTGGTTCGCGTGGCGGGTCTCATTGGAGACCACAAAGTCGAAATCGAAGCGGAAGCCATACTCGGTCGCAACAATGACGTCTGACGATCTTGCCGAAAGTTAGCACCTGCTGGACGATGTCTTGCGGGGGCGTTATAGCGCCAATAGTCGTAACGTGGGCGCTGGCCCTATATGGCGGATCAGATCCGCTCATCC
>JBCBGY010000086.1:0-17242 GCA_038526275.1 Pseudomonadota bacterium | reverse complement strand
ATCGTGCGGGGAAGATCAAAAACGCTCATGAGAGCGCAGGATTCCGCCCCTATCCGCAACTGACCCCAACCTAGCGGGTCATGTTTACGTACAGAGCTTGCAACTTCTCCGGCAGACTTTCGATCCGGTTGATTTGTACGAACCCGTGCGGTCCGAAGACTGTTCTTGCGCGTTCAGCAGCGCCAGCGCCCAAGGCTAAACAGAAACAGTCAATACCGGA
This sequence comes from Pseudomonadota bacterium, assembly GCA_038526275.1. Classification (GTDB taxonomy): domain Bacteria; phylum Pseudomonadota; class Alphaproteobacteria; order Rhodobacterales; family Rhodobacteraceae; genus 188UL27-1. The sequence goes on along the minus strand of JBCBGY010000086.1, from coordinate 17,022 downwards.
AACTGCGAGGGATTGAACTGCACGACGCGCGTCTGCCACAAGATAGCGCCTGTCAGGAACGTCGATGTCGGACGGTTCTCCATCAGTGATCGTCAGCACCAGCCGACGGTGTTCCCGCACGTTCTGCAGGCTCCGACCAGCATAGCGCATTACAGCCCCGAGACGAGTGGAATAACCGGATCGCAAACCGGACAAGGCCATACCAGACAGCAAGCCGACGGGTTCGTCGAACGCTTTTATCGGGGTAACTCGGATATCTTCTCTACCGCATGACGCAAAGGCCGAGATCATAAGGGGGTCTCCGAGCCGATCCATCGCCAACGCGAGCAGAGCAGCCGCATCGCGCTCAATATCTAAGATCGTTTGGCCACTCCCGGGCACACAATCGGCGGTCGACTGGGACGTATCAAGCAACAGATGGGTGGCTATGCTGCGCATCGGGGGCGATTTGGCCTCATAAACAGCCGGATTAGGCAGATGACCCATGCGAAATTCAATTGCTGCATCGATTGCAGCGGTGAGGTCTAACTTTTCGCCATCGATTTGACGCCGCAACCTCACCCGGTTTCCAACAGTGGCTGCCCGAACCATCTTCTCGGCACGTTCGACCAAGGGACCATACTGCTCTTGCAGTCGACTCCAGAACATTGGATCACCGGGAGCGGGGGCGTATGTGCGGAGCGTTACCCAGTCCGGGCGCTCCAATCCAACTGCGTAGTCGTATTCGGGCAGTCGGGCAATCTCCCGCCCCTCTACACTCGCCACAGAAACGGGTCGGAGTTTTCCAACTTCACCGGATTTTGGCCGATTGTCGGATTCCCTTTGCGTTTCTTGGTCTCCGGTTTCGCTGCGACGCAGGTCATCCGTTTCTATGGAAAGCGACTGTTCTGCTTCTGCATCCGGGGGGTCTGGAAAGTCCCACAGACCCATATTGTCATCTCGGTACGCCGGTGCCACGACGTAGTTCTTTGCGTTAAACTGAACCCGCAACTGACCCAAATCGTTACCGAGCAAATTTCCTATATGGCGGCTGATCCTGGGGTCTCCCCAATGGTCTGAGGCGGCAAAAAACAGTCCGCGTCCTTTACGGACCCATCCGTCCGAAGGGGCAAAATCAGGGTCGATCAGGGCGCGGGCCAGCCGCGCGAACAAGCTGGTTGCCGTCCGCGGGCCCTCTGGCGGGGCGGTGTGTAAAGGACGCCAGAGCCGTACGAGCCCGGGCATTTGACGCATCGCCAAAAGCTCCACCCGCGCATCCTCGATCAGGGACACCACCGCTACTTGTAGCGGTTTCAGTTGGCCCAATGGAAACTTGCCGCTGCCAAATGTCAGATGCGCCCCTATGTGCGCCACAGCCGCCCGATAGGTCGCGGTCTCGCGACCTTCGAAAGTCGTATAGCGGGCTGGGAGTTGTACAACTCCGCTGGCAAAGCTGCTGCGCTCCCAGATCTGGCCGTGGGGACCGGTGGCAATCTCCCGAAGCGGAGGTGCCACCCCGAAAAGCGCACGCAATTCTGCGCGCAACCGCGGCTCCAACGACTGGAACATCAAGGTGCCAGCATGACGCTCCAAAAGCTGCTGCGCTTCATTGCTTTCGAGCGCAAAGAAGCTCCGACGGCGTTTTGGATCCAGCCCGGCCAAACGCAGGCCAGTTTGAACCCAGGCGATGTAGGTGTCTAAGCCAACGCGATCCAACACCCGCTCGGTGTTGTTAAGAAGCGGCCACAGCACATCGGGAGCTTTCTTGGCCAGCCCATCAATCTGTCCGGCCCAGTTTTCAAACGGGGTCGGCGCCGCCAACTGGCGAGCCACGGCACGAGCCACCGAGCAATAGAGGGCGGCCGTTCGAGGACCGGCCTTAATCGCGATGAAAGAGGTTGAGCGGGCCATTTGCAGGGCCGGATCGCAACCGAGTTGCGCCGCGATCCCGAGACTTGCTTTTTGGTATTCCCGGTGGACCGAGGCGCCATAGCCGGCGTGCCGCAGACGTTCGATAGCTTCGGTCCAGGCCGTTAGGGTGGAACCAGGAAAAGCAAGACGTTCTGCTTGTCCGATTTTTGCAGGCGCCTGTATGGTGCCCAGATCAGATGCAGGCATCGACCACGCTCGCAAGGGCCGCGCGCATGTCTGGGTCATCAGTGATCGGGGTCACAAGCGCCAATTGGCATGCATCACTCATGCCCAAGCCCGCCGCCATAAGCCGCCCTGCATGGATCAGCATCCGGGTTGACGCGCCTTCGTCGAGCCCTTGACCACGCAGATTTCGGGACTTCTCTGCAATTGAGACTAAAACACCGGCCTGACTCTCACTCACGCCAGCTTCGTTTACCACAATTCCAATTTCGATGTCCTTTGGCGGATAACCAAAATCCAGGGCGCAAAAACGTTGCTTCGTGCTTTCCTTTAGATCCTTGAGCACAGACTGATATCCAGGATTGTACGAGATTACGAGTTGAAAGTCTGGATGGGCTTGCACAAGCTCACCATTCTTTTCGATGGGCAGCACGCGACGGTCGTCCGTCAACGCATGGATGACAACCGTTGTATCCTGTCGGGCTTCTACGATTTCGTCGAGATAACAGATCGCCCCATGGCGCACAGCCGTGGTTAGCGGACCGTCCTGCCAGTAAGTGCCTTCCGCGTTCAGCATCACGCGGCCAACAAGATCTGAGGCCGTCATATCCTCGTGGCAGGAAACCGTTATCAGCGGCCGACTTAACCGCCAGGCCATATGTTCCACAAAGCGGGTCTTGCCGCAGCCAGTGGGCCCCTTAAGCATCACCGGCAGCCTCGCTTTATAGGCTGCATCATACGCCACCACCTCCCCGCCACTGGCATGGTAGGCCGGCATTTCGTTCAGTCTGTATTCTTCAAGGGCCATCAGCATCCTCACGGATGGAGAGGCGATGCATTTCCCGCACCGCCGCCTGTAGTAATTTTATCGATGGCCGGCTTCCGTCGTCTCATTAGGTATGCCGTCCATTGGGCATTCATCCACACCCACGGTTGATCTGGTAAAGGCTTCGACCATTTCGCGGGTCCCTTCCGGATCCTCCGCCCATTTTTTGTAAAAGTCGTAAGGGCATTCTGCCAAACCCTTGTCGCCGTCGCCCGAATTGATCATGCCTGTGTAACCGCGATGGACCAACTTGAAGAGGTGGTTCTGACTTTGGCCCGTACGGCGTGCATCGCGGATGGCAGAGACCGACATTTGGGCATATTGAATGCCGTATTCCTCCTCGCCGCATTCGCCAAGCGTTCGCCCGTCAAAACCGACCAACGCCGAATGCCCAAAATAGGAATAGACCCCATCAAACCCGGCAGCATTGGCGACGGCGACGTAGCAGTTGTTCGCCCAAGCCATGGCTTTGGCCATGACCACCTGCTGGTCTTTGGCCGGGTACATGTAGCCTTGACACCGCACGATGAGCTCCGCGCCTTTCATGGCACAGTCCCGCCAGATCTCAGGGTAGTTTCCGTCGTCGCAAATGATCAGGCTGATCTTCAGACCTTTTGGCCCCTCGCTGACATATGTGCAGTTGCCCGGGTACCAACCCTCAATGGGAACCCAAGGCATAATCTTGCGATACTTTTGGACGATCTCGCCCTTGTTGTTCATCAGAATAAGCGTGTTGTAGGGCGCTTTTTTGGGGTGCTCTTCATGCCGCTCGCCGGTTAGAGAAAACACTCCCCAGACATCAGCTTCACGGCAGGCTGCCGCAAATATTTCGGTCTCTTCACCCGGGACCGCTGCCGCCGTTTCATACATTTCGGTTTCGTCATACATAATGCCCTGGGTCGAGTATTCCGGGAAGATCACAAGATCCATTCCCGGCAAACCCTGCTTCATGCCTTTCAGCATGTCCGCTATTTTTTTGGCATTCTCAAGCACCTCTGCCTTCGTGTGCAAGCGAGGCATCTTGTAGTTCACGACGGCGACGCCGACCGTGTCGTTGCTGCTGGAAATATCACCGTGAAACATAGCTTGTCGTCCTCTCCTGTTGTATTTGATCGCGGGTTATTTTCGGCGTCGTCGGGGCAAAGCACCGGTGAGGCTTTGCCGTGCTGCTGCCCAAGCCGCCTGAAGTGCGCGCGACAAGGCAGCGCCGTCGGAAGCAAGAATTCGGGTCAGTGTAAGATCGCGATCGCTATGTTCGGCAACACCGATGTAGCAACCCGTCAATCCAGCGAGCGCCGATCTAACCGTTTCGGCAGTCTGTGTACCGCCGGTGACGATGACCGTACCTGCAGCGCCAAAACCACCGGTTGCTGCTGCCCAATCCCTTCCGTTCAGATCAATCCGATCAAGAAGAATTGGCACCCCGGCGCGGGAGATGAATATTTCATTTCTGAGCCGCGCGAACGGGGCTGCCTGCCCTTCGGGATCATGGCTGAGCTGCGCATCGCAAAGGATCGCATTGGCCTCCCGACCGAGTTCCAACCTGACCTGAGACGTAAGCGCGCTGCCCGCAAGCAGGATCGTGGGATCCGGGCAGTATTCCAAAAAACTTCCGGCCCCCGATCTTAGCGATACTGTTGAACAGGCACCTTCACGATGTCGGGCATGGTGGACGATGGTTGATGCTTGGCTCGTCAGGTGAAGCGCGCCGCCTTCTTCCAACTGCACATCAAGGCTCAGATCATCGCCAGAATAGTAACCGCCCGAGCTTGATTGTAGATAAAGCGTAGCCATGCCCCCCGGATCCTGCGGTTCCCGGAAGGGACGGGTGATGTGAAAGGGATGCGGCATCCGTTGGCGCGCCAAGAATGTTTCTCCGCCCGAACAGCGGAACTCCAGACGCGCCCTTACAGGGCGGGTTAAACGGATGGTGCCCGGTGCGTTCAAGCCTTCATCTCCGTTTGGAACAAAAGATCGCGCATTATCAGATCAGCGATCTGGTTCAGACCGATCTGCCCCGACGCACTGCGGGCTCGACATCCGACGACGGGTTTTTGCCCCCGAATCGCCGTCGCTTCAGACAAGATTGCTTCCGCGTCGACCCCGACATGAGGTGCCAGATCCAACTTGTTGATAACCAGCAGATCGCATTGAAGAATGCCCGGGCCACGTTTGCGGGGAATGTCATCGCCTTGCGCCACATCGATCACGAACATCCACCAATCCACAAGATCGAGCGAGAAGGTGGAGGCCAGATTGTCTCCGCCGCTTTCGATTAGGATCAGATCCAGCCCCGGGAACGCCGCTTCCAGGTCATCAGCCGCAGCTATATTGAGCGTGGGATCCTCTCGGATCACTGTATGGGGACAGGCACCCGCTTCGACCGCCACAACGCGATCGGGCGCGATCAATCCACTTGCCTGCAACCGACGGGCATCCTCCTTGGTGACCAAGTCGTTTGTGACCACTGCAATCTCAACCCCACGGGCTGCAAAGATGGGGATCAACGCCTCGATGAGAGCGGTTTTTCCCGAACCGACTGGTCCGCCAATACCGACCCGCGCGGCGCTCGGGCGCGCCGGCTCCGAAGGAGAAAGGACATTCATCGCAGCATGTACCTTTGGGCAAGCGGTAATTCTTCTGCCGGCTCGCAGGTGGCCAGTTCGCCATCGACGAAAACCTCGAACGTCGCAGCATCCACCGTGATATCCGGGCAGGCATCGTTGAGATGCATGTCCGACTTGCGAAGGTCTCGCGTTCCTTCCGCCGGCAATAGCGGTTTGGTGATGCCTAACTCATTCGAAAGACCGCCTTCTATCGCCCGCGGGTTCACGAAACAGGCGCCCAAAGCCGGGGCGGCCTGACCGAAAGCACCCCATTGCGGGCGCATGATAAGCGGCTCACAGGTCATCAAGGATGCTGCGCTGTCACCCATGGCGCCCCAGGCGATGAAACCGCCCTTAACGACAAGTTCGGGTTTGATGCCAAAGTAAGCGGGTCGCCACAGAACGATGTCGGCCATCTTGCCGTCTTCGAGGGAACCGACATGGGGTTCTATCCCAAAGCAGCGGGCGGCATTTATCGTATATTTCGCGATGTAGCGCTTGATCCGCATATTGTCGCCTTGGACTACGGTCTCTTCCGGTAGCCGTCCGCGCTGGTCGCGCATTTTCGAGGCGAGCTGCCAGGTGCGGGCAATCACCTCATTGATACGGCCCATACCTTGACTGTCCGACCCGAGCATCGAGATTGCGCCCATATCGTGAAGCACATCTTCGGCGGCGATGGTCTGGGCCCGGATCCGGCTTTCGGCGAAGGCCACATCCTCTGGTACGCGCGGATTGAGATGGTGACAAACCATCGTCATATCCAAGTGCTCGTCGAACGTGTTGACCGTGTAAGGGTTGGTAGGGTTCGTGGAACTGGGCAGACAATTCTGCACACCCGCAACGCTGATAATGTCAGGCGCATGACCACCGCCAGCGCCTTCCGTGTGATACATATGGATGGCTCTTCCGCCGATGGCGGCCAGCGTATCTTCTACAAACCCGCTTTCGTTCAGAGTGTCGGTGTGAAGCTGCACCTGAAAATCCAGCTTGTCCGCCACGGTCAGGCAACCGTCAATGGCAGCAGGCATGGCGCCCCAGTCTTCGTGGATCTTCAGCCCAAGACAGCCCTTGTGGATCTGCTCTTCCATGGCTTCTGGCTCATGGGCATTTCCCCGCCCCAAGAAGCCAAAATTCATGGGCCAGTGCTGGGAGGCCTGGATCATCTTGCCGACATTGAAGACGCCACCGGAGTCGATGCCCACGGTAATCGGTCCGAGCGAACCACCGAGCATTGTGGTGATCCCAGAAGAGATCGCGTGTTCCACCAACTGAGCACTGTCAAAATGCACATGGACATCAATCGCTCCCGCCGTTGCGATAAGCCCCTCGGCATCGCGCACCGTTGTGCCGGCACCCACGATCAGCCGGGGGTCGACGCCCGCCATCACATCCGGGTTTCCCGCCTTGCCAATGCCAACGATCTTGCCGTCCTTAATGCCAATATCGCCCTTCACGATGCCTTTGACGGCGTCGATCACTACGACATTGCAAATCAACATATCCAAGGTGCCTTCGGCGGAGGTCATGCCGACCTTTAGTCCGAGGCCATCGCGCAAGGTCTTGCCTCCGCCATGCAGGCACTCATCACCATAAACCGCGTGGTCATGTTCAATTTCGGCCCACAAGTTGGTGTCGCCCAATCGGATAAGGTCACCGGTGGTTGGCCCAAACATCGCCGCGTACTCGGCCCGTGTCATCGTAGCCATAGCTCAGGCCCCCTTGAACCCGGCGGCCCGGGCACGGTCCAAAGCCGCTGCCTTGCCCGCCTCCGAGATGTCGCCTTGCGTGAGATTGTTGAGGCCAGTCAGAACCTGCGCGCCACCGAATTCAGTCAGTGTGACCTCTTTCGACTGACCGGGTTCAAACCGCACCGCTGTACCAGCCGGGATATCTAGCCTCAGACCAAAGCTCGCCGCGCGATCAAATTCCAACGCCTTGTTGGTCTCGAAGAAGTGGTAGTGGCTTCCGACCTGCACCGGGCGATCGCCAGTATTTAGAACAGCCAAGGGAACTTTGGCGCGCCCGGCGTTCATTTCGACCTCCCCATCAGCGGCACGGATCTCTCCCGGTTTCCCGATGGACGTATCGACAGGCTTTTGACCTGGTCGGATTGGGTCATGCACGGTCACAAGCTTTGTACCGTCGGGAAAGGTGGCCTCGACCTGCAGCATCGGCAACAAGTCCTGAACACCTGGCATGACGTCGTCGGTTGTCAGGATTTCAGCACCAAACCCAATAAGATCCGCAACAGAACGCCCGTCCCGGGCCCCTTCCAGGATCTCGTCAGAAATGATCGCGACCGCCTCGGGCGCATTCAAAAGCCGACCTCGCGCGCGGCGCTTACGGGCCAGTTCCGCAGCACTGAAGATTGTCAGCCGCTCTAGTTCGGTAGGTGTCAAGAGCACGTTCGGTCTCCTCCGTCACGTCGCAAAAAGGGCGGTTCGGGTAGCGTCGCGACGAAGCGACGCGATTTCGGCGAGAATGGCTGGTGCACTGGCTTCGTCCGGAATGGGTGAAACAAGAACATCGGACATGGCCGGCCCTGCATCAGACAAGAGCGTCTGCGCTTCGATTGCTCCAAGCGTGCCCAGCCGAACGGCAGCCGAAAGGTACGCCGCCACCATGGCATGAAGCGCCCCAACAGCCGTCTCGTCGGCTGAAAGGCCGAGCCCTGCGCCGATCATGCCTTGCACCACCGGATCGCACCCGCCGATCGCGTGGTCCTGTAGTGCAGCACGCATTTCTGCTGCGCCGACTGTACCAAGCCGCACATGGACCGATAGGATTGCTCGTCCCATGCGGCGGGAGGCATCAGCCAACGTGGGAGAAGTGTTTTGCAAGTGACAGCGCTGGTCGAGCACCAAGAGCGCACCCATGTTCCCGGCCAATCCATGGGCTTGGCCCAGAAAGACCCGGTCGAATGCCGCCCAACGCGGCAGGATCTGTTCCAGTAGAAATGCCTTGGCAGATGCCTTGTCTGACACTCGCCCCTCTTCCACCAGTGTCTCCAGACCGTTGGAAAAGGCAAAAGCTCCAGTGGGAAAGGCGCTGTCTGCGATCTGCAGAAGACGCAGTTGAGAGAGAGCAGTCGTCATGACCCGCCCTCCTCTCCAATGCCAAGATCCTCGATCTCGCCCGCTGCTGTCATCTCCGTCAGCCGGCCACGATAGCGAGACAGCTCGGTCTCGATGGCGATTAGTAATTCACCGCCAGCAAAGCGTACGCGCCAGTGCAGATTTCCGGCGTGATAGCCGAGTTTCAGTGCCGCGGTGTTGTCGCGCGGGCGAAGCCGCAACCAAGCTTCGGCCTCGACCTTGACGATTAGCGCGGACTCTTCGCTAAGCGCCAGCAACGCCCCATCAAACAGCCGCTCCTCGCGCGACAAAGCCACGGCAACCTCGTGGCCGGCTTCGGTCCGGGTTCGCAACCTACGACGGGCCAGATCCGACCGGGGAAGGATCAACCGATCCACCGCATGCCTGTGATCAAGTCGGTGCAAAAGCGCTGCATTTTCCGGCGTCTCGGCAGAGCCCAGGATATGCTGGTAGATCTGCATTATATCGCCATATGCTTTGCGACCAGGTCTCCGGTCAGCGTGCTGATCTCGCCCCCCGCCACGACCGTGCCATTCTCGATCATGGTGTAAGTCTTGGCAGCGCGGCGGGCAAAAGTGACGTTTTGTTCGACCAGCAGGATCGTCAGCCCCAACTCGACATTCAGCCGAATGATGCTGTCCTCGATCTGCTCGACTATGTTGGGCTGGATCCCTTCTGTCGGCTCGTCCATCAGAAGGACTTTCGGTTCAGCGGCAAGCGCCCGGGCAATGGCCAACTGCTGTTGCTGACCACCCGACAGAACCCCGCCAGGGCGTGCCAGATTTTCAATCAAGTACGGAAACAGCTCATGAACTATTTCTGGGATTTTGCGTTCACCAGCGGCGGCAAAGCCGCCCATCAGAATGTTCTCCCGGATGGTGAAATCGGGAATGATCATCCGTCCCTGCGGTACATAGGCGATCCCCATCCGGGCCCGTTCGTGGGTAGGAAGATCGGAAATGTCCTCTCCATCCAGACGGATTTCGCCCTCCGACCGGTCAGTAAGTCCAAGGACGGTGCGCAAGAGCGTTGTCTTACCCACCCCGTTTCGACCGAGGATGGCGAGAATTGACCCTTTTTCGGCTTCCGCCGACAGGTCTTGCAGGGCCTGACTGCGTCCGTAGTAGCTGTTGACCGAGGCGAAACTCAACATCAGTGAATTCCCCCAGATCCGAGGTAAGCCTCTTGAACTGCCGGGTCTGTTTCGATCTTTGCCATGGGCCCTTCGGCGAGCAATTTGCCCAAGTGCATGACGGTAATGCGTTCGGCGATCTGACGGACGAAGCCCATGTCATGTTCCACCACCAGGATCGTATGACTGCCCTTCAGTGCCTGGATAATCTCGGCTGTTTTCGAGGTTTCGGCCTTGGTCATGCCCGCAGTCGGCTCGTCGAGCAGAATAACCTTGGCCTGCTGTGTAATCAGCATGCCAAGTTCCAGCCACTGCATCTGCCCGTGGCTGAGATCACCGGCCAACTGTTCCAGAACTGGGCCGAGTTGAGTGAGTTCTATGACCTCTTCGATGCGCTGCAGATCTTCGGCAGGCATGGCAAGACGCAGGTTTGCGAAAACACCTGGCTCGTGGCTGACAGCGACGTTCAGGTTTTGTCGGACGGTCAGATCTCTGAACACCGAAGGTATCTGAAACTTCCGCCCGACCCCCTCTCGCGCGATCCGATGTTCAGGCAACGCTGTGATATCCTTGCCGTAAAGGCGAATGTGGCCAGCGGTCGACGGAGTTTTGCCGCTGATCAAATCCATCAACGTGGTTTTGCCAGCGCCATTTGGGCCCAAAATGACCCGTAGCTCGCCATCATGGATTACCGTCGAAAAGCCATCGACCGCCTTGAAGCCGCCGAAGTCGACAGTCAGTCCGTCGATGGTGAGTGCTGCTGTCATCGCCCTCTCCTACTCTGCCGGTTTCTGGGCCAGGCCGGTCTTGCCCCGAGCAAGCCGTGCCTCCAGCCAATCCGAGCCGTCGCGGGCCAGACCAGCCAATCCACGTGGCAAATAAAGGACGACCAGTACGAACAGCAGGCCGATGATCAGCTTCCAAGCTTCTTTGAAGAGTTCGGTCTCGCTGGCCGTGGCCTCAATTGTATTGATCAAAATGGCACCGATGGCCGCACCAATCAGCGAGTTGCGCCCTCCGACGGCAGCCCAAACAACCATCGAAATGGAAAAGGTGATATCCAGAAAGCTCGGCCCGGCGAACTCGGCGGCGATGACGTAAAGCATGCCCGCAAACCCGGCGATTCCGGCCGACACCGAGAAGAAGAAAATCTGATAGGCGGCAACGTCATAGCCCAGATAGCGCGCCCGGTTCGGATCGTCGCGCGTTGATTGCAAAATCAGACCCGCGCGTGTGGAGACCAACCATCGCGCCGCCAAAAGCACAAGGCAGACTGGCACGGCAACGAAGTAGTAGGTTTCCACAAGGTAGGGGTCAAACTCAAAGCCGCCGATCGTTAACCAGCCGAGATCGGTCAGACCATTGAAGCCATTCGTCACCGGCTGGGCGTCAATGATCAGCAATCGGACCAATAGGACCAGTGCAAGCGTGATGATGGCGACATAGACACCTGAAACACGAAGCCGGAAGATCAGCGATGCCAGGATCAGCGCCACGCAGACTGGCAGCACAATCGCCATGATCATACCGAAGCCTTGCGCTTGGAAAGGCAGCCAGAGCCAGGAGCCAGGCGTGATACAGCATAGCTCCGTTGGGGCGCCGGGTTCAGCATTCCAAAGCATAAAATCTGGAACCGGTTTATCGCTTCCCTGCTGCAGACTGGTATAGCTTTTGAGCTTGAGCGACATGGCGAACATGTACGCTCCCAAACCAAAGAAAAGCCCTTGGCCCAGATTCAAGATCCCGGCGTAACCCCAGCTAAGCGCGATCGCGAGCCCAAGCATGCCGAAAACCAGATACTTGGAGATGCGGTTCAGCCAGAACACGTCTTCCATCACCAAAGGCAGTGCCAAGACAACCGCGATAAACACCGCGTATACCGCCCAATCGGCGTAAGTCGAGAACTTGCTACCTGGTGCGCCCTGCATTGGCCTACCGTGTCTTAAAGGTGAAAAGGCCGCGGGGACGCCAAAGGATGATCGCGATGACCACTCCGAAGACGACGGCTCGTGCCAAAATATCGTTGGTCAAGATTGCAAAGATCCCGTTGATCTGACCGAGCAGACCGGCGCTGAGCACCGTGCCCAACAGACTTCCGACACCGCCCACCACCACCACCAGGAAGCCATCTACGACAATGGCTGCGCCCATATCGGGCTGCACTGTCTTGAACCCCGCAAGCAGCACGCCCGCAACGCCTGCAAGGCCAGAACCGTAGGCAAACGTCATCGCAGATACGCGGCGTACATCAATCCCGCAGGCCGCCGCAATTTGCGGGTTTCGCATAACGGCCCGGACCTGGGTGCCTATCGCCGTCCGGTTCAGAAGGTACCATGTCAAGAGTGCCAACAAGATCGTCACAACGATGATGAAGGTCCGGTAGGGCTGGATCGTGATCCCGCCGAAGTCAAAGGGCTGGGTCAGGAAACTGGGCACGTCCATATTTTGCAGACCTGGCCCAAGCCCATCGATATGGATACCAAAAAAGCTGAGCCCGAACTCCAATCGGATAAGCTGCTGCAAAAGGATCGCCACACCCCATGTGGCCAACAGCGTGTCTATGATCCGTCCGTAAAGCCTGCGAATGACAACCCGTTCCACCAACCATCCGACCCCTGCGGCCGTGGCAAAGGCAAGCGGCAGGGACACGAACAGGTTAAAGTTCAGGTAGATCCCCGCGAGCACAGCCGTATAGGCCCCGATCATGACCAACTCGCCATGGGCCATATTGATAACGCCCATCGCTCCATAGGTGATCGTCAACCCCAGCGCGATCAGCAGAAGGATAGAGGACAGCGAGAGCCCAATGAAAAAGGTTTCCATGACGCGGCAGATCCTTGGAACTTGCGGGGAACCGCGATCCGAGACGGCGGCTCCCGGCGTTGTTACAGTTTGGAACTGTCGAGACCGCCAGCGGTGCAGAACATGTTCTCGCCGGTTTCCCCGTAAGCCACGTAGGGCAACGGTTGGATTGGCTCGGGATATTCATCAATGATGGTGCCCTGGCCGTCCGCTCCCCATTGGGCAATACGTGGCGTCAGGTAAGTGTGCAGGTTTTCCGCATCCACCGTCACTTTGCCATTTGGCGCGTCAAAGACCTGACCTTTGACGCCTTCGCGGATCGCATCCGGTGTGAACTCACCGCTTTTCTCGGCGGCCTGTTTCCAGAGGTAGACTTGGAAGTAGCTCGACTCGAGCGCATGGTGGGTCACCGCCGATGCATCCCCGACAAAGCTGCGGTATCTTTCGACGAAGGATTGGTTGGCTTCTGTATCGATCGCCTGGAAGTAGGGGAACGACGTATAGCTGCCCACGGCAAATTCTGCTCCCATTGCGGCGATCTCGATCTCCGAGGTCACGGTGGCGCAAATCGGTAGAGTATCGTGGGTCAGGCCCTGGTTCTTGAACTCGCGGTAGAAGGCAACCACAGAGTCTCCTACCACGTTGGATAGCACTACATCGCAGCCGGAGTCCTTGATTTTCGAAACCATTGCGCCCCACTCGGAATGTCCGAGTTCGAGATATTCGTCGGCAACCCATTCGCCGCCATTCTGCTCAATTAGGATCTTTGACACCTTCGCCATTTCGCGTGGGTAAATGTAATTCGACCCCACAATGAAAAACTTTTTCTTTCCCAGATTTTCGATGATCCAGGGAATGAAGTTCGACAGCTGTTGGTTCGGTACGGCGCCAGTATAAACTACGTTTTTCGAGCACTCGAACCCCTCATAATAGGTCGGATAGAAATACAGGTTCTTGCGCTTTTCGAATACAGGCAGAACGGCCTTGCGGCTTGCAGATGTGTAGGAGCCAAATACCGTGGGCACCCGATCACGGATTACCAGTTTCGAGGCTTTCTCATTGTAGGTCTTAGGATCTGACGCACCATCTTCAACGATGGGCTTCATCATCATGCCATTTACGCCGCCAGCCGCGTTAATTTCTTCAATGGCCATAAGTGTCGCGTCAGCGAGCGATTTCTCGACGATCGACAGACCTCCAGTGAGGGAAAATAGCACGCCAATTTCGACCTCGCTTGCTGCACGCGATGGTGCCGCATAAAGGCCAGGCCCCAAGGCGGCAGCCGCACCAAAAAGCGACGATTGCTTCAAAAAAGTGCGGCGCGACGATTGATTGATGGCGAGAGCGTTCGGATCAGACTGTTTCTTCATTTCGGATTCCCCGTTGCACATTTCTTCGCACGGCTCGAATTTCGAGATCGAACACAGCGCGGCAGCCCTTAAGGCTTTGATAACTTTGATTTTCTACGGAAAGACTGTCGGCCTGAAATTGCGGTCAAACATAGTTCGCCGGGCATCGTCAGCACTGTCTTTGACTGTCAGCGCACTATTGCGCGTTTACCTTCGTATTGAGCGAATTAACGTACCGGAAGATCCAGTCCTATTTCGCCATACTTGGCTATCCATACTCAGGGGCGGGCTTCATTGACCGCTGTCCTCGTCTGAGTGTGCGTCCAAAGGCCGATGTGACAAGAGTTCATGTGCGTTAATGATCGACTCGGCGATCTCTTCTACCGCAATTCGCTTACTCATTGCCCGGTCTCTGATTGATTTATAGGCATCTTGCTCAGAAATTCGGTGCATTTCCATTAGGATCGCCTTGGCTTTCTCAATCCGGCGCTGTGTCACCAGCCGTTTTTCAACCTTCGAAATTTGTGATTCGGCGTCCCTGAGTTGCTGCCAAGTTGATCGTGCCAGAACCAACGTCGTCAAAAGCCCGAAACTACGCACCGGTTTCGACATTGTGGCAACCGCCCCGATATCCAGCACGAATTCCAACATGGTCGGGTTTTCATAGTCGACGACACCTATGATTGTCGGCGGAGGTTTCCCGACGCGTTTGAGCATCGTCCGCAACTCTGAACGAGTCTCGAAAAATAGCCCGGCGAAAACCACATCCACATTTTCGGGCATTGACCGACGAGGTGGCCAAATCAGGTCAGACCTGCAACCTATCCTATTTAACTGTTCCATGATTGCACGCCCATCCTGATCCGGAGGATGGATGACTGCCAGCGACAGGTCTTTGAGATCCTTAAGGCGCGGCTTGCGTCTCAAAGGCGTGCGCCCCCGCTGGGAAGGGGCCCAAGATACAATTGCCCTGGCTCGTCATGTTCGACCAAGTAAGGTTCAGGCGCCACTGGGCTGGCGCTTTCGCGTACGACCTCAAATCCGCCATGTTCCCGTACGACCGCGATCCGCGGCCAAAGGTAGGTGTGATGGGTACGACCATCGATCCGAACCGGACCCTGCGGCGCTTCAAAGGTGAAGGTCGGAAGCGTCCGCAATACGGCCTCAACACTGGTGTCGCCCGCCCGATTAACTGCTTCGGCGTAGAGGCGAACTTGGAAATAGGCCGCTTCAGCCTCGGCTGATATGGGAACGTCGTCACCAAACTTGGTCCGATAAGCCGTCATGAAATTGCGATTGGCAGCGTTGGACAAAACACTGAAGTAAGGCGCCGATTTGACATGGCCGACGCTGGCCTCTCGTCCCACGGCACGAATTTCCGGCTCGCCAAAAGTCAGGCTGGAAATGGGTTGGACCTTTCGGTCGAAACCGGCGGCATGGTAGGCGCGATAGAACTCCACCGCACCGTCGCCCACTACGGTCGAAAAGATCACAACAGGACCTGCAGAGCGTATCATTGTGATGACACGTTGAATGTCTTCCGGCTGCGGTTTGAGGGGAATGTAAACTTCGTCGACGACCTGGGCGCCGCGATTGGACAAGAGATCCCGCATGATCCGATTAGTCTCATATGGAAAGACATAGTTGGATCCGACGAAGAAATAACGCTGGCCGTAACACTCCGTCAGGTAGTCAGCGAGAGCGCGGGCATTCTGGTTGGGTGCGGCACCTGAATAGATACAACTGCTAGAATATTCGAACCCCTCGTAAAGCGTTGGGTAGAACAACAGACTGCGACGCTGTTCCACCAAAGGCAAAACTGCTTTGCGCGTCGACGACATGTAACAGCCAAAGAGTGCCGCAACTTTCTTATCCAGAAGCCGTCCGGCCTCGGCCCGGAAACGCACAGGATCGGACCCTGGATCGCTATCTGCCACCACGAGTTCCTGTCCCAAGACCCCACCGGCATCGTTCACTTCATCGACCGCCAAAAGCGCTGCCTGCCGCTGCGACTGTTCTATCAGCGACGTGACACCTGACTGGGAGAAGATGAAGCCAATTTCAGTTGGTTCTGTGCGCGAGTGTTTTGCACGATAGGACATGTCCCTCAAAATTGACAATTGCAGCGAGGTGTCAACGGCTAGCCTTTCAGTTAATGCCAAGCCTGGAGTTAATGCTTGCGACGTATCACCTGCACCAGATATCGACCTAGGGGTCGTTCCGGCTCGGTGCAGAATAGGGCGGTAAGGCCGGATTGGGGCTTTGAAATTGCGCTCAGGCCTATTTTTCGCTGAGATAGCGGTAGATGGTGGCCTTAGAGAGGCTGTAGTGGGCCATCAGATCTTTGATCAGCGTTCCGGCTGCGCGCCTTTCGCGAAGCTCAGCGATCTGATCTTCTGCAAGCGCGGGGCGTTTTCCGAACTGAACGCCGCGATCCTTAGCCTTCTTGATCCCGTCCATCTGACGCTCGGCACGGATTTCGGTTTCGAACTGGCCGATGGCCCCCAGCATGTTGAACAGTAGCCGCCCTGTTGCGTCTGATGTGTCGATGTTCTGATCGAGTACGACGAGATCGACGCCCTTTTCGCGCAGGTTCTCAGCGATCTGGCAGAGGTGTAGCGTTGAGCGCGCCAGTCGGTCGATGCGCGTGACGATCAGCTGATCACCGTCGCGGACGTAATTCAGGCATTCTTTCAGCTGAGGGCGAGCATCAGTTGTTCCGCTGCGCTTTTCTTCGAAGAGCTTGTCGCAACCGGTGAGCTTTTCACGTTGGACATCCAGTGATTGACCGACTGAACTGACGCGCATCCGACTTTGGCCATGGGGTCTCGAAAAGATTAAGAAGTCTTGCGACTATCATATTGCGACATTGAAAAAGACGTGGCAAGCGGCTGGTCTCACTAAGTCTACATTTTAAGATCGGTTTTGCCGCTAAGAGGGTTCTTAAAACTGAGCCCCACTCTACCCCCAGCTTGAAAAGTACATGAAATATGACTAAGATATAGCTAAGCAAAATCATGGTGTTAGGATTCGGATATGCAAGTCTCTGTCCATGCTGCTAAGACCAACCTGTCAAAGCTCCTCGAAGCCGTTGAGCGCGGGGAGCGGGTTGTCATCGCGCGCCACGGCGTCCCCG
>JBCBGY010000085.1:0-17713 GCA_038526275.1 Pseudomonadota bacterium | reverse complement strand
ATGAGGGCCCGTTTCACGGCGGCGACGCGACCGCCCCTCCGCCCCTGGCCCTGTTTGTGGGCGGGTTGACCGGATGCCTGATGACCCAGCTGCGGGCTTTCGCCAGACGCATGGATGTTATGATCGATGACCTGCGGGTGGAAACCACGGTGCGATGGCAGTGGACCCCGCATGACCGCATCTATGAGACGGCGCCAAAGTCGTTTGACATCGACATCTTTCTGGAAAGCTCTTCGCCGATGGAGGATCAAATCGCGCTGATCCGAGCCGCGAAGAAGGGTTGTTTTGTCGAACAAACCCTCACGGTCGCGAACACGATCAGCCATCGCATTCGGACGGAAAAGGGGTTTCTCAGAGTGAACTGACGGGTTGAGTTGGCGTCCTAAGCGCCGCTGAGTTGCCCACTATTCAGCCTGACCAAGTCCCGCAAGAAATCGGCGACCACACGGACGCGTCTGGATTGGGCAAGATCGGAATGGGTCACCAGCCAGATAGTTTGATCTGCTCCGAGGTCGCCATCAAGACAGACCAGTCCGCGTGACCGCGCCAAGAAGTGAGGCAAGACTGCCAATCCCAGGCCACTGGCACAGGCCGCCAACTGGGTCGCGAGCGAACTTGTCGTGAGCGATGGGGAGCGGCCTTCCAGAACCCGATCAATCCATCGGGCGGCGGGCAGGACGGAATAGGTCTCTGTCCATCCGATGAAGCTGTCATGTTCGAAGGAGCTGGCGTCCGGGTAAGACGGTCGTGAGGCCAAGTAATCAGCAGAGCCATAGAGACCAAAGCCCAGTGTTCCGAGCCTTTGCAGCGAGACATTTCCGCGCTCGGGCTTCACCATTCGGAGTGCAATATCGGCATCGCGTCGATGAAGGTTGACGGTCGTAACATCCGTCAGGATCTCCAGGGTCAGGTGCGGATACTGGGTTTTTAATGGTCCAATCGCTGGCAGGATCAGATCTGTGGCCAGGTTTTCTGCTGTGGCGAGCCGGACGGTTCCTGAAACAACCGCTTCTTGTCGCAGGCCAGATGTAAGTGCCAGGGCGGCTGTTTCCATGTCTTCCGCTTTGACAAGGAACGCTGCTCCATCATCGGTCAGTCGGTAGCCAGATTGGTGGCGGGCAAAAAGCGGCTGCCCGATTGCCTTTTCAAGACGCTCGATCCGCCGCGATACGGTGGCAATGCCCAATCCCATCGCATCTGTGGCACCACTCAACGTGCCGGATCTGGCCACCGCCAGAAAGGCGCGGATGTCATCCCAAACCAATTCCCTGTCCATACACTTTCCAAATTCGGAAACTCCGTTGCCATTTCTGGCAGCTTTCATCCGTTTTTGGAAATGCCATCTGTCTCTAAGTTAACCAAAATAGGGGATATTTCATGGACTATCGAACTTTGGGCCGTGATTTCAAAGTCTCGGCTATCGGTTTGGGCTGCATGGGCATGAGCGAATTCTACGGGCCACGTGATGACGAAATGTCGATGCGCGTGCTGCATGAAGCTGTCGAACTTGGCATAGACTTCCTCGACACTGCCGATATGTACGGGCCGCACCATAATGAAGAGCTGCTCGGTACCTTTCTGGCCCAAACAACGGCCCGCCCCAAAATAGCGACCAAGTTTGGGATCGTGCGAAACCCGGGCGAATACCGCCGGAACCTTAACAACCATCCCGACTATGCGAGAACGGCTTGCGAAGGGTCGTTGAAGCGCTTGGGCATCGAACAGATTGATCTTTACTATGTCCATCGGGTCGATCGGGACCAAGATATCGAAGAGACGATGGGCGGCCTGTCTCGGTTGGTCGAGGAAGGTAAGATTGCCCGGATTGGTCTTTGCGAGGTCAGTGCCAAAACCTTGCGCCGGGCCCATGCAATCCATCCGGTTACCGCAGTTCAGACCGAATATTCCCTTTGGTTCCGTGAGGTTGAGGCAGAGATCCTTCCGCTTTGCCGTAAGCTGGGCATAGGCTTTGTGCCTTACTCACCGTTGGGTCGGGGCTTTCTGGCGGGACGTTTTCAGGACGGTTCCGGGTTTGAGGAAGGCGACTTCCGCGCATCACTACCACGGTTTCAGGAAGCGGCCCTGGCGAATAACAGACGCATTTCCGACGTCATACACAAAATCGCAGTCCGCAAAGACTGTACCACAGCTCAACTTTCGCTGGCATGGTTACTTGCCCAGGGGCAAGACATTGTTCCGATACCCGGCACGAAGCAGTTGGGGTACTTGCGAGACAATGCCGCTTCGGTTGGGGTTAGCTTGAATGCCAAGGATCTGGATGAGATCGACACAGCCCTTGCCGCGCTGCCGGTCCTGGGGGAGCGCTATACGGAAGAAGGAATGAAAGGCTTGAACGCATAAGCCCAAGCTTTCGCGCTCGGCGCGCAGACGGATGGCGAGCCGAGCGCTTTCGCAAGGTGGAACTCGCTTAGGTCTTGGCTTGGTTCGCTGCCAACCTTGCATTGACCGTCGATACGATGTTGTCCACGGCGTCCATCTGCATATCGAGCGTCTCGGCGATTGTTTTCACAACTTTGTCGACCCGCTCAATGTAGGGCGCTCCTGCCTCCACGGCCCGCGCGGCGGAAGACGGTTTAAGAAGATTTTCTGCCGCAGCGGCGTACTTTTCGAATGGCACCTGATCGGCCTGGTCTGCGCCCAGTTTGCGGGCCAGTTCGTTGACCCATTCGTAAATCGCCGCGGACTCGGTCCCATCCGTATGAACGGCTTCTTTGATTGCGCGCGCGCCAGATTCCAAGATGCACCGATAGTTGCCAGTCAGGAGCATGCTCCACTTGGCCAGTGGCACGAATAGTGAGTCATGAACGCGGAGTTTGACCGGCACGTCCTTACCATCCAGACGCACAGCGGCAATGTCATCTTCCAGCGACTTCAGCAGGGCAGTGTGGTCCGGGTCATCAAAAGCCGCTGCCTTGAAATTGGTGGGCAGGCCCACATGCAAGAAGTTCAGTTTCTCTTCGGGCGGTCGGAAGGCCTGCGGGTCGGGGCTGCAAAGCGTGACGAGCCCCGGTTCAAAAGCATTCCAGACAGAGGCGTCAGTGTAGCAGTCCGTCAGATCGGTGGCAGAGATCCCCGCGATGCGCTTGAGATAAGGCAGCGGCGGCATATTCATGATCGACATGCAGGGTTTTCGGGCGGTGGCGATACGGTTGAGCAGATCGCAAACCTCCGGCGCGCGGTACTGTGGTTCCTGCATCGCAAGCGCCACAAGGTCGTACTCTGCCGGATTGGCGTCTGCCGGGGTCAGCGCGCTCAGTTTACCTGGCTGATCCCCCGATTTGAGCAACCTGGGAGTCTCCTCTCCGCGCAGTGTTAGCCGGACAACGGTGCCTTCTGCATTGATCAGGTCCGCTTCTTCCGGCAGGCACGTTAGGGTGACATCGTGACCGGCCATCAAAAGTTTGGTTGAGAGTAACGAGCCGTATGAAGCTCCAAGGATGAGTATTTTCATTAGTTTTCCTCCCGGCGTCTTGTTTTGGCGACGCCCTGACACGCTGCATACTACCCAAACTGTCTCGGGCTGGTAGGTGCTTGAGCAAGGTTAAGGTCTCAACGCCCGTACTTTTGAACGCATCATTGTGGATGACACCAGCACCCAATCCCGGAAAGGCTGCTTTCGGTGTGGGGCGGGGTTCAGCGCCAATGTTGAATTCTCGGAAACAGGGATTTGGAGGGATCGCCGGTCCACAACCCTCGTTCAGGCCCTATCAGTCTAGGCCTGCACGCTTGGGGTCTATTCGGAAGCGTCGAAAACCTTGCGGGCGGACCTGAAGCATTCGAGCGCTTGTGGAACCCCGCAGTAAATCCCGATCACGTGGATGATGGCGCGGATTTCTTCTTTGCTCACTCCATTGTTCAGCGCGCCTCTGCAATGGATCTCCCATTCACTCATCTTCCCCAGCGCGCCGATCATGGCCAGATTCATCATGCTGCGGGTTTTGGCATCGATCACATCGTCGCCCCAGCCAAACCCCCAACACCACGCCGTCATGGCTTCCTGAAAAGGGCGGGTGAAATCATCAGCCGCAGCAAGATTCTTTTCGACATAGTCAGCGCCAAGGGTGGCTTTGCGCTGGGCCAAACCTTTCAGGAACATGTCTTCGTCAAACTGGCTGCTCATATCTGTCCTTTCACGTCAAAGCCTGGCCTTAACCATCGATCGCCTCGCGCATCCAGCGCTGCAGGTGCATGACGGGATGTTCTGAATTAACGCCGCCTTTCGGGTCAACGACCAATGGACCTGGTCGATATCCACGGGATCGCAAGCCCCTTTGAACGGATTCCACCAGACGAATGTCCTCCTCCACGGTGGTTTCACGATCTTGCCGCGCGAGTGTTCTGATTTTCGGATTTTCGGCTCCGCAGGGCGCATACCATCCCCGCCATACGACAACGTGGCCCGCATCGACGACACGCCAGTGATAGGTGTTCAGAACATTGCCCGGATAGACTTGGAACGAAAACATCGGCCAAAGAAACCAGCTCGAATATTCATCATAATGGTCAAAGCCCGAATGGATGTCATAGGTCATATCTTCGAGGTTTTGACATTCTGTCGTGTGGCGCAGGCATTTGCCTTGCGGTTGGATATCGTAGGTTTCGGGTCGGACAACGCCTTGCGCAAAGGTCGGATGGCACAGCGCGCAGTGATAGCATTCGGAGTAATTTTCGACCGACACTTTCCAATTGCACTCTTCTGGGATCTCCACCCATTCAAGCGGCTTCAGATCAGCCCAGTTCGGCACCCAGTCTTCCAGTTCCGCCCGGGCATTTGGAAACCAGCTCTCCATTGGTTCGGCGTGTGGGTCGAGATTGACAAAGAGAAAACCCAGAAACTCTTCTGCGCGGACCTCTGTCAGGCATATGGTCGATCTGTTGAGCCCCTCGACAGCGGCGATGTTGGGCCCGGCACGCAACGCGCCGGTCAGTTCATAGGTCCATGCGTGATAGGGGCAGACAATGACCCGCGTTGTGCCGCTTCCCTCGACCAGTTGGTGCGCGCGATGTTGACAGACATTGTAAAAGACGCGGATCACTTCATCCCGCCCACGGATTGCAAACAGGCTTTCACCAGCAATGTCGAACGTCTTGTAAGCCCCGATCTCGGCAAGCTCTGATACATGGCATCCGAACTGCCATGTGGTCGCCAGCAGGCTTTGTTTCTCAACTTCGAAGATTTGCGGGTCCGTGTAGTACCGTGCCTCTAAGGATCTGATTGGTTCGGTCATCAATCCTCCTCGTAATACAGGCCAAGCGCATGGCGACGTTGATGGAATGTCGCCACCCGCTCCGGAATTTCGTCGCTTGCGACCGCCACGACGAAAGACAGCAACGTCTCCAGTAGTGCGATGATCCCGACAGAGGACGGGAAGAATTGCGGTGTATCGACCGATACGGTGAACCCATGATCCGCCAGTCGCAAGATCGGGCTGGCAGGACTATCTGACAAGCCGACAACGGTAAGACCCTGTTCCTTGGCAATGCGCACCGCCTCGACGACCTCAACACGGAACGGCTTGCAGGTCATTGCAATCAAGATGTCCTGGTGGTCAGCCCACGCCAAATCATCCACAGGTGTGGAACCGGGACGGGGGATCGCATGGATTTGCACCATTCCGGTGGAGGCCAGGTAGGTGAAGTTTCGGGCGTTCGAATTGTGGATGCCCACGCCCAGCACAAAGACGTTGCGCGAATTCCAGATCGCTTGCGCGGCAGCCTCCAACGTTTCCGGGGTAACCGCTGATAGGGTCTCTTCCACATTTCGAAGCGCATCTTGCACCATGTCGGCGTATAGGCTGCCAAGCGCTCCGGATTTGCGCATGTCCTGCAGCCAACGCGCACGATCCGGGAATTCCGCCGCGCCACGCCGGATTGCATCACGGAACGGCACACGGAAATCCTCGTACCCCTCGAACCCAACTTGTCGCGCCATACGAACGACCGTGTTGGGTTTCACTTTCGCGGCTTCCGCAATCTCGCGCACGGTCGACACCCCGACATCGCGCGGATTTTCCAACACATAAGTCGCGGCTTTTCGCGCCTCTGGCGTCAGTTCCGGAAGTTCCTCGGCCAAACGTTCCAGGATTGTCTGTGATACATTTGTGTCATTCATGATTGACGATGGTACGTTTGTACTTTTAGCCTGTCGAGTGCAAAAACGAGTCGCCGAGGCCTGCAATGTCGAATTTTCCCAGCCACAAACGCGTTGTGATCGTCGGGGGCGGAATTATGGGTGTCGGCCTCGCCTACCATTTGGGCCATGAGGGTTGGGGCGCCGATACGGTTCTGCTGGAAAAGGCCGAACTGACGTCGGGCAGCACATGGCACGCCGCCGGGCAAATCACCCATTCCACCTCCAGCTTTAGCCTTGGCAAATGTGTGGATTACAATATCGGGCTCTATTCCGGCGGGTTAGAAGCGGAAACCGGGCAGCCCGTCACGTGGCATGGCTGCGGGTCCTTCCGATTGGCCTATTGCGAAGACGAGATGGACTGGCTGCGCCACACGCTTTCTGTCGGTCGAAGCCTTGGTTTCAACATGGCGTTGGTCGGGCCGGAAGAGGTTGCGAAACTGCATCCGTTCTACAACCTCGACGGTGTGCTGGGGGCGCTGCACACTCCGGATGACGGGCACGTGGATCCAACGAACGTGACCATGGCACTGGCAGCGGGGGCCCGACAGAAGGGCGTTTCGATCATCCGAAAGTGTCGCGCCACCAATATCAGCCAGTCGGACAGTGGCGAATGGATCGTGGAGACGGAAAAAGGCACGATCACCTGCGAACATGTGGTCAATGCCGGTGGCACTTATGCTCGGCAAATGGGGGAATGGTCGGGGCTGCAACTGCCCATGACCTCCATGACCCACCATTACTTCGTGACCGAACCGGTGCCGGAATTCGAAGGGCTGGACCGGGAACTGCCTGTGATCCGCGATGACAAAAAGGTTTCGGGCTATATCCGGATGGAGCAGAAGCGCGGCCTTATCGGGATCTACGAGAAAGAGAACCCGAACTCCGTCTGGCATGACCATTGCCCATGGGAGTACGAAAACTGGCTGTTCGATGCCGACTATGACCGTGTGATGCCGTACCTGGAAGAGAGCCTGCGCCGCATGCCGATCTTTGCGGATCGTGGCATTCAACGGG
This sequence comes from Pseudomonadota bacterium, assembly GCA_038526275.1. Classification (GTDB taxonomy): domain Bacteria; phylum Pseudomonadota; class Alphaproteobacteria; order Rhodobacterales; family Rhodobacteraceae; genus 188UL27-1. Next base: position 10,545 of record JBCBGY010000085.1, on the reverse strand, counting down.
AGGTACACGGCGCGATTTCGCATCCGCCCGACGGCAATCCACTAATCGGTCCAGCGCCGGGAGCGCGACATTACTGGTGCTGTTGTGGCACCCAAATCGGGATCGGGTGGGGCCCGGGACTGACACGCGAATTGGCACGGTGGATGGTTCACGGCGCTGCCGATATCTCCATGCGCGACTACGATCCGCGCCGGTTCGGGGCCTATGCCACGAAAGAGTGGCAGGTGGTGAAGGCGGAAGAAGACTATTGCCTGCGCCACGAAATTCCGTTTCCCCATTTCAACCGTTTGGCCGGGCGACCGATCAAGCCGTCGCCCTTGCACGAGACATTGCGGGCCAAGGGTGCGGTCCATGAAGACGTCTATGGCTTTGAACGCCCGCGTTTCTTTGCCAGGGGTATCCCGCAACGGGATCACTATTCCTTCAAACGAACGCCGGTCGATGAAATGGTGGCCGCCGAAGTGCAAGCGGTGCGTGAGCGCATCGGCATCATGGACGTGACCGCCTTTACCAAAGTTGAGGTTGCGGGTCCGGATGCCTACGCGCTGCTGGATCGTCTGACGGCAAACCGTATGCCGCAAAAGGTAGGGTCGATCACGCTGACGCATATGCTCAATCGCTGTGGTCGCATTGAGCTGGAAACGACTCTGGTACGGATCGCGTCGGACCGGTTCTACCTCGTCTGCGCCGCCTTCTTCGAGCAGCGGCTTTTGGATCATCTGGAACAACATCGCGGCGATCAGGCGGTCACGGTGACATCGCGGTCGGAACGTTGGGCGGCCCTTGCGCTGAATGGTCCAAAGGCCCGCGACGTGTTGGGGGCTTGCACCGATGCCGATTTGACCAATGCCGGTTTCAGGTGGCTCTCGGCGCGGCAGATCGCTGTTGCGGGTCATAAGATGTTGGCCATGCGGATGTCCTATGCGGGGGAGCTCGGCTGGGAACTCCATATGCCGCGCGAAGCCTGCCTGGATGTTTACAACGCGCTCTGGGCGGCAGGAGAGCCATACGGCATCGCCGATTATGGAAGCTTCGCCATGAATGCGATGCGGATGGAAAAGGGGTTCAAGGGTGCAGGTGAGCTAACCAACGAAGTCACGCTGGCAGAGGCTGATCTTCTGCGGTTTGCTCGGTCGGAAAAAACGTTCCTTGGCAGCGACAAAACCTTCAACACGAACCTGCCCTGGATTTGCGCTTATCTGGACATCGAACCGGATGGGATCGCCGATGGGCATGGCGGTGAAGCCGTGCTGCTGGACGGGCAGGTTATTGGATCCACAGCCTCTGTCGCCTACGGGCCCACGGTCGGCAGGCTGCTGGCCTTTGCCTACATCAAACCGCACGCTGCACAGCCCGGAACCGCTCTCGAAGTGATCATCCACGGCACGCCGAGGGCAGCACGGGTGTTGGCAGAGCCCGCCTACGATCCCCAAAGCCTCCGGCCCCGCACGGACGCGGCGTTGGCGCCCATATGAAGGTCACGCGCCTTACCCTTTGGTCGGTCGATCTAACCAGCCACGCGACCTATTACATGGCCGAAGGCAAAACCTGCGCGACGGTCGAAACCCATGTCCTGTGCCTTGAAACTGACACTGGGGCAAAGGGGTGGGGCGAGGTTTGCCCAATTCCGCACTACTTGCCTGCCTTTGCCAAAGGTGTGGTCAGTGCGGTTTCAGAGATGGCGACCGAACTTATCGGAGCGTCCGCTTTGGGCGTCGACGCCACTATGCGCCGACTTGATGCCCATCTGGTTGGCCATGAGGCCGCAAAGTCGCTCGTGGATATCGCGCTCTGGGACCTGATGGGTCAAGTGGCAGGTCTGCCGCTTTACGCGCTGCTTGGTGGGCGAACGCGGCGAGATATGCCGCTTTATCATTCGATCACATGCATTGAACCGGATGAGATGGCCCGTATCGCGCGCGAGGCCTATGGCACCGGGATCCGGCAGTTTCAGGCGAAGCTCGGCGCGGAGGCGAATTGGGAAGCCGACGCCGAACGCTTGATCAAGGTTCGAGAGGCCGTTGGCCCGGGCCCGCTCGTCTATGGCGACTGGAATTGTGGTGCCAGCAGGTTGCAGGCCACACGCACGGGGCGGGCCGTTGCCCACCTTGATGTTATGCTGGAACAACCCTGTAAGACGCTTGAAGACTGCGCAGCGGTGCGGGCTGCAACCGGTTTGGCCATGAAAATCGATGAGTGCGCCTATGATCAGGCCACGTTGCTGCGGGCAAGGGAACTCGGATGCCTCGACGCCGTTGCCCTGAAGCTTTCCAAATTCGGCGGGCTGTCCGCCATGCGCCGGGCGCGCGACCTGACTGTGCATCTGGGCGCCGAGATTTGTGCGGAATGTACCTGGGGCTCGGACATTGTAACCGCCGCCTCGCTTCATTTTGCGGCCTCCACACCGCTTGGGTCCCTGCTCAATACATGCGATCTTTCGGGCTATGTCGCGCCGCGCCTCGCCCCGGATTGCCCCACACGCGCCAAGGGTCGCATTTCCCCGCCCGAAGGGCCGGGGCTCGGGATCAGTCCCGATCCAGATGTGCTCGGCTCACCCATTTTGGAGATCGATTGATGCAAAAGATACGGTCGCAAGACGAATGGATCGCCCGCGCGGAACAGGTTCTGCCCGCCGCGGGATTTGGCAACTTCGATCCCGGGATCATCATAGCCCGCGGCCAGGGCAGCCGGGTTTGGGATGAAGATGGACGCGAATATGTGGACTATCTGATCGGGTCCGGCCCCATGCTTTTGGGCCACGGCCATCCGGAAGTGATGGAAGCCGTGCTTGAACAACTCCCCAAGGGCATGACGTTTTTTGCCAACAATTCCAAAGGGATTGAACTGGCAGAAGCGATTATCGACGCTGTCCCATGTTGTGAACAGGTTCGCTATGTCACGTCAGGGGGCGAGGCCGACATGTACGCCATCCGCCTCGCCCGAGCCTTTACGGGACGGGACAAAATCCTGAAGTTCGAAGGCGGTTATCACGGTATGAGTGCTGAAGCCCAAATGAGCCTCGCACCCGACCGGCAGGTGAACTTCCCGCAAGCCATTCCTGACAGCGCTGGCATTCCCCAAAGCGTGGCCGATGAGATGCTGATTGCGCCCTTCAATGATCTTGAGGCCGTCGAGTTGCTGTTGGCCGAACATGACGATGTGGCTGGCATTATCGTCGAACCCCTGCAGCGGATCATTCCGCCAGCGCCTGGATACTTGCAGGGCCTGCGCAGTCTATGTGACAAATACCAGGTTTTGCTGATCTTTGACGAGATCGTTACGGGCTTCCGTCTGGCCTTCGGGGGGGCACAAGAGCGCTACGGAGTGATCCCCGACATCTGCACCTTGGGCAAGGTCATCGGCGGCGGCTTCCCCCTGGCAGCGCTGGGAGGGCGCGCCGAGATCATGCGCCATTTCGATAAATCCTCAGTTGGATCCGACGGGTGGCTGATGCAGTTGGGCACCCTTTCGGGGCATCCGGTGGCTGCGGCGGCGGGCCTCAAAACGCTGGAGGTTTTGCGACGGGATGGAACCTATGACCGCTTGCGCGACATTGGACGGGAATTGCAGGACATTCAGTCAGGGGCGCTGGAAGAGGCGGGCATTGCGCATCGGATCTGCGGCGACGAAACACTGTTCGATATCTACTTTACCCAAGCGGCCTGCCGAGACTATCGCAGTGCCAAGCACGACGATGCCCAAGTCAATGTCCGCTACAATGCTTCGCTACGAGAGAACGGGGTCTTCAAATCCCCCGGTAAGCTCTATCCATCCACCGTGATCACGCCTGCCGATATTGAACTGACGGCTTCTGCGGTCAAATCAGCGGTGCGGGAGCTGGAAGTTACCACTGTATAGTTGCCGCAACCCGTGATGGCTAAGAGGACCTCCGCGCTCGGCTCGGGCGTTCCTTGGAGGTTCTGACAAAGGACCATGAGGCAACGTGATTGGTCGGAGTGGCGAGATTCGAACTCACGACCCCTGCCTCCCGAAGACAGTGCTCTACCAGGCTGAGCTACACTCCGACCGGATAGTCGTTACATTGGGTCCGGTGGTTTGGCAAGCGGGTCCGACCCGGCGTGAAGATCTCCCAGCGTGCCGGGACGCGGGACCGTACCGGTCTCGGTTCGGCTTTTGGTCTGAAGGTTCGGCTGGTTTTTGGAAACCTGCAACTGGCCTTCACGGGTCAGGATGTAGATACCGCTCGCAATGATGATGCCAGCACCGAGCAAGGTGTAAAGGTCTGGGACTTCTTCGAAAAACAAGGTGCCGTAGAGGCTGGCCCAAAGGATCTGGGAATATTGCATCGGCGCGACGATCACCGCCTCGCCCGCGCGGTAGGCTGCGATAATCAGTAGCGTTGCGGTAAAGGCGCAAGCGGCGATCAGACCGATGGCCGCCAAATCGAGCAGCGGCATGGGTTGGTAAACGAATGGAAGAACGGCTCCCATGACCATGAAGTTGGCCACCAGCGGGTAGAGGATCATGACCACGCTGCGTTCGTCGCGTCCGATCTTGCGGACGATGATCGAGGCAAACGCTCCGCCGAAGGCAGCGAGCAGAGCAGCCAGATGGCCGAGCGACAGTTCCGAGGATCCGGGTCGCAAGACGATGAGCACACCGCCCAGGCCGACCAGCACCGCGAGCCACCGCCGCAAGCGAACGGTCTCGCCCAGAATTGGGATCGACAGAACCGTGATGATCAGCGGTGTGGCAAACAACACCGCATAGACCGTCGCCAAGGGTAGGGACGAAAAGGCGTAAAATGCGGATACGGCGGTGACCACCACGGCTCCCGTCCGCAATGCCATCCAAACGGGATGAACCGGTCTTAGGGTGCCGGCCCCCCGTTCTCGCATCAGCATGAGGGTCGCAAGTGGAAAGCCGAACAGGACGCTGAAGAAAACGATCTGCACAGGGCTATAGGTGCCGCCCAGGAATTTGACGATCACGTCATGTCCGGCGAAGATGCCAAAGGCTCCCAGGGCCAGTAAGGCGCCGCGGGTGTTCGGGGGGAGGGGCATAGTGATGGACTCAGTGACGTGGCGGTGGCCTCTTTGATGAGCCTGCCTTTATCCTGGCGGGGGATACAACCCTCTGCCCGCACTTTCCTTCGGGTCCCTCGGGCCCTAGGCTGCTTTTGATACGAAATGGAACATCTGCCATGGGGCAGCCGCAGATACCCAACCTTAAGGCACCGAAGCCTCGCCCGGTCTGTACTGACTGTGGAGTGTCCCGCATGGATTTGGCCGGTGAGTGTGGGCGGGTTTGTCAATTCATCCAACCGGATTTCGGGATCAAGGAACAGACGTGCCACGGAAGGAACCGTGCAGACGGAGATGAACTGTTCTTTGGGCCCTACCGCGCGATGTATCGCGCTGCTTTGCAGCCCGCAGCCGATGGGGCGCAATGGACGGGCATTACGACGGCGTTAGGGCAACGGCTGTTGGAACAAGGCGTGGTAGATGCCGTGCTTGCTGTTGGGCCCAGCCCGGATGATCGCTGGGCGCCGCAGCCGATGATCATAACCGACCCGGCCGATATGGCCCAGGCCCGTGGTATGCGTATGGGGTACGCCCCTTTGCTCGCCTTGCTTGAACCAGCCAAAGCTGCAGGCTACCGACGGTTGGCGATTATCGGCATTCCTTGCCAGGTCCATGCCTTGCGGGGGATCGAAGACAGGCTGGGGCTTGATCGGCTGTACGTGATTGGCACGCCTTGTTCCGACAACACGACCACGGCTAACTTTCACCATTTCCTGGGGCTTCTCTCAGATCGACCCGAGACGATCACTTACCTGGAATTCTGCGCAGATTACCATGTTGAACTGCGCTTTATCGATGGCCGCACAAAGCGCATCCCGTTTCTGAAATTACCGCTGGCGGACCTGCCTGCGGACTTCTTTCCGCTAACCTGCAAAACTTGCGTCGATTACACCAACGTTCTGGCAGATATCACCGTGGGCTACATGGCGGGCGAAGGAGATCAATGGGTGATCGTCCGCAACGACCGTGGTCAGGAGATACTGGATGGTTTGGGCGACGCGGTAACGCTTGCGCCTCTGGGGACCGGTGGCAATCGGGCGGGTCCAGTTAAAGGCTTTCTTGAAAATACCCGGCGGGCGGCGGGTGGACTGCCATTGCGCCGGATGCCCGGATTTATGCGCGGGATCATGGGGTGGCTGATGCCTCGGATTGGCCCTCGGGGGCTGGAATTCGCTCGGGCCAGGGTCGAGATGAAGGCGATTGAGACCGTTCTCCACCTGCGCCACGCCCGGCCAGACAAGCTTCGGTCGATGGTCCCGCCCCATGTTTGGAAGCTGGTGGCGCCTTATGGGCTCCACCCAGAACCGGACGAACTCTCGCAACAAAAAAGGCCACCCCGCTAGGGATGGCCTTCGATCTGTACGGGTCAGGCGCTTAGTTGATGGCGCCGGATGCTTTCAGGATCTGGTCGTGACGGGTCCGCTGGGTATCCCAGTAGGCCTTGAGTTCGTCACCTGCCATGAAGTCACCCATAAGCGACTTGTCCGACTTGTAGGTCTGCCAAGCCTCGGACTCGTACACTTTGGTGAAGAGCGCTGTGTAGTAGGCCAGAGCGTCATCCGACATGCCGGGTGCGCCCACGACAGACCGCTGCATGAAGTACGAGAAGTCGCCGCCGGATTCCTTCAGGGTTGGCACATCCGGGAACATCGGCAGACGTTCGTCGGTGAAGGCCACCAGCGGGATAAGGTCGCCGCTTTCGAAGAAGCCCAGAGCCTCCGACGGGTTGTTCACCGAACTGGTGATCTGCTTGCCAGCCACCTGTTTGGCCACTTCGCCGCCGCCCTTGTACGGGATGTACTTGATAGACAGGTCATAGTTCTCGTTCAGGAAATCCGTGATGATGTTGTCTTCGGAATCCTTGCCGGTGCCACCCATGACCCAACCATCGCCACGCTCTTTGGCGACTGCCAGGAACTCATCAAAGGTCGAGATGCCTTCATCCTTGTGCACCCACAGCAGGAACGTGTCCTCAGCCATACGGCCAACCGGGGCAAATTCCATGATGTCGACGCCCAGACCAGGCTGACGCAATGGCGTTGTGAAGAACGAGTTCAGCGTCACCATGATCGTGTGATCCGGATCCGTTGCACCTTTCATATGAACCAGAGCTTCAGCGCCAGATCCGCCAGACTTGTTCTGTGGAACGACTGGTCGCTCGGCCATACCTTCTTGCTCGATAATCGACTGCATCAAGCGGGCCATCTTGTCCGCGCCACCGCCTTTGCCGGCCATGATCACGAAGTCGATCGGCTTGGTTGGTGCGAACTCTGCGAAGCTTGCTCCAGCCACCCCAAGTGACAGGATGGCTGCGCCTGCCGCGCCAAGAATGGAACGTTTGGTTAGCATGTGCTGAGACTCCCTTGTGTTTTTTTTGGTGCGCCATTTGGAGCGCTGACTCAATTATTTTGCGTAAAACCCCCATCCGTCTACCCAGTTTCGTCTAAGTTGCAGCGATATCTTGCGCTGAAGGCGACGGATTTTTACGCGCGAAAATATTATCCGACAAAATTACTTATATTCAATAAGTTAGAGGTAGGGGTGCTAATGTACCCCGCTTGAGGACAATGCGTTGACGGGCATTGGTTAAAAATAAAACCTGCAGTCTCACTCAGCGAAATGAGTGAGGGTGGTATGATTATAGGCACCGTTTGGATCATACTCGAAAATTCGGAGGCAAAGTGCGAATCACTTTGCCTGCCCCCCACCACAGAATTGTGCCTTTTATTCGGCAGCGAGCGGTTGATTGGCCCGCTGAACACGGCACGCCGAGTATTTGAATTCCGGAATTTTTCCGAAAGGGTCCAATACTGGGTTGGTCAGAATGTTAGCCGCTGCCTCTACATATGCAAACGGGACAAACACCTGACCCTCTGCAACGGCACGATCTGACCGAGCCATGATCTCAATACTGCCGCGGCGTGTCTCAATACGAACCATGTCGCCAGGTTCCATGCCCAGATCGCGCAAGGTCCGCGGATGCAGGGATGCGTTGGCTTCGGGTTCCAAACCGTCCAGCACGCCTGCGCGCCGGGTCATCGACCCGGTGTGCCAATGTTCCAGCTGGCGTCCCGTGATCATGACAAACGGGAAGTCAGCATCCGGCAGTTCCGCCGGCGCAATGATCTTGGCCGGTGTAAACCGCGCCCGACCATCGGCGCGCGGGAAACCGTCGCCAAAGACGATAGGCTGGCCCGGGTCCTCGGGGCTGAGCGATGGATAGGTCACCGCATCTTCCTGCTCCAACCGATCCCACGTGATATTGTCGAGCGAGCCCATGGTGCGCTTCATCTCGGCGAAAATCTCGCTGGGATGCTGGTAGGTCCAGCCCAGATCAAGCCGCTTGGCCAGTTCTGTGGTGATCGCCCAGTCTTCGCGCGCGTCGCCCGGCGGGGGCACAGCGGGACGGCCCATTTGAACCTGACGGTTTGTGTTGGTGACGGTCCCGGTTTTTTCGGGCCAGGCCGAAGACGGAAGGATCACATCCGCGTAGTTCGCTGTTTCGGTCAGGAAGATGTCCTGCACCACCAGATGATCGAGCTTGGCGAGCGCGTCCCGCGCATGGGTCACGTCCGGGTCCGACATGGCCGGGTTTTCGCCCAGGATGTACATCGCCTGAATGTCGCCTTCATGGATCGCATCCATGATCTCGACGACGGTCAGGCCCTTTTGGTTGCTGAAATCCTCGCTCTGCCAAACCTCGGTAAAGGCAGATCGCACGCCATCATCCGTCACCGTCTGGTAGTCGGGCAGGAACATCGGGATCAGCCCGGCGTCAGACGCGCCTTGCACATTGTTCTGGCCGCGCAGTGGATGCAGGCCGGTGCCGGGACGGCCAACATGACCGGTCATCAGGGCAAGGCTGATGAAGCAGCGGGAATTGTCCGTGCCGTGGATATGCTGGCTGACACCCATGCCCCAGAAAATCATGCCAGCACTGCCGGTGGCGAAATCGCGGGCCACGGCGCGTAGGGTATCGGCATCGATGCCGCAGACCTCAGCCATCTTCTCGGGCGAGAAGTCGGCCAGATGTGCCTTCTGTGCGTCCCAGTTCTCGGTGTAGGCCTCGATATACTGCCGATCGTAGAGTTCTTCTTCGACGATCACATGCATGATCGCGTTCAGCATGCTGACATCGCCACCAGGCTTGAACTGCAGCATGTGGGTCGCGAACCGCTTGAGCGCCTGACCACGTGGGTCCATCACGATCAGCTTGCCGCCGCGCTTGGTGAATTGCTTGAAGAAGGTCGCCGCCACGGGGTGGTTCTCGATCGGGTTTGCGCCGATGACGATGGCCACGTCAGCATTCTCGATCTCGTTAAAGGTTGCCGTCACCGCGCCGGAGCCGACATTTTCCATCAAGGCCGCGACGGAGGAGGCGTGGCAGAGCCGGGTGCAATGATCCACGTTATTGTGGCCAAACCCCTGGCGGATCAGCTTTTGGAACAAATAGGCTTCTTCGTTCGAACATTTGGCCGACCCGAAGCCCGCAACTTCGCGCCCACGATCCTTCAGCCCCTTCGCGGCAAAGTCGAGCGCTTCGTCCCACGTCGCCTCGCGGAAATGCGTATGAAGATTGCCCGGATCGACATTCAGGCCCTTTGCAGGAGCATCGGCACGACGGATCAGCGGCTTGGTCAGACGGTGCGGATGGTGGATATAGTCAAACCCAAAGCGGCCCTTAACGCAAAGTCGGCCCTCATTCGCCGGTCCATCGATCCCGTCGACATATTTGATCTTGCCGTCCTTGACCTTGAACGACACCTGACAGCCGACACCGCAGAATGGGCAGACCGATTTGACCTCTTCGTCGATATCCTGACTGTCACCGTGCTGCGCGTCATCCACCACAGAGGCGGGCATCAGCGCGCCAGTGGGACAAGCCTGGACACATTCGCCACAGGCCACGCAGGATGAGGCGCCCATCGGGTCTGCCTGATCGAAAACCGGGTAAGCATCGTGGCCCCGCCCGGCCATGCCGATCACGTCGTTTACCTGCACTTCGCGGCACGCCCGCACACAAAGCCCGCACTGGATGCAGGCATCCAGATTGACCCGCATCGCCACATGGCTGTCATCCAGAAGCGGCACGCGCGTCTGTTCCAGCTTCGGAAAACGGCTTTCACTGACGCCGTTCGCGTCCGCCATGTCCCAGAAATGCGCGCTGGCATCATGGGCCACATCCTGTTCGGGCTGATCCGTGACCAGCATCTCGACAACAAGGGCACGCGCTTTCTCGGCGCGATCCGTCGCGGTGTTCACAACCATCCCGTCCGCGGCTTCACGGATGCAGGAGGCGGCCAGAACCCGTTCGCCTTCAATCTCGACCATGCAGGCGCGGCAGTTTCCGTCGGGTCGGTAGCCAGGGCTTGGCTTATGGCACAGATGCGGGATGACCAGCCCCTTGCCGTGGGCGGCTTCCCAAATGGTCATGCCCTTTGGAACGGTGGTTTCCTCACCATCAAGCGTAAATGTCACTGTTTCCAGGTCGGTCTGGTCA
>JBCBGY010000084.1:0-18108 GCA_038526275.1 Pseudomonadota bacterium | reverse complement strand
TGATCACCGGCCAGGACATTCTGTTCTTCTGGGTCGCGCGGATGATGATGATGCAACTTGCAGTCGTCGACGAAAAACCGTTCCACGATGTCTACCTGCACCAGCTTGTGCGCGACCCCAAAGGTGTGAAGATGGCGAAGGTTCTGGGCAATGTCGTCGACCCGCTGGAGATTATCGACGAATTCGGCGCCGATGCGCTGCGGTTCAACAATGCCGCCATGGCCTCCATCGGCGGGGTGCTGAAGCTGTCAACCGACCGGATCAAGGGCTACCGGAACTTCACCACGAAACTTTGGAATGCCTGTCGCTTTGCCGAAATGAACGGCGTGTTTGACGCCGACAGACCGCTCGCGGCTCCCGAAGCGACCGAGACCCTGAACAAGTGGATCATCGGAGAAGTCGCGCGGGTCCGCGAAACGGTTGATGCCGCGCTCGACACCTACCGGTTCAACGACGCCGCCAATGCGCTTTACGCCTTTGTCTGGGGCAAGGTCTGCGATTGGTATGTGGAATTTTCCAAACCGATCTTGCTGGAAAAACACCCGGCGCAGGACGAAACCAAGGCCACCATGCGCTGGGTTTTGGAACAGTGCATGGTCTTGTTGCATCCGTTCATGCCGTTCATCACCGAAGAGCTGTGGGGCACGCTGGCGAAGGCCGACAAGATGTTGCCTGTGACGGACTGGCCAACCTATCAAACCGCTGATTTGCTGGACGATGCGGCGGACCGGGAAATGAACTGGGTCATCAACCTGATCGAGCAGGTCCGCTCTGCCCGCGCGCAAATGCATGTTCCTGTGGGGACTTATGTGCCGATGATCACCACGCAAATGGACGCCGCGGCCAAGCAAGCTTGGCAGAATAACGAGGCGCTGATCAAACGGTTGGCCAGGATTGAACAACTGACGGATGTGGAGGCGATGCCGAAAGGCTGTGCCGCCGTTCCGTCCGCCGGGGCGACCTTCGGATTGCCGCTGGAAGGTATCATCGACCCTGCCGAAGAGACCGCCCGCTTGACCAAATCCCTCGCCAAGCTGGAGAAGGAACAGAAAGGCCTGAACGGGCGCCTGAACAATCCGAAGTTCATCGACAGCGCACCCGAAGACGTAGTGGCCGAAAGCCGTGCCCGCCAGGCCGAGCTGGTGGAAGAGATCGCCAAGATGAAGGATGCCATCGCGCGTCTGGCCGAACTCGCCTGAACCGCGCCCTCGTTGGGCTGAGTTTTGCGTATTTTTCGGCTGAGTTTGGACGTCAGCACATAGTGCCACCTTCAACCATCGCTGGGCCGCTGCAGGGCGGCCCGACGACGGCGCGGCGGTCTTCGGCTTTCATTCCGCGTCCGCGGCGCAGCTCAAATGTCGATACCGTCAAGGTAATCGACGATCGAGCCACGCCATAAGATTCTGAAAACAATAAAGGTTTTTCCTTCGGGCCGCCCCAACAGGGCGGAAGGCGCTCTATTTGTGCCGATTTAGTCACGTGACTATATTGACACGTGACTTTTTATTCACGTATTAGGAATTCATGGACACGATCTTTAAAGCCCTGAATGACCCGACCCGGCGCGCGATCCTCGACCGGCTGCGCGAAGAAGACGGTCAATCACTCACCCAGCTTGAGGAGCGCCTGGAAATGACCCGGTTCGGCGTCATGAAGCATCTGAAATTGCTGGAGGAATCCGGGCTTGTCGTGTCCGTCAAGAAGGGACGGTTCAAGTACCACTACCTGAATGCCGTCCCCCTGCAGGAGGTGATCGACCGTTGGATCGAGCCCCTGATCGCCAAGCCCACCGCCCGGGGGCTGCTTGACCTCAAACACCATTTGGAAGGAACCAATATGCTCGACACAACGCCCAAGCCTGACTTCGTGCACCAGACGATCATCCGCACCACACAGGATGCCCTTTGGGATGCTCTGACCCGCGCCGATCAGGTCGCCCAATACCACTTTATGTGTGATGCGGCGTCAGGCGATGCGGAAGTTGGAAAGCCGATGAAGATGATCCGCCAAGACGGCTCAACGATGCTGACTCAAACGACCATCTCGCTTGATCCAAAGACCCGGATTGAAACCACGTTTGAACCCAACTTTGGGGACGGTGACACAACCGCCAGCCGGATCGTCTTTCTGATCGATGTAGAGGGACCCTTCTGCAAACTGACCTGCGAACATTACGACATCCCCGAAGCCCATAGCGGCGTGAAGGAAGGTTGGGCCCGTCACGTGGCATCGCTGAAATCGTGGCTGGAAACCGGCGAACCGATCAAGTTTGCGAGCTGAGCCAATGACGACCGAATTGCTTTATCTGCTGCTGTCAGCCGTTCTCGCCAGTAGCCTTTGGGTTCCGTTCATTGTGGGGGTCAATGGTGAAGAGAAGAACTTCACCGATTTCACCCGCCCACCGGACCTGATGGATATGCGGCCGTGGGTCCATCGCGCCTTTCGGGCGCATCAGAACATGTTGGAAACACTGGCTCCCTTTGCCCTGGTGGTGCTCGTGGCCCATTTGTCAGGCATATCAACAGCGGTGACCGTCTGGGCCTCGGTGGCGTTCTTCTGGCTCCGGATCGCCCATGCGGTTGGCATGATTTCAGGCCTCGCGACATTTCCGATCCGCCCGGTCCTGTTTACCGCATCATGGCTTTGTACCCTTGCCATCGCAGGCGCCGTCATCCTGGCGTAAGGCCCGCCAGTACGAAGAACCTTTCAAGCGCGATGTCGGATCGCGCTTGAATTGCGTCCGGACTTGGTTCCGGCATCGCTCCTGTCACACGACGGATCTGCTGATCTCCGACCAAAAGCGTGATGTATAGCTCCGCAGCCTCCCTGGGCGATAAGGTCATGTCTTGCATCGCCATCAATGCAGCAAGTTTCGGCCCCACCACTTCTCGACCGGCGCTGGCCAGTGCTTTGCCCAGATCACCTGTTGCATCACTCGCCGCGGCCCGGTTGAGCGCAACGGCCCGCGCCCCAAGCAACATACCCAGCAACACGGGGCCGATGCGTGCCAATGCTGTATGCAGGTCAGCAGTGGCCGGCAAATCATCCAGAACCGCGCTAACCTCATCGGTATTGCGCCCCACCAAGGCTTTGAAAAGCCCGAGCTTGCCACCGTACCAGCGATAAAGCGTCTCGTTCGACGCCTTCGCCTGCCGCGCGATCATCAACATCGAAACGCCGTCAAACCCTTTATCTTCCAGCAGCTTATAGGCCACTGCCGCAATCTCGGCTTCACGCTTTTCTCGGTTTTCTGGGCGCAAATCAGGTCTCCCTTGACCAAAACCGTAACCGATGTTACGGATTTATCAAGGCGTACACATGATTACGGAAATGAACATGCGACCTCTTCTCTACTGCACCACCTTCGTTTCGCTTCTGCTCACAGGGGCTGTCTTTGGCTTCTTTTACGCCTTCTATTGCTCGGTCATGTGGGGATTGGATGCGAGCCCGCCCGACGCTGCCATTGCCGCCATGCAGGGCATCAATCGCGAGGTCCGAAACGCGGCTTTCTTTCCGGCCTTCTTCCTGCCACCGGTCTTTCTGGCGGCTGGCGCGATACTGTCCTGGACCCTGAAGAACCGATCAGGTGGATTGGCCTTCGGCCTGGCTGCGCTGGTCTATCTGGGCGGCGGCCTGATCCTGACAATGGCTGTGAATGTGCCAATGAACGAAGCTTTCGCACTGGTCAGTATCCCGGCCACTGAGGCTGAAGCCCAGGTGATCTGGAACGCCTATTCTCAACCCTGGCAGTTCTGGAATGCGGTCCGCACAGGATTCTCGGGAGCGGCTCTTCTGCTCATCGGGTGGGGTCTTTTGGCACTTGGGCAGCAGAACGACGGTTGACAAAAAGGGGCTCGTCCCCCACACGCACCGGGCACTTGCAACCGGGCGTTCCGTGGGCGCCAGACTGACGAGGAGGCCCAAGCATGGCCCAAATTTCCCTAACCTTTCCCGATGGCGCATCGCGTGAATACCCGGCTGGGGTGACGCCTATGGAAATCGCCGCTTCGATCTCTAACTCTCTGGCCAAAAAAGCCATTTCAGCGCATGTGAATGACGCGCACTGGGATCTGCAATGGCCCATTGAGTCCGACGCCAAAATCGCGCTCAACACCCTGAAAGACCAAACTCCAGCGATTGAACTGATCCGCCACGACCTGGCCCATATCATGGCCCGCGCGGTGCAAGAGATCTGGCCGGACGTGAAGGTCACTATCGGCCCAGTGATCGAAAACGGCTGGTACTATGATTTCGATCGGGAAGAGCCATTCACGCCGGAAGATCTGGGCGAGATCGAAAAGAAGATGAAGGCCATCATCAATCTGCGCGATCCGGTGCGGACGGAGGTTTGGTCGCGGCAAGCTGCCATCGATTATTACAAGGAACGAGGCGAGCCTTACAAAGTCGAGTTGATTGAGTCCATTCCGGGTAACGAACCCATCCGCATGTACTGGCATGGCAACTGGCAAGATCTTTGCCGTGGCCCGCACTTCCAGCATACCGGTCAGGTTCCGGCTGACGCTTTCAAGCTGATGCGGGTTTCGGGGGCCTATTGGCGCGGTGACAGTTCCCGCCAACAGCTTCAGCGCATCTATGGCGTGGCCTTCCAGAACCGCGACGACTTGCGCAAATATCTGACGTTCCTGGAAGAGGCCGAAAAGCGCGATCACAGGAAGCTTGGCAAAGAGATGTCGCTTTTCCACATGCAGGAAGAGGCTCCCGGTCAGGTCTTCTGGCACCCGAGCGGCTGGACCATTTTCACCGAGTTGCAGGACTATATGCGCCGCAAGCAACGCGCGGGCGGCTATGTAGAGGTCAACACTCCTCAGGTGGTGGCTCGTAAACTGTGGGAGGATTCCGGGCACTGGGAGAAGTACCAGGAGAATATGTTCATCGTCGAAGTGGACGAAGACCATGCCAGGGAAAAAGCGATCAACGCGCTGAAACCGATGAACTGTCCCTGCCATGTTCAGATCTTCAATCAGGGTCTGAAAAGCTACCGTGATCTGCCGCTGCGGATGGCCGAGTTCGGGTCTTGCGCGCGTTACGAACCGTCGGGCGCCTTGCACGGCATCATGCGGGTGCGGGGTTTTGTGCAGGACGATGGCCACATTTTTTGCCGCCGCGATCAAATCGAAAGCGAAACTGCCCGTTTCATCAATTATCTGCGCGAGATCTACGCGGATCTGGGCTTCGACAGTTTCAGCGTGAAGTTTTCCGACCGGCCTGACATGCGCGCAGGGTCAGACGAGATTTGGGATCAGGCAGAAGAGGCGCTCTTGTCGGCGACCCGGGCTGCCGGGATCGAACCTACGCTGAACCCGGGCGAAGGGGCATTTTACGGCCCGAAGCTGGAATTTGTCCTGACAGATGCCATTGGTCGCGACTGGCAATGCGGCACCCACCAAGTGGACTTTGTGCTGCCGGAACGTTTGGACGCCAACTATGTCGGCGAAGACGGCGCAAAACATCGCCCCGTCATGTTGCACCGCGCCTGTCTCGGCTCATTCGAGCGGTTTATCGGCATCCTGATCGAAGAACATGCCGGGAAACTGCCCTTCTGGCTGGCGCCCCGTCAGGTTGTTGTCGCATCTATCGTGTCCGATGCCGATGATTACGTGCACGAAATTGTCTCCGTATTGCGAGAAAAGGGTGTGCGCGCAGAAGCCGACATTCGAAACGAAAAGATCAACTACAAAGTCCGCGAACATTCGGTGGGCAAAGTGCCGGTGCTTCTGGCCATCGGCCAGCGGGAAGTCGAAGACCGAACGGTCTCGGTTCGGCGCCTGGGCGAACGGCAGACTCAAACCATTGTCCTTGATCAAATCGTTCCAGACCTGGCGTCAGAGGCGACACCACCCGACTTACGCTAAGGGAACGCGGGCAGTGACCCGCCTACCTTTGTAACAGTCGTGGCCGCAAAGTGGCGTGGCATGGCATGCTGCGGCGTTTTTCGGCACCGCAGAACCGTCGGAATGCGGTAATTGGCAATGTTTTTCACACTTTTGTCAGCCACAACCACGTTACTGGATAGTGACATGGCTCTTGTGCGACCTCAATTGCGCATCGTTGGGCCATGTGTCCAATACCTCTCAGAATGTAAGAACGAAGGAAATAACCACCATGTCGACCACTGTTAAAACCCTGGCCGTTGCTGGTGCCGTTGCTGCCGCTCTGACGGCGCATTCCACAACCCCCGTTCAGGCACAGGCCAAGGAAAAGTGCTACGGTATCTCTCTGGCCGGTGAAAATGACTGCGCCGCAGGCCCAGGTACAACCTGCGCCGGCACGTCCACCGTTGACTATCAGGGCAACGCCTGGACGCTGGTAGACGCAGGCACCTGCGCTGATATCGACCTGCCCGCCATGGCTGACGGCACGCCACGTGAGGGGTCGTTGGAGGAGCTGGGACGCGATCTGCCGACCGCTTAAGCCACGCCTCTTCGGCTGGGCCGTCATCCCTCACGGCCCAGCCACAAGGCGAACATTTGCTCGCACGAACTCCGCAAAGCCAAGCACCCATGTTTGATCTGCCCACCTCAGTGACCCTACCCAACGCACCCGGCGTTGGCTTCAAGGCGCAGCATTTCACAGATGTGATGAACAATCCCGGAGCGGTGCGCTGGCTTGAGATCCACGCGGAAAACTACATGGGTGACGGTGGGCGCCCGATTGCGCAATTGCAGGCCCTGGCCGAGCGGTTTCCTATTTCTGTCCATGGCGTCGGCTTGTCGATCGGGGGCGAAGGACGGCTGGATGCCGAGCATCTGGCACGCCTGAAAAAGCTGGTCACATGGGTCAACCCAGCGAGCTTTTCCGAGCATCTGGCCTGGTCGACCCACGATACGGCCTTTCTGAATGACCTGTTGCCCCTGCCCTACACCGAGGCGACCCTGAGCCGGGTGGCGGATCATATCGATCAAGTTCAGGATCAACTCGACCGTCAAATGTTGCTCGAAAATCCGTCGAGCTACCTGGCCTTCGCCGAAAGCACGATGGCCGAAACCGAATTCCTGCACGAATTGACAAAACGCACCGGGTGCGGGCTGCTGCTCGACATCAACAACGTCTTTGTCTCAGCCACCAATCAACAAACGGATGCGCGGGCCTATCTGAAGGCTTTCCCGCTAGACGCGGTCGGCGAAATCCATCTGGGCGGCCACGACGAGGATGAAGATGAAACCGGCGCGCCACTGCTGATTGACAGCCATGGCGCACCCGTGGTGGACCCAGTTTGGCAACTCTATCGCGAAGTCATCGCAGCGAAGGGCCCCACACCGACCTTGATCGAATGGGACACCGACGTTCCGGACTGGCCCGAACTTGCCGCGGAGGCTGAACGCGCGGCCTTAATCCTGGCAGTCGCACAGTGACAGTCCCGCAATCAAACTTTCAGGCTGCAATATTGGACCCAACCGCCCCGGTCCCGCCGGGCCTGCTGAATCCCGATGGCAGTGCTGCCAGCAAACGGTTTGATGTCTATCGCAACAACGTCACCGTCAGTCTGTGCGACGCCCTGGCCGTGGCATTCCCCGTTCTCAAAAAGCTGCTGGGCGACAACAATTTCGGGATTCTGGCCAAATCCTTTGTGCGCCAGCATCCGCCAAGCGATCCCGTAATCGCGCTATACGGTCATGCCATGCCGACCTTCCTGGAAGGGTTTGAGCCCGTCCGCAGCCTGCCGTACCTGGCCGATATCGCCCGACTGGAGCTTGCCATACGGCGCAGCTATCACGCCGCCGATAGCGCGCCTACAGACTTGAACCGACTGGACGGCCTTGCGCCGGATGAATTGATGCGGGTTTGCCTGACGCTCGCGCCTAGCGCGATCGTTGTTCGCTCCGCCTGGCCTATTCACGCCATTTGGCGCGCAAACACCCAGCCCGATGCGCCAAAGGTCAAAATGGCGGCTGAAGACGTCCTCGTTGTTCGCCCCGAATTTGACCCCGAGCCTCACCTCCTGCCAGCGGGCGGCGGAGCCTTTGTGGATACCTTGTCCAAGGGCTCACTGGGCGACGCTGTCGAGGCCGCGCAGATTGAGGTGGCAGAGTTCGACCTAACCAACACACTAGGCTTGCTGATTGCGGGTCAAGCCATCACCGACATCGCATGAGGAGCATTTCATGACCAACATTCTCACTTTGCCCGACCGACTGTTTGCTTGGCTCGACAGTCAGATCGGCGACGTCGTCTTGCCGACCTTGGCGCGCCTTATATTCGCCGGCGTCCTGTTCTTGTATTTCTGGAATTCCGCCGTGACCAAGATTGGGGATGGGATCATGGGCGTCTTTTCCCCATCAACCGGCGCCTATGCGCAGATTTTCCCCAGGAAGGCGGAAGAGGTTCTTTATGACGTCACAATGTTCAGCGGCTTTGAGAAAGCCGTAATCCTTTTGGGGACATGGGCAGAGTTTATTTTTCCGGTTTTGATCATCATTGGCCTATTCACCCGATTGTCCGCACTGGGAATGGTGGGCTTTGTGATCGTCCAGAGCTTGACCGACATTTATGGTCATGGTGCCGATGAGAAAACAATCGGGGCCTGGTTTGACGGATTGTCCGACGCAACGATTGTCGATCAACGGGCTTTCTGGCTGTTTCTGTTCTTCTTCCTGGTTTTGCGGGGCGCCGGACCTTTGTCATTTGACGCGCTGCTGCAGATGGGACAGCGCCACCGCCTAGCAGAGGCCTGAATTCAGGCTCCCGCTTTAGGTCTGCGTGTGGCCTAGGTGTCTGGTATCAATTCAGCCTGAACACCCGCAGACCACCCAAGAAACAAAGCCTTTCCGGTATCAAAGACGGGCCGCTTCATCACGGCCGGATGGGCTGCAAGCAGAGCGACAGGGGGTTGCGCTTTGTCAGCTTCAGACAATCCCTTCCAAGTCGTCGAGCGCCGATTAATCAACCCATCTCCTAACTCGGAATAGAACCGCGCCAATTCTGCTGGCGCTAACGGGTTTTCCCGCACATCCACGAAATTCACCGAAATTCCGCTATTCTCCAATGCTTTGCGGGCTTTTCGGCAGGTGTCACAGGTTTTTAGTCCAAAAAGTTTCATCCCAGGCCGTGTACTTTCTTAATTTTGGTCTTGTCATGTTACTTATGTGTACCATTTCGTGAAACGGGGGATTGTTCCACCCAGTACTTGAGGACGACAAAGGGAGACGCGGCATGCCAACAGGCACCGTGAAGTGGTTTAACGCTACAAAAGGTTACGGATTTATCGCGCCTGATGATGGCGGGAAGGATATCTTCGTTCACATTTCGGCAGTTGAACGCGCCGGAATGACCGGCTTGGCCGATAATATGAAGATCGAATACGAATTGCGGGAAGGCCGTGATGGCCGTTCGTCTGCAAGTGAACTTAAGTCGTTGTAACAGCTACACGATTCATAATGGAACCGGCGCGCACGTGGTGCGCCCACCGGTGATAACTTAGGTGGGATCTTTTTTCGCGAGATCCAACTCCACGCGGTCTGGGGTCCAATCTTGACCAACGGCGATTATGCAGCTTTCGCCGCTTGTGTAGGTGCGGATCAATGACCAGGTTCCACGTTCGTCGGACGTGAACAGCTCCATGATGCTGCCTTCGCCTCGCATTCCCATACCACGACGGCTTTCACCGAACTGAGTTTCGACCTTGTGCACGACTTCTGTGCGCGGGCCGCACCACGTAATGGACTGGGCGGTTGCGGAAGTTACGGAAAACAGGGCAACGAGCGACGATGCAATAATACTATATTTCAACAACTTACTATCCCTTCTGGTTCCATTACCCCCAACGTAACAAAGACATGACAACCAAAAGTGACCAAAACAAAGCATAGCCGTGAAAAATAAGGCACTTGCGCGTTAATTGTACATAGGATGCTATCAATGGCGCCGATGCGGGCAGCGGCAACATAATCTGGCGACTTGCACGCCCATGCCCCTTCGCCTATCCCCGCGGGCGGACGACGGGGAAAGAAAATGCCGATCTTGGTCATGAAATTTGGCGGCACATCGGTCGCAACGTTGGATAGGATCCGACGCGCTGCAAAGCGCGTGGGTCGAGAAGTGTCCAACGGTTTTGAGGTGATTGTGATCGTCTCTGCCATGGCAGGCAAAACAAATGAACTGGTTGATTGGGTCGGCCAGACCTCTCCCCTTTACGACGCGCGCGAATATGATGCGGTTGTCAGTTCAGGTGAACAGGTGACCGCGGGCCTGATGGCCCTGACTTTGCAGGAAATGGGTGTGCCGGCGCGAAGCTGGCAAGGGTGGCAGGTACCTCTGCGGACATCGAACGCCCATGCCAGCGCCCGGATCGAAGAGATCCCCACCGAGAACATTCAAGCAAAGTTCGGCGAGGGTATGAAGGTGGCGGTCGTCGCGGGGTTCCAGGGCATCAGTTCTGAAGGTCGGATCACGACTTTGGGTCGTGGCGGGTCCGACACCACAGCGGTGGCCTTTGCTGCCGCTTTCGATGCGGAACGGTGCGACATCTATACCGATGTGGATGGCGTCTACACGACCGATCCGCGTGTCACGCGCAAAGCCCGTAAGCTGGAAAAGATCGCGTTCGAAGAAATGCTCGAACTGGCATCTTTGGGCGCAAAAGTTTTGCAAACCCGATCTGTAGAACTCGCCATGCGCTACAAAGTGCGGCTTCGTGTTTTGTCCAGCTTCGAAGATAACAATGAAAATGCCGGCACATTGGTGTGCGATGAGGAAGATATCATGGAAAGCAATGTGGTCGCTGGCGTCGCCTTCTCACGCGACGAAGCCAAAATGACACTGATTTCGGTGGCAGACCGACCCGGGATTGCCGCAGCTATTTTTGGCCCACTCAGCGAGGCGGGCGTCAATGTCGACATGATCGTGCAGAACATTTCGGAAGACGGTCGAACCGATATGACCTTCTCCTGCCCCACTGATCAGCTATCCCGGGCTTCCGCCGCAATTCAGACTGCCAAGGACGAAGGTCAGATTAATTTCCACGATCTGATGACAGATCAAGATGTCTGCAAAGTCTCTGTCGTGGGGATCGGCATGCGCAGCCATGCCGGTGTAGCAGCGCAAATGTTTGCCGCTCTCAGTGACGAAGGGATCAATATTAAGGTCATTACAACGTCAGAGATAAAGATATCTGTGTTGATCGACCGGAAGTATCTGGAACTGGCGGTGCAAGCACTCCATGATGCGTTCGGCTTGGATAGGGCCGCGTGATCTCGGGGGACAGAAGGGGGCCATGGCCCAGAACGGCGATAGCGGGAGCCGAAGGCTCTTAGGACGGCTGCGTGAAACCCTGGCCCAGGCGGCCGAGGGTCAGGAACGTCTTAACCGTATTGTATCGCTGATTTCGCATGAAATGGGCACAAACGTTTGCTCGGTCTATCTGTTCAGGGATGCCGATACGTTGGAACTGTGCGCCACCGAAGGGTTGAAGTCAGAGGCGGTACACAAGACCCGGATGCGGCTGGGCGAAGGCCTGGTTGGGCGGGTAGCGATGCGCACCATGGCCGTTAACACCGCCAATGCTCCGGCAGAGCCCGGGTTCAGATACATGCCCGAAACAGGCGAAGAGCTTTTCTCGGCATTTCTCGGCGTCCCGATCCAGCGGTTGGGCGAAACGCTCGGCGTGCTTGTGGTGCAGGATAAAGCCGCCCGCGCCTATTCCGACGATGACCTATATGCCCTTGAAGTCGTCGCCATGGTGTTGGCGGAAATGACCGAACTGGGCGCCTTTACGGGCGAAGGTGCGGCCCTGGAGGCCCCCCACAAACGCGCCGTTATGATCCGTGGCATCACGGGCCAGGAAGGGACCGCCGAAGGCGACGTGTATCTTCACGAACCGCGCGTTGTGGTCACAAATCCATTCGCCGACGACGCAGAGGCCGAATTGTTCCGTCTGCGTGAGGCCGTCGACGCCCTTCGCATCTCTGTCGATGAGTTGCTAAGCACTGCGGGCTCTACCGACAAGGACCAGACCCAGGTTCTGGAAGCCTACCGCATGTTCGCAAATTCCCGCGGTTGGCTGCGGCGGATGGAACAGGCGATCGAAAGCGGCCTGAGCGCCGAAGCCGCAGTCGAGAAAGAACAATCCAACGCCCGCGCCCGCATGGAACAGGTCGCTGACGCTTATATGCGCGAACGTCTGGCAGACCTGGATGACCTGTCCAACCGGCTATTACGGCTGCTTACAGGGCAAGGCAGTGATACCGGGGTTGAGATGCCTCCAAACCCTATCCTGATCGCCCGAAATATCGGGCCGGGGGAACTGCTCAGCTATGGCAGATCGCTGCGCGGCATCGTGCTGGAGGAAGGATCGGTCGGCAGCCACGCCGCCATTGTAGCCCGCGCTTTGGCGATCCCGCTTGTCATCAACACCAAGCGGATCACGACAGAAGCGCTGAACGGCGACTTGATCCTGGTCGACGGTGATCATGGCGTCGTGCATCTGCGCCCGGAGGAGTCCGTCCAAGCCGCGTTCCGCGACAAGATCGCGATGGAAGCCAAAGCACAGCAACGCTACGCCTCGATCCGCCGCGTACCGGCCTCCACCGTCGAAGGCCCAACGATTGCGCTGCATATGAATGCCGGGCTGATGGCCGATCTGCCATCGCTGGCAAGTTCCGGGGCCGAAGGCGTCGGGCTCTTTCGGACAGAACTGCAATTTCTGGTGCGCAACCAAATGCCGAAACGCGGGGAGCTGGCCGCGCTTTACGGGCGGGTCATGGACGCAGCCCAAGGTCGGCGGGTGGCTTTCCGGACGCTCGACATCGGGTCGGACAAAGTCCTGCCCTTTATGAACCCGCTCGATGAGCCCAACCCGGCCCTCGGCTGGCGCGCCATTCGGGTGGGGCTCGATAAGCCAGGCGTTTTGGGGATGCAGCTTCAGGCCTTGATCCGGGCGGCCAATGGACGGCCCCTGACGGTGATGTTTCCCTTCATCGCGCAGTTTGAAGAATTCACGGCGGCCCGGGCTCAACTCCTTCACCAGATTGAACGAGAGCGCAAGCTCGGGCGCCCACTGCCCAGCAAACTGGAAGCAGGCGCCATGTTGGAAACGCCCAGCCTTGCCTTTGCCCCTCGGCGCTTTTTCGAGGAAGCGGACTTCATCTCCATTGGCGGCAATGACCTGAAGCAGTTCTTCTTTGCCGCCGACCGTGAGAATGAAAGGGTCCGGCGTCGATACGATACCCTCAACACGTCATTCCTAACCTTCATCGAACAAATCGTGCAGCGATGCGCCGAAACCGAAACTGAGCTTAGTTTTTGCGGCGAAGATGCCGGGCGACCGATCGAGGCGGCATGCCTGACGGCCATGGGATTGCGGTCCTTGTCCATGCGTCCCGCCTCCATCGGGCCGGTCAAGCACCTGTTGCGTCGTACGAACATCACCAAATTGCGGGAAGTGATCCGTACCGCCAGGGATACCGGACATCAATCCGTGCGCGGACCGGTCATGGACTGGTTTCGGAGGCAGCAATAGGCGCGGCGTTCGCAGCCGTGACCCGGCCAGAGATCCCGGCCCAAGGCCCCAAACCCAATACGCGTTCTGGATTGGTCGGCGGCGGCATCTTGACCCCGTGCAGCTTCAGGAAACCGAAGCGCCCATAATAGGGGGCATCACCCACCAACAGCACCCGAGCCCCTGCCCCCGCCCGAGCGATGCTTTCCCTGATCATTTGCGCGGCCAGTCCTTCGCCCTGTCGCGTCGGGTGAACTGCAATGGGGCCAAGCAAAAGGGCCTGATGCCGATCTACTCGAACGGGCCAAAACCGAATGGCCCCAGCAACCAACCCAACCTCATCCCGCGCGACGAGACAGAGATGGGCCAAGGGCGGGACACCATCGCGCAAACGGTAGGAAGACAAGCTTTCACGACCCGGCGCGAAGCACTTGTCGAAAAGCTCTTCAACCTCCCACCAATCGTCCGGCTGTTCTTCTGCCAGTTGAAACATGGCCACCCCGTTTGCGCTGGCGCGGCACGTAGCATAGCGTGCGGATGAATCGAAAGGGGGCCTACCAGGCTTATGTTTTACAGACCGTCAGAGGGCCATGGATTGCCCCACAATCCATTCAACGCAATTGTCACGCCACGCCCTATCGGGTGGATCTCTACCCGGGGGATCGATGGGCACGACAATCTGGCCCCCTATTCCTTTTTCAACGCCGTGGCTTACGTGCCGCCCCAGGTCATGTTCGCCTCGACCGGTTCAAAGCCAGATCGCGAAGGCACGAAGGATAGTGTCAGCCAGATCCGGGATACTGGCGTCTTTTGCGTAAATATTGTGGAATATGCCGCCAAGGACGTGATGAACCTGTCATCGGGGGGGTATGACCGCGAGGTGGACGAATTCGAAAAGGCAGGCATCGGGAAAGAAGAATGCCAGACCATCGAATGTGCCCGGGTTGCCGGAGCCCCCGCCGCTTTGGAATGCCGCTTAACCGACGTCGTCACACTGGCTGGCGAAGCCAACTTTGTGGTGTTTGGTGAGGTCGTGGGGGTGCATATGCGCGATGACTGCCTGAAAGACGGCCTGTTCGACGTTACCGCTTTTCAGCCCCTGACCCGTCTCGGCTACCGCGACTATTCGCGCGTAACGGAAGTCTTTTCGCTGAAACGACCAGGCGAAGCATGACCTTCCCGCACCGATCCGCAACGCCGCGCGAAAAACTGTTTCGATTTGAGCTTCCAGCCGCTTTACCGGCCTAGGGCGACGGTTGACCCCGCCCCCCAAGCGCGCTCAAACCGCCCTAGTGGCCCGACGACAGAACCCCGGTGCGGACGCCGTAATCGGCGGCGATCATGTAGTCCGGATCGTCCTCACTATCGATCATCAACTGACCGGCTTTCTTCAGCAGCTTGTGGCAGTCGCGGCTCAGGTGCCGCAATTGCACCCGTTTGCCATGGGCTTCGTAGCGGCCCGCCACAGCTTCGATCTCGGTCAGCGCGGATTGGTCCGCCACGCGGCTGTCGGCAAAATCGATGATGATCGCTCCGGGGTCACCTTCGGGGTCAAACAACTCGGCAAACCCGTCTGTCGAGCCAAAGAAAAGCGGCCCCTGGACCTGATAAACCTTTGCGCCCTCGGGTGTGGTGTAGGTCGTCGCCCGAATGCGGGTCGCATTCTGCCACGCATATGCCAACGCGGAAACGATCACCCCAACCACGACCGCAATGGCAAGGTCGGTCATCACTGTCACGACAGTCACCAAAACAATCACGACGGCATCGACCAGCGGCACTTTCGTCATGATCGTCAGCGACTTCCAGGCGAAGGTCCCGATCACAACCATGAACATGACGCCAACCAGCGCCGCAAGCGGGATCTGTTCGATCAACGGCGACGCGATCACGATAAACAGGAGCAGAAAGACAGCCGCAGAGATCCCCGACAACCGCGTGCGGCCCCCCGATTTCACGTTGATCATGGACTGGCCGATCATAGCACAGCCGCCCATGCCGCCAAAAAAGCCGGTAACCGTGTTGGCCAAGCCCTGGGCCACGCATTCCTGGCTAGACCCGCCACGCTGGCCCGTTATTTCACCAACCAAGTTCAGGGTCAGCAAGCTTTCGATCAGGCCAATCGCCGCCAGGATGACGGCATAGGGCAAAATGATCTGAAACGTCTCCCAGGTCAGCGGGACGACAGGCAGATGGAAGCTGGGCAAACCGCCTTCGATGGAGGCCATATCACCAACCCGAGGCACATCGATCCCGAAGATGATCACGACCGCTGCAACAATCGCGATGCCCGCCAAAGGCGCAGGAATGGCCTTGGTCAGTTTTGGCATGCCCCAGATGATCGCCATGGTCAGCGCCACCAGCACCAGCATGACGATCAGCGGCGCGCCAGAGAGCCATTCGCCCCCGGCCATTCCGTGGCCCGATGCCTCTGCAGTGCCTGGCACCTTAAACTGTGTCAACTGAGCCAGGAAAATCACGATGGCCAAGCCGTTGACAAAGCCCAGCATCACCGGATGCGGCACCAGCCGGATGAATTTGCCCAACCGGAAGATACCCGCCGTTATCTGGATGACCCCCATCAGGACAACGGTGGCAAACAGATATTCCACGCCATGTTCGGCAACGAGAGACACCATCACCACGGCCAGGGCCCCGGTTGCACCGGAAATCATGCCGGGTCGTCCACCGATCACAGCTGTGATCAGGCCAACGATAAACGCAGCATAGAGCCCCACCAACGGATGCACGCCTGCCACAAACGCAAAGGCGACTGCCTCCGGCACCAGGGCAAGCGCAACAGTCAGGCCTGCCAAGATCTCGATCCGAAGTCCTGTGGTTTCCCGCAATTCATCGGGGAAACGGAATTGAGCAAATGTCGCTTGGCGGGCGAGCGCCATAATCGTCCGGGTCAAACGCCGAAATCCTTTAACTTTTACCGTGAAGCTTCGCAGTTAGTGCGATATGCACCCAAGGCACGGTATACTTGGGTGTCCTGCGCGCCAGCGTGCCTCCGGCACCCATGACAGGTTTGCGTTAACAAAGATCTTAAATCGACAGAAGCGACCAAAAATGGGAACCCGCTGCCCGCTGAGTGCATAGCTCTGCCTGTTCACGCCTTGACTTTTACGGCACTGGTCGCACGGATGCGAAAGACCAAGCGGAGGTGAATACCATGGCGCGCACCAAATTGGGTGTAATCGGCGGAAGTGGCGTCTACGATATTGACGGGCTGACAAATGCGAGTTGGGTCAGTCAGGACACGCCCTGGGGTGCACCGTCGGACCAACTTCTGACCGGGACGCTCGACGGGCTGGATATGGTCTTTCTGCCGCGCCATGGCCGTGGTCACGTATACACGCCTTCGACAGTGCCATATCGAGCGAACATTGCGGCACTGAAGCTGATGGGTGTCACGGATGTTGTATCCGTCTCGGCCTGTGGCTCTTTCCGTGAAGAGATGGCCCCGGGGGATTTCGTAATCGTCGACCAGTTCATCGACAGAACATTTGCGAGGGACAAAACCTTCTTTGGCCCAGGATGCGTGGCCCATGTCGCGCTTGCGCACCCGACCTGCCCGCGACTGAGCAGCGCCTGCGCCGAGGCCGCCGAAGCAGCCGGGATCAAAGTGCATCGCGGTGGGACCTATCTGGCGATGGAAGGCCCACAATTTTCGACCCTCGCCGAAAGCCGCCTTTACCGAGACAATTGGGGCTGTGACGTCATTGGCATGACCAACATGCCAGAGGCGAAACTGGCTCGGGAAGCCGAGCTTTGCTACGCCTCGGTCGCCATGGTCACAGACTACGATTGTTGGCATCCGGATCACGACGCCGTGGACGTCGCGCAGGTCGTTAAGGTTCTGCACGGCAACGCGGCCAATGCGAAATCCCTCGTCTCTCGACTAACGGGCCTTGCGGGCGAACGAGAACCTTGCCCCCACGGCTGCGATCGGTCCCTGGACTTTGCCATTATCACCGCACCAGAGGCGCGCGATCCCGAGCTGGTCGAACAGTTGCGGGCGATTGCTGGCCGGGTCTTATAGAGTCGCCCGGACACCTCTTCTCCAACAAAGGGCCAGTTGCACCATGAAAACGGTTCAGGACTATGTTCGCACCATCGCGGATTTTCCCAAGGAAGGGATCATGTTTCGCGATGTCACCACGTTGTTCGCCGATCCTCGGGGTCTGCGCTTGGCAGTGGACCAATTGCTGCAGCCCTATGTTGGCACGCCGATTGATTGCGTTGTCGGGCTAGAGGCGCGCGGCTTTATCCTCGGTGGAGCAATCGCGCATCAACTTTCGGTCGGCTTTGTACCAATCCGCAAGAAGGGCAAGCTGCCGGGTACGACTATCTCGGAAGCCTACACGCTTGAATATGGTGAAGCCGTCGTTGAGATCCACGACGACGCCTTTGAGGCTGGCGCAAAGATCCTTCTGGTCGACGATCTGCTTGCAACAGGCGGCACAGCCGAGGCAGGGATCAAACTGGTGGAAAGGATGGGCGGTCAGATCGTCGGCTGCGCGTTCGTCATTGATCTGCCCGATCTCGGCGGGCGCAAGAAGCTGGAAGCCATGGGCATGGGCGTTCACACCCTTTGCGCTTTTGACGGCGATTGATCCGGGGCCTCACGCTCTAAGCCTCTCGAAATCACT
>JBCBGY010000083.1:0-18241 GCA_038526275.1 Pseudomonadota bacterium | reverse complement strand
TGCGGGCGGTGGCCGATGATCATCAGGCCGCCCTGAGTGTCGGCATTTCGCTGAACTTTATCTGGATCTTGGTCTGGTCGGTCGCAGGGTTTGTGGCCTTGGTCGCGGGGATCATGTGGGGGGCCAAATCCGGCGTCCAATTCTCCTTGTCACTCATCGCGCTGAAGGCCTTGCCGGTTTTGATGCTCGGTGGCTTTACTTCGATCCCCGGGGCCATCGTCGGGGGCCTGATCGTGGGGGTCGGCGAGAAGCTGTTCGAGTTTGCCATTGGGCCGATGGTTGGTGGCGCCACGGAAAACTGGTTCGCCTACGTCCTTGCCCTTCTGGTCCTGGTCTTCCGACCACAGGGTCTGTTCGGCGAACGCATTATCGAGAGGGTCTAGACAATGCTTTACCGCGAGGCTGGCGACTTCAAGACCTCTTATGTCGCTGACACCCAGACTTTCCCAATTGCCTTTGATCGCTACACCTACTTCGTTCTGTTGGCGGTCGCCTTCCTGGCCCTGCCGTTCATGGTGAATGATTACGTGGTCAACGCGATCCTGGTGCCGTTCCTGATTTATTCCATCGCGGCGATTGGGCTGAACATCCTGACGGGCTATTGCGGCCAGGTGAGCCTGGGCACCGGCGGATTCATGGCCGTTGGCGCTTACGCATGCTACAAGCTGATGACGGGCTTTCCGGACATTTCCATTGTGATCCATGTTGTTCTGGCAGGCTTTGTCACGGCAGCTGTGGGCGTGATCTTTGGCCTGCCGAGCCTGCGGATCAAAGGGTTTTACCTGGCGGTCGCCACGCTGGCCGCGCAGTTCTTCTTGGTCTGGCTCTTCAACAAGGTCGCATGGTTCTACAACTACTCGGCCTCCGGCCAGATCAATGCGCCCGAACGCACGGTGTTTGGCGTGCCGGTCACGGGACCAAATGTGGAACCGTGGGCCATGTATCTGATCTGCCTTGTCTTCACCTTTGGCTGCGCCTGGATCGCGCGCAACCTGACCCGCGGAGCGCAGGGGCGAACATGGATGGCCATACGGGACATGGACATCGCGGCCGAGATCATCGGGGTGAACCCGCTTCGCGCCAAGCTGACCGCATTTGCCGTGTCGAGCTTCTTCATCGGGATCGCCGGTGCCCTGTTCTTTGCCGTCTACCTGGGCGCCGTTGAGGTGGGCGAGGCGTTTGGCATCCAGAAAAGCTTCGTCGTGCTCTTCATGATCATCATCGGTGGTTTGGGGTCCATCTGGGGGTCCTTTGCCGGTGCCGCCCTGTTGGTGGTTCTGCCTGTGCTCTTGAAGCTGATTGGCGTCGACTTGTTAGGCTGGCCTTCGGATATTGTCGCGCATTTCCAGCTTGTCATCGTGGGTCTGCTGATCCTGCTGTTCCTGATTCTGGAACCCCATGGGCTCGCGCAGTTGTGGCGTGTCGGCAAAGAAAAGCTGCGGCTCTGGCCGTTCCCGCATTGAGGAGGCACGGATGTTAGATGCTGGCGAAACCCGGGACACGCTCCTTGAGGTCAACAATATCGAAGTGATCTACAACCACGTAATCCTGGTCCTGAAGGGCGTGAGCCTGAGCGTGCCAAGGGGCCAGATCGTGGCTCTGCTTGGCGGCAATGGCGCGGGCAAGACCACCACGCTGAAGGCCATTTCCAACCTGCTCCATTCGGAACGGGGCGAGGTCACCAAGGGCTCCATCAACTATCGTGGTGAGCGGGTGCAGGATCTGGACCCCGCTGCTCTGGTCACCAAAGGGGTGGTCCAGGTGATGGAGGGCCGCCATTGCTTTGAGCATCTGACCGTCGAAGAGAACCTTCTGACCGGAGCCTATACCCGGTCCATGTCTCGTGGGGATTTGGCTGCTGAACTGGAGAAGGTCTATTCCTATTTCCCGCGTCTGAGAGAGCGGCGGAAAAGCCAGGCGGGGTACACGTCGGGCGGCGAACAGCAAATGGTGGCCATCGGGCGTGCATTGATGTCCCGCCCCGAGATGATCCTGCTCGACGAACCTTCCATGGGTCTCGCCCCGCAACTGGTCGAAGAGATTTTCAACATCGTTAAGAACTTGAACGAAAAGGAAGGTGCGACGATCCTCTTGGCCGAGCAGAACACCAATGTGGCGCTTCGGTTCTCTCACTACGGCTACATCCTGGAAAGCGGGCGCGTCGTGATGGATGGCCCCGCCGAAGAGCTTCGCGAAAACCCGGATGTAAAGGAATTCTACCTCGGCATGTCCGAACAGGGCCGCAAATCCTTCCGTGACGTGCGCTCCTACCGCCGACGCAAACGCTGGCTGAGCTAAACCTTTCCAGGTCTGGATTGGGGACGCCCAGGACTTGCAGTTCAAGACCTAATAGACTAACTTAGTCTAGCAGGAGGGCAGCATGCCGATAGCCTTCAATATACACGAAGCGAAAACGCAGTTTTCGAAGCTTGTCGCCGCAGTGGAGCGGGGCGAGAAGGTCACTATTTGCCGGAATGGCGAGCCTGTCATCGCCTGTGTGCCCATCGAGAAGCCGGGTGATCGTTTTCCGTTTGGCGTCTGGAAAGGGGCCAACACCAAGCTGGACGACATGCATCTGCCTACGGATGAAGCGACCCTGGACGATATGGGCCTTTGATCCTGCTTGATACCCACGCGCTTGTCTGGGCGTTGATGGCACCGGATTTGCTATCCGCCAAGGCACGTGACGCGATCGATACTGCGACAGGGTGGGGGGTTTCGGCAGCCAGCCTCTACGAAATCCGCTACAAACACATGATCGGCAAATGGCCCGACGTGGCCGCCATCGCGCAGGACGGGTTAGCCGAAAGGCTCACGGCCCTTGGCATTGACGTCGTTGCGGCAAGTGGGCCGGTTATGGACAGGGCAGGCGGGTTCGATTGGCCCCATCGCGATCCGTTCGACCGGATGATCGTGGCGACCTGCCTGCACAGTCGGTTGCCGCTGGTCTCACGGGATACGACGCTAGACACCGAGCCCAGTGCAACGCTGAACCGCATCTGGTGACAGCAGATCAGGAGATGTGGGCTGTGGCTTCGATCTCGACCAAGGCCTCATCCTCCACCAGTCCGGCCACTATCACCATGGACATGGCTGGAAAATGCTTGCCGAAGACTTCGCGATAAGCCGCGCCGACCTCTTCCTGTCGGGCCAGATAGTCCTGCTTATCGGTCACAAACCAGGTCAGGCGGGTTACATCGCTGACTTGGCCGCCCGCAGCCTCCACGATGTCGGCGATGTTGCGCAAGGCCTGACGCATCTGCTCCACAAACCCGCCCGGAACGAACTCCTTGTTGGCATCCCACCCGATCTGACCACCAATATGAAGGGTGCCGTCTTTGGTGAGCATGCCGTTGGCATAGCCTTTTGCAGGCAGCCATCCTTCTGGATGTATCGTCTGGTGTGTCATCGGACTTCATCCTTACATTCGATGAGTTTGGAACGGAGCGGTTCAGGCCAAGGGGTCGGGCGCCCCTGCGGTCCGACATGGACGAGCGTCGCAGTCGTCTCAAAGCGCAGCTCGCTCTGACAATGCGCCGTCAGGTGATAATCGGCAGAACTGCGCCCGACCGCGGTGATGGAAAGTCGCAAGGCCAATCTATCCCCATGGTACGAAGGTGCGGCAAACCGGGTCTGGATCTGTGCCGTTGGTACGCCGCCATCTTTGTGCAATGTCTCGAACGGTGCACCGAGCACCATGTCGAACAGGGCTTCGACACAATCGTTCATCATCTCGAAATATCTGGGGTAGAAGACGATGCCCGCCGGATCGCAGTGCTTGAACAGCACTTTTTGGGGGAACTCAAATGCCATCAGACCCCCACATATCGCTCGGAAATTTCGGGGGTCAGGTCGGCGATTGAGCCGGCCCAGACCGTTTTGCCACGCTCCAGGATCACGGCCTTGTCTGACACGCTGGCAAGTTCGCGCAGCGACTTGTCGATCAGCAGGATCGCCACACCGGAGTCTTGCTTTAGGCGGCGGATCGCGTCCCAGATCTCCTGCCGGATAATGGGGGCCAGACCTTCGGTTGCCTCATCCAGGATCAGAAGCCGCGGGTTCGTCATCAAAGCCCGCCCTATGGCCAGCATCTGCTGCTCGCCGCCGGACAAGGATGCGGCCCGTTGACTGGCCCGTTCGCCCAGCCGTGGAAACAAAGCCGTCACAGTGGGCAAGGTCCAGGGCCCGGGCCGGGCTGCTGCAATCAGGTTTTCCTTAACGGTGAGGTCGGCGAAACAGCGGCGGCCTTCGGGAACCAGTCCGATGCCCAGGCGCGCGACCTTATGGCTGGGAAGGGCATGCAGGTCCTGGCCGTTCAGGGTTAGATGTCCGGTTGATCGCATGATCCGGCAAATGGCCTTCACTGTTGTCGATTTGCCCATACCGTTGCGCCCCATCAGCGCTGTGACCTCGCCTTCCGCCATCGCAAGGTCGACGCCGAACAGGGCTTGGCTGCTGCCATAGTGCGCGCTCAAGCCTTCAACGCTCAGAAAGCTCATGCCGCATCCCCCAGATAGGCAGTGCGCACCTCTGGGCTGGTCCGGATCTCCTGGGCCAGACCTGTTGCGATGATTTTCCCGTAGACCAAGACAGAGATCCGGTCGGCCAATGCAAAGACCGCGTCCATATCATGTTCGACCAGCAGGATGGGTGCCTCTTCTCGCAACCCGTCCAGAAAGCCCGTCATGGTTTTTGAGCCTTCCGCGCCAAGGCCCGCCATCGGTTCGTCCATGATGAAGGCTTTCGGTTCCAGGGTCAGGGCAACGGCCACCTCCAACTGACGGCGTTGCCCATGGCTGAGATTGGCACAAACCATGTCGCGTTGCTCCAGAAGGCCGACCCGGGCCAGGGCCGCCTCTGCCCGCTCGGTGAGGGCCTGACGCCCAAGTGCGGCTCGCCAGAATTGCCAAGCCGCCCCGCCGCCGCCAATGACCCCCAGAACCGCGTTTTGCAGGACGGTGTCTTCCATCGCCAGTTCGGAGATTTGGAAGGTTCGGCCAACCCCGGCGCGGGCCCGCGCTTGTGTGGAAAGGTTCGAGATATCGGAACCCAGCAATTCCACAGTTCCACTGTCTGGGCGCAACCCACCGCAGATCTGCTTGATCAGGGTCGACTTGCCCGCGCCGTTCGGGCCGATGATCGCGTGGATCTCTCCGGGGCGCAGGTCAATCGAGACATCGTCGGTGGCCGTCAGCGCGCCAAACCGTTTGGTCAGGTTGTGGGTGGCGAGGATCGCGTCAGACATGGGCGCCTTCCTTGCCGGTCAACAGCCCGATCACGCCGCCGCGCCCGAACAGCACGATCCCAAGCAAGATGATCCCAAGGTAGATGTGCCAAAAGTCCGTAAGCCCGCCCAGCACATGCTCCAACGCCACGAAGATGCAGGCCCCGATCACAGGGCCCATCAGGCGGCCGACCCCACCGATGATGATCAGGACGATCAGTTCCCCGGATAGCTGCCAGCTGAACATGCTGGGAGAAACGAACCGGTTCAGGTCGGCCATCAGCGCGCCCGCAAGGCCGGTGACTGCGCCGGACAGGACAAATGCCACCAGTTTCAGCCGCATCGGATCAAGCCCCACGGCTTCCACCCGTGCCGCAGATTGCCGGGCGGCGTTCAGGGCCAAACCGAAGGGAGATGCCTGTAACCGGGCTTTCAGAAACAGAATGACACCAAGGAGCGCCAAACAGATCCCAAAGAACTGGATGGGGACCAGGGTGTTCAGCCCGGGGAAGTCGTTCCGGACATAGATCGACAGGCCGTCTTCTCCGCCATACTGCGCCCAGGAAATGGTGAAATAGAAGAACATTTGTCCGAATGCGAGCGTGATCATAATGAAGTACACGCCCGACGTGCGCAGAGACAAAAGCCCGATAACAAAGGCGATCAGGCCGGAGGCCGCCATCGCGACCAGCCAGATGATGGGCATGAGCTTGGTCCCATCCGTCGCAAACAGGCCCAGATCCAGCGCAGTGTAGGTTTGAGCATGATGGGCGAGGATGCCCATCGCATAACCGCCGATGCCGAAAAACACGGCATGGCCGAAGCTGACCATCCCACCGATCCCCAGGACGATGTTCAGCCCAACAGCGGCCAGCGCTAGGATCACGGCGCGCGTGACCAATGTGATGGTAAAGGGTTCATCGGCGATGACGGCCCAGACCGGCAAGGCGATCAGGCCAAGGATGACCACGGCATTGATGTAGCGCTCGTCCAGGCTCATGCGCGCGCTCCGAAGAGCCCGGTGGGTCGCCAGACAAGCACGAGGCCCATCAGGATATAGATCCCCATGGACGCCAGGGCCGACCCGCTTTTCTGGGCTGCGCCGGTTTCCATGAACAGTTTGAAAAGTTCTGGCAGAAACACTCCGCCCAGCGTGTCGGTCAGCCCGACCAGCAACGCGCCGATGAAGGCACCGCGGATTGACCCGATCCCGCCGATGACGATCACAACGAAAGCCAGGATCAAGACGGGCTCTCCCATACCCACCTGCACGGACTGGATCGCACCGACGAGTGCGCCTGCGAGGCCCGCCAAGGCCGCACCCAAGGCGAACACCAGGGTGTAGAGCTTGGAGATATCAACGCCCAGGGCTGCGATCATCTCGCGATCATTCTCGCCTGCGCGGATCTGAATGCCGATGCGCGTGCGTTCGATCAGGGCCCACAGGCCAACGGCCACGGCCAGCCCGATCCCGATCAGCGCCAGCCGGTAGAGCGGATATTCAATGCCACCGGGTAGCGTCACTGGGCCGGACAGCGCGTCGGGAATATCCAGGAAAAGCGGGAAGGAGCCGAACACCCAACGCGTCCCTTCCGAAAAGATCAGGATCAGTGAAAAGGTGGCCAGCACTTGGTCCAAATGCGCCGCTGCATAAAGCCTGCGGATCACCACCATTTCCACGATGGCGCCCGCAAAAGCGGCAGCCGCCAAGGCGGCCACCAGCCCCAGAAAAAAGGACCCAGTCGCGCCCGCCACGGCAGCGGCAGCAAAAGCACCGACCATGTAAAGCGATCCATGCGCCAGATTGATCAGCCCCATGACGCCAAAGATCAGCGTCAGACCTGCGGCCATCAAAAAGAGCATGAC
The DNA here is from genome assembly GCA_038526275.1 of Pseudomonadota bacterium. Lineage (GTDB taxonomy): Bacteria > Pseudomonadota > Alphaproteobacteria > Rhodobacterales > Rhodobacteraceae > 188UL27-1. The sequence goes on along the minus strand of JBCBGY010000083.1, from coordinate 11,151 downwards.
ACCAAATTGCAGGCCGTTGAGGACCTGCTCAATGATGAGGATCGTGGACATGAAAACTCCGGGTTGCTGCCTGCCCAGGACAGGGCAGGCAGAGTGGCCTTACATCTTGCAGTCAGCTGCGTAGGCGTCGGAATGGCCTTCCAGTGCAGTGCCGATGATCTTGTTGGTAAAGACATCGCCTTCCTGCACGACTTCGCGAGCATAGATGGTCTGCACCGGGTGGTGGTTCGGCCCAAACGCGAAGTCGCCCCGCGTGCTGTCAAAATCTGCCGCCCGCAGGGCTTCACGGAACGCATCGGCATCCGAGGGTTCCGCCTTTTCCAGCGCAGACAGCAGAAGGTTGGCTGTGTCGAACCCTTGGCTGGCATAAAGCGACGGCAAGCGCCCATATTCTGCGCTGAAGCTTTCTACGAACGCGGCGTTAGTCGGGTTTTCGATGTCCTTGTTCCACTGGGACGTATTCACAACGCCAAGTGCTGCATCACCGACGGCCTGCAGGATACCCTGATCAAAGCTGAAGGCGGGGCCGACGACAGGAATGTCGATGCCACTATCCGCATATTGCTTCAGAAATGAGATCCCCATGCCGCCGGGCAGAAAGAAGAAAACGCTGTCGGCACCACTGGCGCGGATCTGCGCGATTTCGGCAGCGTAGTCGGTTTGGCCGAGTTGAGTGAAGACCTCACCCGCCAAGTCGCCTTCATAGAACCGTTTGTAACCCGTCAAAGCATCCTGACCTGCAGGGTAGTTCGGTGCCATGATGAAACTGTTTTTGTACTCTGCCGAGTTTGCAAAGGCACCTGCGGCCTCGTGCAGGTTGTCGTTCTGCCAGGCCACGTTGAAGTAATTCTGATGGCAGCCTTTCCCGGCCAGCGCCGACGGGCCCGCATTGGGCGACAGGTAGAACACATTCTGGTTCACGGCAGACGGCACCACCGCCATGGCAAGGTTCGACCAGATGATCCCGGTCATCACGTCGACCCGCTCTGACTGGATCAGTTTGTCGGACAGCTGCACCGCAATTTCCGGCTTGCGCTGGTCGTCTTCAATCACGACTTCAATATCGTCACGTCCCGACTGAGCAATGGCCAGCATAAAGCCGTCGCGCACATCGATCCCCAAGCCTGCACCGCCCCCGGAAAGGGTGGTGATCATGCCGACCTTCACCTCTGCCATGGCCGCTGTGGCGCCCACCGCCAACGCGGCAGCCGTAATCATCAGTTTTTTCATTGTTATCTCCCCATCGTAGTCTTTTGTCAGAAGGCCGAAAACGTGAGCGTCGTGAGCGTCCGTTCGATACCCTCAACCGTTCGAATATTGTCGTTAATGAAGCGACCGATATCCTGGCCCTCCGGCACATAGATCTTCAGCAGCAGGTCATAATCGCCGCTGGTCGAATACATCTCCGAATGGATCTCTTTCAGCGCAAGGACGCCGGCCACATCGTAGGTTTTGCCCGGGGCACACCGGATCTGAACGAAAACGCAGGTCATTTTGCCGAGGCCTCCATGGCTTTGAGCTTGAACCGCTGCACTTTGCCGGTCGGCGTTTTTGGCAGCCCGTCGCAAAACCGAATAGAACGTGGGTACTTATAGGGTGCAATCACCGATTTGACGTGGGTCTGCAACGCCTCGGCCATCGCATCATTTGCCTCTGCGCCGTCGGCCAGCACGATATGGGCCTGGACGATATGGCCGCGTTCCGTGTCTGGTGCGCCAATCACTGCACATTCGGCCACATCCGCGTGCGAAAGCAGGGCGGCCTCGACCTCTGGCCCCGCAATGTTGTAGCCCGCCGAGACGATCATATCGTCATTGCGCGCGGCGAAGTGAAAGTAGCCGTCAGCGTCCATGGTGAAGCTGTCACCTGTGATATTCCATCCGTCAGAGACATAGCCCAACTGCCTGTCATCCTTGAGGTAACGACACCCGGTTGGCCCGCGCACTGCCAGCCGCCCGATTTCGCCAGCCGGGGCTTCGGTTCCATCTTCGCGCAGGACCTTCGCCTCATAGCCGTTTACTGGCTTGCCCGTGCATCCCGGCTGGTGATCGTCGAACCGGTTGGTGATGAAGATATGCAGCATCTCGGTCGCGCCGATACCGTCGAGCATTGGCTTACCGGTCTGTGCCATCCAGTCATCATAGACAGGTTTTGGCAGGGTCTCTCCGGCGGACACAGCGGCACGCAGGCTGGACAGATCCGCGCCTTCTTCCATGGCGCGCAACATGACGCGGTAGGCGGTGGGCGCCGTGAAACACACAGTGGCTTTATATTTCTCAATGATTTCAATCATATTCGGCGGTGCGGATTGTTCCAGCAGGGTCGCGGTGGCCCCGAACCGCAACGGAAAAATCGCCAAGCCGCCCAAACCGAACGTAAAGGCCAGCGGCGGGGAGCCAACAAACACATCCTCGGGCTGAACATCCAGCACTTCGCGACCATAGCCGTCTGCGATGATCAGAAGGTCGCGGTGGAAATGCATGGTGGCTTTTGGCTCGCCAGTTGAGCCGGAGGTAAAGCCCAATAGGGCCACATCGTCTCGCCCGGTCTGGACACAGTCAAACATCACCGGTTTTTCCAACGCCAGCCGGTCAAGTTCCGCATCATGGTTGGAGGTGCCGTCAAAGCCCACCACCTGTGTCAGGTACTGGCTGTCTTTGGCGCAAGCCTCCATTTCATCCATCAATCGGGTATCGCACAGCGCGAACTGGATCTCGGCCTTGTCCACATATTTCGTCAGTTCGACGGCCCGCATCATCGGCATGGTATTAACGACGACAGCACCGACTTTCGTGGCCGCGAGCCAGCAGGCCACCATAGCCGGATTGTTGGCGGAGCGGATCAGGACGCGGTTGCCCGGCTGAACACCCAGATCTTCGACCAGCGCGTGGGCCAGACGGTTGGTCCAATCTGTCAGTTCCTTATAGGTACGGACCCGCCCGTTGCCGATCAACGCGGTTCGGTCGCCAAAGCCCTTGGCCACCATCGCATCGGTCATCTCGTAAGCCGCATTCAGATGGTCGGGATAGTCGAACCCGTCCAGCAGGAGGTCTGGCCATTGCGCGACGGGGGGCAGGTTGTCGCGCGCGAACGTGTCAATATGGGCGGTTGGGCCAAGCATTATGCACCTCCTTCGTGCGTCGCCAACGCTTGGCGCGCGATGATAACCTTTTGCACGTCTGACGCGCCTTCATAGATGCGCAGCGCACGGATTTCCCTGTAAAGCCGCTCGACGGTCGTGCCCGAACGCACGCCATCGCCGCCGAAAAGCTGCACGGCCTTGTCGATGACCTGCTGGGCCTGTTCGGTGGCGAACAGTTTCGCCATGGCGGCCTCACGGGTGACCCGGGGTGCGCCGGTATCCTTTGTCCAGGCCGCGCGGTAGATCAGCAAGGCCGCCGCATCGATATCCAGCGCCATGTCCGCCAAATGCCCTTGCACCAGTTGCAGGTCAGCGAGCGGAGCCCCCTGAACGTGCCGATGGGTGACGCGGCCCAGTGCTTCGTCGAACGCACGGCGCGCAAACCCCAGGGCAGCCGCCGCCACGGTCGACCGGAAGACATCCAGAACGGACATGGCAATCTTGAAGCCTGCGCCCGGAGCGCCGATCATGTCCGTAGCGGGTACCCGAACACCATCGAACGCCAGCGTAGCCAGTGGGTGCGGCGCTATCGTGTCCAGCCGTTCGACCACCTTGAACCCGGGCAGGTCAGGGGTGACCAGGAACGCGGAAAGACCTTTGGCGCCCGGAGCTTCACCTGTACGGGCAAAGAGCGTGTAGATATCGGCGATGCCGCCGTTGGAGATCCAGGTCTTTTCCCCGTTCAGGACGTAGTGATTGCCGTCCAGCGTGGCGGTCATCGTGGAATTGGCAACGTCTGACCCCGATTGCGGCTCTGTCAACGCAAAGGCCGCGATGGCCTGTCCATCTCGCGTCTGGGGGAGCCACGCGGCCTTCTGTTCGTCGCTACCGAACAGCGAAATAGCCCCGGTTCCAAGTCCCTGCATGGCAAATGCGAAGTCTGCGAGGCCGTCATGGCGGGCCAGGATCTCGCGCGCCAGGCACAGCTTCCGCACATCGAGGATACCTGTTTCGTCCCCCGTGGCCTGCAACAGGCCTTCTTCACCCATGTCTCGGACCAAGTTTTGGCAAGCCTGATCCGTGTCGTTGTGGTCAACATCCAACTGGCCCGCGACCTGCTCAACCTTGTCGGCCCAGTCCCGGTGTGGGTCATCAAAGAACGGCCAGTGAAGGAAAGACCTGTCCGCCATCAATTGCCCTCGAACACCGGTTTTTCTTTGGCGACGAAGGCGTTGTAGGCCCGCTCGAAATCCCCGGTTTGCATGCAGATCGCCTGCGCCTGCGCCTCCGCTTCGATCGCCTGTTCGATGGACATCGACCATTCCTGAGCCAGCATCGTCTTGGTCATCATGTGTGCAAATGTGGGTCCTGCCGTGATGCGTGTGGCCATGTCGCGCGCTGTGGCGTCCAGTTCGTCTGCCGGGACGATCCTGTTGTAGAATCCCCAGTCCGCGCCTTCCTCAGCGGTCATGGAACGCCCGGTGTACAGCAGTTCTGCCGCACGGCCTTGGCCGATGATCCGGGGCAAGATCGCGCAAGCCCCCATGTCGCAGCCCGCCAGACCCACCCGAGTGAAAAGAAACGCGCACTTGGCCGCGGGCGTTGCGATGCGCAGATCAGACGCCATGGCGATGATCGCTCCGGCCCCGACGCAGACCCCGTCCACAGCGGCAATCACGGGTTTCCCACAATTCACCATGGCTTTGACCAGATCGCCGGTCATGCGGGTGAAGGCCAAAAGCTCTTTCATCCCCATCCGCACCAGTGGGCCAATAATGTCGTGCACATCCCCGCCGGAGCTGAAGTTCCCGCCGTTCGAAGCGAAGACGACCACATCCACATCATCGGCATAGGCGAGGTCGCGAAACCAGTCCCGCAATTCCGCGTAGCTTTCGAAGGTCAGCGGGTTCTTTCGGTCTGGCCGGTCCAGCGCCACGGTCGCGATGCGGTCGGCAATCTCGCAGCGAAAATGCTGGACGTCACTGCGCATGGCTGTCTTCCGGTATGTTGAGCTCTGTTGCAATGGCCCGAGCCTCTTCGGCGGAGAACTGGCCCAGAAGATCTGAAATCCACGCTTCGTGAGCCGCGGCCTGGCGGGCGAACTCCTCTTTCCCCTTGTTCGTCAACCGTACTTGAGAGGCCCGCCGATCACCCGGAACGGAAACGCGGACGATATGGCCATCTTCTGCCAGCCGATCCACGATGCCGGTGACATTGCCGTTTGAAACCCGCAAGACGCCGGAAATTTCGCTCATCTTCAGGCCGTTCTCAAATCGCGACAGCGCGGCCATCACGTCGAAACGCGGCAGGGTCGTGTCGAAATCGCTGCGGAATTTCTCCCGCAATTGGCTTTCGATGGTCCGGGTTGTCTTCAGCATTCGCAGCCACAGTCGAAGCCTTTCTTTCGAGGCATCCTGTAGTGGTAGGTGCGGTTGAGTGCTCATATCTCGCCCCCCGAGACGCTGAGCGCGTGGCCGTTAATAGAGGCCGCGCCGGGGGAGGCCAGGAAGAGCGCTGTTGCCGCAACCTCTTCTGGTGCGATCAGGCGGCGCATCGGGTTGGCCGCAACGATCATCTCCATCGCTTTGGCCTCGTCCACCTGGAATTTCTGGGCCACGCCCGCCGCCGCGTCCGCCGCCATTTCCGTATCGACAAAACCCGGGCAGATGGCGTTGCAGGTGATCCCGCTGCGGGCAACCTCTTTGGCTGTCGAACGAACCAGCCCAAGGACGCCGTGCTTGGCCGCCGAATAGGCCGCAAGGGTCGCCCCGCCCTGAAGCGACGCAGTAGAGGCAACGGCGATCAACCGGCCACCATTGGCCATTTTCGGCAAGGCCGCGCGAAAGGTCAGGAACACCCCGGTCAGGGTCACGTTCAGCGTATCGTTCCAATCTGTCAGCGACAGGTCCGCGAGCTTGGCCGCGCGCGCGATCCCCGCATTCGCCACCACCACGTCGAAGCCCGTTTCGCACAGCGCGGTGACGGCGGCCTCATCCGTCACATCCGCTTGCCGCAACTCCATGCCGTGACCCTGCGCTGTTTCCTGCAACGCTTCTATCCGCCGACCGCAGATGGTCACATGGTCCCCCGCTTCGGCAAAGGCCTTGGCGATTGCGCGCCCGATGCCGGAACCGCCGCCTGTGACCAGAACCTGCCTCATACCTTGCCCACCATTTCCGCGTTCCGGTCCGCCAGGCGCCAGGCTTGATCGCGCCCGGCTTCATAGGGTTGCGGCCACACTTCTTGCCGGTCCCCAAGCGCTGTGGCAGCGTGCAGGGTCCAATAAGGGTCGTTCAGGTGCGGGCGGGCCAGGCAAACCAGATCGGCGCGCCCGGCCATCAGGATCGAGTTTACGTGGTCAGGCTCGTATATGTTGCCCACAGCCATTGTCTTGATGCCGCCTTCGTTGCGGATCCGGTCGGAAAAGGGCGTCTGGAACATCCGGCCATAAACGGGCTTGGCCTCTGTCGAGGTCTGCCCGGCAGAGACATCCACAATATCCGCGCCTGCCTGGTCGAACATGGCGGCAATCTGCACGGCCTCTTCCGCCGTTACGCCATCATCTCCCGCCCAGTCGTTGGCCGAAATGCGTACCGCCATTGGTTTGTCTTCGGGCCAGACGGCGCGCATGGCCGCGAACACTTCGAGCGGATAGCGCATGCGGTTTTCCAGGCGGCCACCATATTCGTCGCTTCGGGTGTTGGAGAGGGGCGAGATGAACGAGGAGATCAGGTAACCATGGGCCGCATGCAACTCGATCATGTCGAAGCCCGCACGATCGGCCATCTGGGCTGCGGCCACAAAGTCTGCCTTCACGGCATCCATGTCAGCGCGGTCCATCGCCTTCGGAACCGCGTTTTCGGCAGACCACGGGATGGCGGAGGCGGAAAGCAGCGGCCAGTTTCCGTCGGGCAACGGTTGATCCATGCCGTCCCAGCCCAGGCGGGTCGAACCCTTGCGCCCGGCATGGCCGATCTGACAGCAGATCTTGGCCTCCGTCTCGGCATGTACGAAATCCGTCAGTCGACGCCACGCCGCCTCATGTTCGGGCGTGTAAAGACCCGGACAACCCGGTGTGATCCGCCCCTCTGCCGAAATGCAGGTCATCTCGGTATAGACCAACCCCGCGCCGCCCTTCGCGCGCTCGCCATAGTGGATCAGGTGCCAATCGGTTGGGCAGCCGTCGATCGCCTTGTACTGAGCCATGGGCGAAACGACGATCCGGTTTTTTAGGGCCATGTTTCGCAGTTTGAAGGGGGCAAACATCGGTGCCCGTGCCGGAGCGTTTGACCCTTCGCCAGCCTGTTCCATGAACCATGCTTCTGCCTGGCCCAGCCATTGCGCATCCCGCTCGCGCAGATTTTCATGGCTGATCCGCTGGGATCGGGTGAGCATCGAATAGTTCAACTGTACGCTGTCCAGGTCCAGATATCGTTCGACATCTTCGAACCATTCGACCGAGTTCCGCGCGGCAGACTGAAGCCGCAAAACCTCTAGCCTGCGTTCGTCTTCATAGCGGGCGAAGGCGGCGTCCAGGGTCGGTTCACCCGTAATGCAATCGGCCAGGGCAATGGCACTTTCCAAGGCCAGTTTGGTGCCGGACCCGATGGAAAAATGCGCCGTCGCCGAGGCGTCGCCCAACAGAACCACGTTCTTGTGACTCCATTTTTCGCACAGGACCCGCGGAAAGCGCAGCCATGCTGATCCGCGAATGTGGTTGGCATTGGTCATGAGGGCGTGCCCGCCCAAATGGTCCCCGAAGATCTCTTCGCAAATTGCGATAGAATCCTGCTGGCTCATCTCGCCAAAGCCGTAAGCCTCGAACGTGTCCTGGCTGCATTCTACGATGAAGGTCGCCGTATCCGGGTCGAATTGATAGGCATGTGCCCAGACCCAGCCCTTCTCGGTCTTTTCAAAGATGAAGGTAAAGGCGTCATCGAACTTCTGATGCGTGCCAAGCCACACGAATTGACACAGCCTTTGGTCAATGTCCGGCTTGAAGATGTCCGCAAATTCCATGCGGGTTTTGGAGTTAAGCCCGTCTGCCGCGACGACAATGTCGAAATCTTCCATATAGGTCGATGCGGCATCGACCTCTGTTTCAAACCGCATCTCGACACCCAACTGACGGGCCCGTTCCTGCAGGATCAAAAGCAGCCGCTTGCGGCCAATGCCGCAAAAGCCATGCCCGCCCGAAACCGTGCGCTTGCCATCGTGAACCAAGGCGACATCATCCCAATAGGCGAAATGGTCCCGGATCGTGGTTGCGCTGGTTGGGTCGTTTGCGGCCAAGTTGTCCAGCGTTTCATCTGAAAGAACAACACCCCAACCGAAAGTATCATCGGCGCGGTTGCGTTCCAGCACGACGACGTCGGCGCTGGGGTTCCGCAGCTTCATGGATATCCCAAAATAGAGTCCAGCCGGACCGCCGCCGAGACATGCAATGCGCATCGCGATCTCCCACCATGTGCATCAAAATGCTAGACCGAGTCGAAATTTGCTTCAAGCCAGAATATTTTATGCATGAAGTTTTTCGGGGATGCGTATGCGCAGATGCTTAAGGTTCTCTCAGTCTGCGAATGGCTTGATCAATTTCCCAAGTTTTCAGTGCGAGTTTTGGTTTGAGCGTACCTGGCGCGAACCTATCGGGCGCAGAGATGAACTGTTTGATTGAGTCCTCGTCCCAGGTCCCATCGATGGCCTGCAAGGCTTCCGAATAGGCGAAGCCGGGAACGGACGCGATGTCGCGGCCGAGAACCCCTACCAGAGACGGCGCCGCAGAGTTGGTGGAACCTTCTTCATCGATGTTGTGGCAACTGGCGCAAAAGGCCAGACCCGCAATGTTGGTCTGACCATCAGCCGAAGCATTGGTCATCCGTAAGACGGCGGCAACATTGTCCAGCTTGATGAAGATCTGGCCAGCTTCCGTAACGGCAATGTCCCGGATCCGTTTGCCCACCGGAATACGTTCCACGACAATCGCGCGACCCTCACGAACATGCACCCGGTCCAAACGTGCGCCCCCAAGGGACGAGATCAGTAAATCGCCATCCCACTGCGGAAACTCCGGTCCGCCATAGAGTTCCAGCGCGCTGACACCAATAGACGGGACCCAACTGAAAATCGGCCTTTCGAACTGGTCATGGCGGCCCTGATCATCGGCGGTTCTTAGGGTGAAACGACCGTAATTTGTGCCATAGCTCACCCTCGGCCATCCGTAATCTTTGCCCCGCTCGATGATGTTGAGCTCATCGCCCCCACGGGGCCCATGTTCGATTTGCCAGATCGTCCCGTCGGGCGCTGTCACCAGTCCGTCGGCGTTTCGGTGGCCGCTGGAGAAGATCTCAACGCTGCCCGAATTGGGATCGATCTCAAGGGTCTTGCCATAGTGGCTGCCCGGATCTTGAGGCTCGCCTGCATCACCGCGTCCGATCGTGCCATCCAAGCTAAACGTACCGACCGTCAGTAAAACCGAACCGCTGTCGCTGATCGTGATGGCACCGCCCGCTTCGTGGCTGAAGCCATCGGCGCAGCGGTTGCTTTCAAAAATAAAGGTCCAAATTGCCTCGCTATGATCCGACAGAACGGCGTCCTGCGTGATGTCAAGGTACGCAGCACGCACCAGAATGCAGCTTCCATTCTCTGGTTCGGCGTCCGTGACCGATACATAGAACCGCAATCTGCCGTCAGACAAAGGCACGATTTGTAGGTCCTGAAGCCCGATCCGAGTAGCTTGCTTGTGTTTGGCTTGCGCTTCCAGATCGACAGGCGAGGGCAAGGATAATGGAATGAATAAATCTTCGATCAGAAGGAAAAACTCGCCCAGCCTGGTGGTTAGAAACAGGTCGTCGCCAACAGCATCGATGGCGCCACCGCTGCCCTGATCCAGTTTGCTGGGAATGTTCTCAACTTTCAGCGCATAAAGCCCGGTCACGATCTGAGAGGGATCGAACGGTGTGACCCCGGTTTGGGCCGTGCCGCCCACAGAGCCTGTAATCAGAAAGATGGCTGCCCAAACCGACAAGATGCCAGCCATCCACAGCTTTTTTGAGCCGTTGCCCCGCACGGGTATCCTCCACCAATCTTCTGTCGACGTGAGTAGTATCTGCCCTGTTGCCGCAGGCAACGACGCGAGTGGAATTCGTTAGGGTTTGGGCCGCTTTCTGACCATGGTCGATTGTCGCACCACCAGGGAAGAAGGAAAGCAAACAGGTTCGGGTTTCACATCATTTTCGACCCATGCGGCCAGGAGCTCTGCCGCTTTGCGACCCATTCGTTGGGCGGGGAGACGCACGGTGGTCAAGCGGGGTACGGTGCTGGCGGAACTTGGCAGATCCTGGATGCCGATGACCGAAACATCCCTGGGGACTTCGATCCGTAGACGTTGCAATTCGAAAAGAACGCCAAAAGCCTGGACGTCAGACAAGCACAAATAGGCGTCGGGGGCCGATGTCATGGAATTCGCTGCGGCCACGCAACCGCCTGCCACCGACAATTCGGTTTCCCAAAAGGTCAGGTTCAGATCTTCCAGTGACGGATCTAGGGCGGTCAGGCGACCTCGGGTTCTGTCGTTATGGTCCGTCGGCCCGTGCACGACGGCGATTTTCCGGTGACCCTGATCTGTCAGATGTTGCAAGGCCATGCGACCGGCTTCGTGGTTATCATAGCCGATCGTCGGAAAGTGATAGGCCGGATCGAAACAGGAAATGGCAACTGCCGGGACCTTGGTGTGATCGATCAGACCGTAGAGCGTGTCGCTATGCTGCATGCCCGACAGGAACAAGCCTTCGACCCCGATATCTAACAACTCTTTGGCCTTGCGCTCTTCCTTGATCGGGTCGTCATCGGTTGTTGCGACGACGAGTGACAGCCCGAGGTCGGCCAAGCGATCTTCAATGGTATCTATAGTCAGCCCGAAAATGTCGTGTTCGATTGTGGGAATCAGTGCGCCCAAGATCCGGGTACGCCCCGAATTGATTGCACGGGCTGCAGCACTTCGAACAAATCCGAGTTCGGCAATGGTATCTTCGACTTTTGCCCGAGTCGCCGCGCGGACACGTTCTGGAGAG
>JBCBGY010000082.1:0-18571 GCA_038526275.1 Pseudomonadota bacterium | reverse complement strand
CACCCACAACGGTTTTCGAGACCGCCCCGTTCGACCACTCCGGCACCTCTCCGCGTGAGCGCCTGCTTAGGCCCATCTGGCCTTTATCGCAAGCGACAAGATCGGCGAAAAACGACGAACCAAAGACCGAAACCAGCAAACGCCTTGGATCAATGATGAAACCGAATTACAAACCCCGGACTTTTACAGGTGAGTAGGTATATGCGTCTCGTCAGATCCAGTGTCTTTGCCGCGCTCTTTGCACTGGTGTTCAGCGGACCGAACTATGCTCAGTCGGCGGTGGATCCGCTTCTGGACGCGCTAGAGATCGACCGGCTGATTGCGGTCATGCGCGAAGAAGGCCTGTCCTATGGTGAGGACCTTCGCCGCGACATGTTCCCGGGGAGTGGCCAGAACCGTTGGACCGCCCTTGTGGGAGAAATCTATGCCCAGGAGCGTATGGCGGGTTTGGTCGTCGAGACGCTTCAAAGTGAATTAGGTCAGATCAATGTGGAACCACTGGTCGCCTTTTTCTCTTCGGATGTGGGCCAAAGGATCATTAATCTAGAGATCGATGCGCGCCGCGCCTTGCTGGACCCCGACATTGAAACTGCGACGCGCGAGCAGTGGGCGCGTGAAGCGGATGAAAATTCCGACCGGCTGGATGCGCTGCGGCGGTTCGTGACGGTCAATGATTTGGTCGAGTCAAATGTTGTGGGCGCGCTCAATGCCAGCTTCGCGTTCTATAATGGGCTGGCTGACGGTGGTGCGCCCGGCTTCAACCTCACCGACGAAGAGATGCTGCGCGATGTGTGGCAGCAAGAGGCCGAGATCCGCGATGAAACCGAGATCTGGGTCTTTTCCTACCTGAACCTGGCCTACCAGCCGCTTTCGGTGACGGATCTGAACGCGTACATCGCTGTGTCCGAAACACCGGAAGGGGCGGCGCTTAACCGCGCGCTGTTTGCGGCCTTTGACAAGCTCTTTGTCGGAATTTCGCGGGATCTGGGTTTTGCGGCCTCCCAGTTCGTAGCAGGCGAAGATATCTAAGCCAAAGTGCTTGACAGCTAAGGGCTCTTTCGTCATACGGCCCGCTCACATTACAACGCCCAACCGGGGCGCGCTGTCCAAGGCGGTCAAGATTTTGACCATCAATACCGAACCTCCGGAGCCGAAGAGACGCGGGAAAAAAGGAAACGACAATGTTTGCGGTTCTCAAAACCGGCGGCAAGCAATATCGCGTCACTTCGGGTGACATCTTGCGCGTAGAAAAGCTGGCTGCGATGGCGGGTGACACCGTCCAGTTCAACGACATTTTGATGGTTGGTGCTACGGTCGGGACACCTACGGTCGACGGCGCCGCCGTTCAGGCCGAGGTGATCGAACAGATCAAAGGCCCCAAGACGATCAATTTCGTCAAGCGTCGCCGGAAGCACAGCTCCAAACGGACCAAAGGCCACCGCCAGCAACTGACGCTTCTGCGTGTGACCGAGATCCTGGAGAGCGGCGGTGATGCGACTGGCGTGATGGCCGCTGTCGGCGCAGGGTCTGTCTCTGCGGAGGCACTTGCCGCAATGGAAGCTACTGCCGCACCCAAGAAACCAGCGAAGGCCGAGAAGGCGCCCAAAGTGGAAGAAGCTGAGGCTGCACCGAAGGCAGAGCCACATGTCGAGGCGGAGACAGAAGCACCGGCCGAGACCGGCGCGGCCCCTGAAGCAGAGGCGCCGGCACCTGTTGCCCCGGGCAACCTGCTTACCGAAGCGCGTGACGGCAAGCCGGATGATCTGAAGAAGATTTCCGGCGTCGGGCCGAAGCTGGAATCGCTGTTGCATGAAAACGGCGTGTTCCATTTTGACCAGATCATGGCCTGGGGTCCGGCAGAAATTGCCTATATGGACGACAAGCTTTCCTTTAAAGGTCGCATCGAACGTGATAACTGGATCGCGCAAGCGGCCGAATTCGCGGCTGAGCAGGAGTAACGACAGATGGCACACAAGAAAGCAGGCGGTTCATCCCGGAACGGACGCGACTCTGTTGGTCGCCGTCTGGGCGTAAAGAAGTACGGCGGTGAAAGCGTGATCCCCGGCAATATAATCGTGCGTCAGCGCGGCACCAAATGGTGGCCGGGTGAAGGCGTGGGCCTGGGCAAAGACCATACGATCTTTGCGACCGTGGAAGGTTCCGTGACGTTCCACAAAGGCCTCAAAGGCCGAACATTTATTTCGGTCCTCCCAGTGGCGGAGGCAGCCGAATAAGCCGAAACCTCAAGGCATAAGAATTCCAGGAGGGGCCGGCACACCGCCGGTCCTTTTCGTTTTTCAGGACCGGCACATTCCCGCCGCGATTTTGCGGCAGATCGAAACCGCGACTGCGGAGAAGACCGATGACTGTGACCGGAAAAGACTTGATTGCGCTCGGATTTGAGCAAGGGGCCGAACTGGGCCGCGCAATTGGCGTGGTCAATCAGTTGGGTCTGGAAGGCGAGGCCCTGGCGCGGTGGGTCGCAGACAACAAGCCCGCCCCGAAAATAGGTCTCCAGAAAGCCCCGGCCTATCAGTTCAACATTGAGGCCGAGACCCCGGCAGAGGTCGAAAACGTCGCCAAAGTGCGCGAGACAATGGATGTGCTGATGCGCACGCCCACCGTTCGGGCTGGAGCGGTCATGCCCGACGCTTGTCCGGCTGGCCCGGTGGGCACCATCCCCGTGGGCGGAGTGGTCGCGGCAGAGAACGCGATCCATCCGGGCATGCATTCTGCCGACATCTGCTGTTCGGTCATGGTGACGGAATTTGCCGATGCCGATCCGGCCACGATCCTGGATGCTGTCCACAAGGTCACGCATTTCGGCCCGGGCGGTCGGGCGGACGGGCAGCGTTACACGCTGTCGGCGGAGCTTTATGATGCGTTTCGGGACAACAGCTTCCTGAACGACGCCAAGATCTTGCGTTCCGCGCAGGAGCATCTGGGCACCCAGGGCGACGGCAATCACTTCGCCTATGTCGGAACGTCCAGCGCTAATGGCACCACCTGTTTGGTCACGCACCATGGCTCTCGGGGCCCCGGGGCTGGGCTTTACAAGCTTGGGATGCGGGCGGCAGAGTCATGGCGGAACAAGCTTTCCACCGGCGTCTTGAAACAGAATGCGTGGATTCCGGCGGACACCGATCAGGGCAAAGCCTACTGGGAGGCGCTGCAGCTTATCCGCGACTGGACCAAGCGCAACCATAGCTGCATCCACGAAGCGGCTACTCGGATCGCGGAGGTTGCGGTGAAGGAGCGGTTCTGGAACGAACATAACTTCGTCTTCCGGAAGGGTGATCTGTTCTACCATGCCAAGGGCGCAACGCCCGTGGACACGGATCTGCTGCCCGATACGAACGGCACGCAGATTGTGCCGCTCAACATGGCGGAACCGGTTCTGCTGATCCGGGGCGAAGCGAACGACCGGAACCTTGGCTTTGCGCCACATGGGGCCGGGCGCAATTTCTCGCGGTCTCAACACAAGCGGGCCATGGGCGGCCGGACGGATGCCGAAATTTTTGCGGAAGAAACCGCCGCTATCGATGCGCGTTTTTTCAGCGGCAATATCGACGTCTCTGAATTGCCCTCGGCTTACAAACCGGCGGCGACCGTGCGAGCGCAAATGGCCAAATATGGTTTGGCCGAAGTAGTGGACGAAATCGTCCCCCATGGCTGCATCATGGCCGGTGACTGGGAAAAGGATGCGCCATGGCGGCGCAAGGCCGCAGCGAAGTGGGCAGCACGGGAGGCCGGACAGGATGGAACTGCGTGAGCTTTGCCTGGGTCGCTTTTCTGGTCTTTGCCTTCAGTCAGGTCGGCACACCGGGCCCGGCCAATATGGCGCTGTTGGCAACGGGCGCGCGGTTCGGCCTGCGCGCAGCACTGCCTTTCGTGGCGGGCGTGGCACTCGGCAAGCAGTTCGTGATCTGGCCCGTGGGCTTTGGGCTGATGGGCCTCGCCCAGTCAGTGCCGTGGCTCTTCGTAGCGCTCAAATGGGTGTCGGCGGCCTATATCCTATGGCTAGCCTGGCGCGTGGCCAACATGCGTCTGGCGCCCGGGGATGGTCCGGCGGAGCCACCAGGTTTTGCAGCCGGATTACTGGTGCATCCGCTCAATCCGAAGGCATGGGCCATGGTGGTGGCGGCATTCACCCAGTTCTCACAACCCGGCACACCTGCCTTGCAGGTCACCGCCGCCGTCGCCATTTGCCTTTTGGTTACGCAGGCGGTGCTACATCCGCTCTGGGCTTGGGGAGGAGACCGCATCGCACGCCTGGTCAGTGGTGCACCAGCCGAGCGCTATCTCATGTGGACCTTGGCCGCGGCGACCGTGGCCAGCGTCATTTATGTTTTGTTTTCGGGAGGATCCAATGGAAACTGATACCCTGATGAAGCAGCCCGTCATAACCGCCAAGCGCGTGGTGTTGCGTCCGCTTCGGGCTTCGGACAAGGGCCTTCTGGAGATGTATGCCGGGGACAAACGCGTCTCTAGCTACACACGGTCCATTCCGCATCCGCTGCCACCGGGCGCGGCTGAGGCGTTGATCATCAAAGCTACGGCGGCGGACCGGGTCGAAGATATCTGGGCCATGGATGGCACCGAAACAGGGCTGGGCGAACTGGTTGGCCTGATCGGTCTGGAACGGATGGAGGCGGGCAACCGCGTCCAGTCTGAGATCGGCTATTGGGTGGCGCCCGCCATGTGGAATACGGGCCTCGCATCGGACGCCGTGCACGCGCTTTTGTCGGCCAACCCGCAAGGGTGCGACACTGTCTTTGGCGAGGTGTTTCAGGATAATCCGGTCTCGGCGCGGGTGCTGACCAATGCCGGTTTCGAATATATCGGCGACGCCGAAACCTTCTGCGTTGCGCGCAACTGTAAGGTCCAGACCTGGACCTACCTCAAAAAGCTCAAATAGATGGGCCGGGCCGTCATCAAAACGGATCGGCTGCTGCTGCGTCCCTTCGTTCAAGATGACGCGCCCGCGATTGTGGACGGTATCGGCGATCTGGCGGTCGCGCGCTGGCTGCGCACTGTTCCTATTCCTTATCGATTGGAAGACGCCGAAACGTTCTTGGCGTCGGTTGAAGGCGACGAAGGTCAAATTTGGGCGATTGAAGGAGAGGCTGGTCTGTGCGGCGTCATCGGCACCGACGAAGAGTTGGGCTATTGGCTCAGGCAGGATCACTGGGGCCGGGGCTTGGTCACCGAGGCCGCGCGCGCCGTGCTGGCAGATTGGTTTTCTAACCCGGACGCACCGCCGATCACGTCGGGTTATTTCGATGGCAACGCGCGATCTGCCGGTGTGCTTGGCAAGCTTGGCTTCGGCAAAAGGGGTACACAGACGCTGCACTGTCAGGCGTTGGATCAGGATGTGCTGTCTCACCGGATGATCCTGACGCCCGAGCAATATCACGCGATGCACCCTTGGATCATTCACACGAAGCGCCTGACCCTTCGACCGCTGGGGCAGCACGATCTTGAAACGCTTGTCGCGATGGCGGGCGTTGATCCGGTCGCGCGGAACCTGCTGTCGGTGCCCGTGCCCTGGCCCCTGGATGAGGCTGCGCGCTGGGTAGAACTGAGCCGGTGGCGCGGTCGTCTGGGATTTCGCCTTGGGATCGAGCGAGACGGTGTTTTGATCGGCAGCGTTGGGCTTGGTCGGCGGGAACGGGGCGGTGGCGCGACGACGATGTATTTCCTAAGCCAGGATCATTGGGGGCAGGGCTACGCGACCGAGGCAATGGCCGCGTTTCTGCCAGCCGCCGCCGAACGTTTTGCGCTGACAGAGATCCTGGCAGATCACTTTGCCGACAATCCCGCTTCGGGCCGTGTTCTGCAAAAACTGGGCTTTGAGCGGATCGGCGAGAAAAGTGGTGGATCCGCAGCGCGGGTTGAGGATGCGCCGTTGATCCTCTATCGCCTTTCGTTAACCCAGTAGCCTAGGCCACCGCCATGAAATTCCTCGATCTCGCCAAGGTCTATATCCGCTCTGGCAGCGGCGGTGGCGGCGCCGTGTCGTTTCGGCGGGAAAAGTACATCGAATATGGTGGACCGGATGGCGGTGACGGCGGATGCGGCGGCGATGTGGTGGCCGTGGCCGTGGACGGGCTGAACACGCTCATCGATTTCCGCTACCAGCAGCATTTCTTTGCCAAGAACGGCACGCCCGGCATGGGCAAGCAGCGCACTGGCGCCGACGGGGCGGATATTGTGCTGAAGGTGCCCGCCGGGACCGAGATCCTGGACGAAGATGAAGAAACGGTGATTGCGGACCTGACCGATGTGGGCGACCGTGTGTTGCTTGCAAAGGGTGGCAATGGCGGATTTGGCAACCTGCATTTCAAAAGCTCCACCAATCAGGCGCCGCGCCGGGCAAATCCAGGCCAGGACGGGATTGAGCGCACGATCTGGCTTCGCCTGAAGCTGATTGCCGATGCGGGCCTGCTGGGGTTGCCCAATGCGGGCAAGTCGACCTTTCTGGCGGCCACGTCGAATGCGCGCCCCAAGATCGCGGACTATCCTTTCACGACCTTGCACCCCAATCTGGGCGTTGTGGGCGTTGATGGGGCCGAGTTCGTGGTAGCCGACATTCCGGGCCTCATTGAGGGCGCGTCGGAGGGCAGGGGGATCGGCGACCGGTTCCTGGGCCATGTGGAGCGCTGCTCGGTGCTGTTGCATCTGGTCGACGGCACGTCAGAGGATGTGGCAGCCGACTGCGAAACCGTTTTGGCAGAGCTTGAGGCCTATGGCGGCGGATTGGCCAGCAAGCCCCGGATCGCTGCGCTGAACAAGGTTGATGCTCTGTCGGAGGAAGAGATCGCGGAGAAGTCTGCCGCCTTGGCTGATGCTTGCGGTGGACCCGTTTTAGCCATGTCGGGTGTCAGTCGGGCAGGGGTGACCGATGTGCTGCGCCGCTTGCGCGAGGTGATTGATGCGCAGCGCGTTGAGGAACTTGGCGTGGGACAGGAGGCGACGCCGTGGCAACCCTGACGAATGCCCGGCGTCTGGTCGTCAAGATCGGCTCGGCTTTGCTGGTCGACCGTGGCACGTTGCGGGAAGACTGGCTGGAGGCGCTGGCTCTGGATGTCGCAGCGGCCAAGGCGCGTGGAACGGATGTAATCCTGGTCTCATCGGGCTCCATCGCGCTTGGGCGGCATGTTCTGGGCCTGCCGAAAGGCGCGCTGGTGCTGGAACAGTCCCAGGCTGCGGCTGCAGTCGGCCAGATCCGGTTGGCGCGCGCCTATGAGGCTGCGTTGGCGCCCCATGGCATCACGACGGCCCAGGTTCTGCTGACGCTGAATGACAGCGAAAACCGGCGGCGTTACCTGAACATCCGGGCGACGTTGGCGCAGCTTCTGGGGGTCGGTGCCGTACCGATCGTCAATGAGAATGATACGATCGCCACGGATGAGATCCGCTTTGGTGACAATGACAGGCTGGCCGCTCAGGTGGCGGCGACGGTGGGCGCAGATCAACTGGTCCTGCTGTCGGATGTCGATGGGTTCTATTCGGCCAATCCGGCGCTTGACCCGTCTGCGAAACGGTTCGACCGGATCGCGCGGATCACGCCAGAGATCGAGGCGATGGCAGGCGGATCGGTTTCGGACCTTTCGAAGGGCGGGATGGAGACCAAACTGATGGCCGCCAAGACGGCCACCGCTGCGGGATGTGCCATGGCGATCACCCAGGGTGCCGTGATGCGCCCGTTGCAAGCCCTGATCGACGGTGCGCCCTGCACGTGGTTCCTGGCCGACGGTGACCCGCAGGCCGCCCGGAAACGTTGGATCGGCTCTATGAAACCGCGCGGGACGTTTGTGCTGGACGCAGGGGCGGTTCGCGCACTGGGGAAGGGCAAATCGCTGTTGCCAGCCGGGGTGACCGCTGTGCGCGGCCAGTTCGAGCGCGGCGACCCTGTGACCATCGCAGGTCCGTCAGGCGAAGAGATCGGCCAGGGCCTGTCGAACTATGCGGCCGCTGAGGCGACGACAATTGCTGGGCACCGCAGCGACCGTATTGCGGGGCTTTTGGGTTATGCGGGACGGGCCGTTCTGGTTCACCGCGATGATATGGCGCTGGCGGCTTTGTCCTTGCCAGACGGGACTGCGCCGGTCAGCATCACTGAAAAACTGGGGGACGGTCGATGAAAGACCTGCATGATATTCCGCAGATGATGGCCGAGATTGGCGAACGCGCCAAAACTGCCGCTGCCGAACTGGCTTTTGCCGCACCGGAACGCAAGCATGCCGCCTTGATCGGAGCTGCTGAGGCCATCTGGGCAAAGCGCGAGGCAATCGTGAATGCCAATTGCGAAGACATGGTCTATGGCGAAGAGAAGGGCCTGTCGCCTGCGATGCTCGATCGGTTGCGGCTGGATGATGGGCGGATCAGGGGCATTGTCGACAGTTTGCGCGCCGTGGCCGAACAGACCGATCCCGTGGGCGAGGTGATCGATGAATGGACGCAGCCTTCGGGGTTGAACATTCAGCGGGTCCGCACGCCGCTGGGCGTTGTCGGCGTGATCTATGAAAGCCGTCCGAATGTCACGGCGGATGCCGGGGCGCTCTGCCTGAAATCCGGCAATGCGGTGATCCTGCGCGGCGGGTCCGAGAGCTTTCACAGCTCCGGCGCGATCCATGATTGCCTGGTTGAAGGGCTGCGCAGCGCCGGTTTGCCCGAGGCTGCCATCCAGCGCGTGCCGACCCGTGACCGGGCCGCCGTGTCCGAGATGCTCGGGATGACGAACCATATCGACGTGATCGTGCCGCGCGGTGGCAAGGGGCTGGTCGGGTTAGTGCAACAGGAAGCTAGGGTGCCGGTCTTTGCGCATTTGGAAGGCATTTGTCACCTATACGTTCACAAATCCGCTGATCCGGCGATGGTCCATGATGTGGTGCTGAACGCAAAGACCCGTCGAACCGGCATCTGCGGTGCGCTGGAATGTCTGCTGGTCGATTGGCAGTACTATACACAGCATGGCCCGGCGCTGATCGAGGCCTTGGTCAAGGCAGGCGTCGACGTGCGGGCCGAAGGTGAGCTTTCAAAGATCGAAGGCACCAAGGCTGCCACGCCCGAGGATTTCGGCATGGAATTTCTCGACATGATCCTGGCCACCCGTCTGGTGGATGGCGTGGATGCCGCCATCGATCACGTGCGCACCCACGGTTCCAACCATACCGATGGGATCTTGGCCGAGGATCCGGACGCCGTTCAGCGGTTCTTTGAGAGGCTCGACAGTGCCATCCTGATGCACAACGCCTCGACCCAATTTGCCGATGGCGGCGAATTCGGCATGGGGGCAGAGATCGGGATTGCTACCGGCAAGATGCACGCACGCGGGCCTGTGGGTGCCCGTCAGCTGACCAGTTTCAAATATCTGGTGCGCGGTAATGGCGCGGTTCGGCCCTGATAGACGGGTGGGCCTGCTTTCGGTCCTGCCGTTCATGACAAAATGAGCACACGAACGTGACAAAGGGTTCAGGTGACCCGGAAGGCTATATTGGCTAAAAGAGCAGGCGGGGCCGGGAAACGATATGTTTGGTTTTGATATCATAGATGCGGGTTTGATCCCTGCCATGCTGATTGCGCTCTTTGCAGGCCTGATCAGTTTTCTCAGTCCATGTGTGCTGCCAATCGTGCCGCCATACCTTGCCTATATGGGCGGGGTCAGTGTGTCTGACATGCAGGAAAGCGAAACGGAACGGCGAAAGGTTGTTCTGACAGCCCTCTTCTTCGTCCTCGGGCTTTCTACCGTTTTCCTGTTCTTAGGATTTACGGCATCAGCCTTTGGGCAGTTTTTCCTGCAAAATCAGGGGTACTTTAACCTGATCGCTGGCATCCTGGTGATGGGCTTTGGCTTGCACTTCGTCGGGGTGGTCCGCTTTCCGTTCCTGGAACAAGAAGCGCGGATCGATGCCGGAGATCGCGGCGGGTCAGCTTTTGGCGCCTATGTGCTGGGCCTTGCCTTCGCCTTTGGCTGGACCCCGTGCATTGGCCCGCAGTTGGGGGCGATCCTGAGCCTTGCCGCGTCCGAGGCCGATGTGTCGAAGGGCACCATGCTCCTGGCCGTCTATGCGGCTGGTCTGGGCATCCCGTTCTTGCTGGTGGCCATGTATTTCCCGCGTCTCAAAGGGTTCATGGCCTGGATGAAGCGGCACATGGATCGGATCGAGCGGGTCATGGGCCTTCTTTTGTGGACCGTCGGTCTGATGATGATTACCGGTGGTTTCTCGCAGTTCGCCTTTTGGCTGCTGGAAGTCTTCCCTTGGATGGCGGCCATCGGCTGACCATAGGGACGGGAGAATTCTGCAGGTGGGATCCAAGTCTGCTCTTACCGAGAGCTTAAATCCTTTTGACGACGCCGCAGCCTGACCCATGGCCATTTTGATTTTCTTTGTTGTCTTCGCCATTGCGCTGGTTGCGTTGGTGATGGGTCTGTGCATTGCGCTATCGCTGTATGTCTCGGCGCAATTTGCGCTTTCGGTTTCTTCCGTCGCGGGAAAAGGCAAAGGTTTGAGCTTTCTTCAGTCTTTGAAGATTGCCTGTTTAATCGCTGTCCCAATTTCAGTTTTTTGGCAAATGCCCCATTTTGCATGGGCGGCGTCAAACGGTCATCTGAGTTCTATGTCAGACTACTTTTTGGCAATATCCCTGCTTACCCCAATTGGCGAAGTCGCAGGGGCGCTGGTTGTTCTCTTGACGTTTACCAATTGGCATCGAAATCCGATCCGCAATAGCGAATTGAGGTACCTAATTGCCACCTGCTTTATCGCAACATATCTGCTTTTGACCTTCGCTCCCTACGGCATTGTCACGGAACTCGATGCGCGGGGGTTGCCAAAGGATCTGCTTTACTTCGACTGGATATCCTACTTCTTTCTGCTGGCTGCGCCGCTGATCGTGGTACCGACCTTTGCGGGGAGGACCCAGCGCATTCTTGGGGCGTTGCTGTTCAGCGCTGGCAGCACTGCAGGGCTGGCCTTGGCAATCAGTTGGCTGGCGCTTTGAGCGTCCTACGAAACGTCTGAACCAACTAGTCAGAAGCTCCAAGATGCGGCTTCCGAGCTCAAGCAACGGAAAAACCATAAGTTTTGCCCCGCAGGGCAACCTACGGGGCGACGGAAGCTTACAAAGAGATTAGACGCGGTTAGGCGTCTGCCAAGCACTTCTTCTGGAAGTGCGCGAGGACGTACAGGCGAATGGCCGAAGCCAAGCCTGTGTTGGTGCCACGCTCACGATCGATCCGCGCGGCCAGGGCGTTCAGCGCCAGGCCCTCTTCCGAGGCGATATCCTGAAATGCCCGCCAAAAGGGGTCTTCCAAAGAAACCGAGGTCCGGTGGCCGGCCAAGGTGAGCGAATGCTTGCGGGGGCGGCTCATTTCCATATTCATGAAAGGGCCTCCCGCGCGCACATACCGATTGAGGCCAGTTTGCACTGGCCGATAACGTAATGATTCAACTGCATAAGTCTTACCCGTTCACTGCTTCCCAAAAACTTATTAGCAATAAATCTGGCTTAAGTACGGCGTTAAACTGCGCCTATTGGGGTAAGAAACGGTCAAAATACCGTTTGTTTCCATTCAATTTTAATTGGATTTATCTTCGTCTCGTTCGAGCCTGTGGTTGTCCAGGCGTATCTGCAGCGCACTATCTTCCTGTTTTTGAATGTGTTTCTCTTGTTTGCTGCGCCCAAAGCTTGCGGCATTTTCCGCGCCTTTTTGGCGCTTCATTTGCCGGGCCCGGTCTTTCCGGGCGCGGCGCAGGTTAATCGGCTCGCTCACTTCGGTCCGACCATTTTTTCGGGCCGAACGACTTCATCAAACGTTGATTCGTCGACGAATCCCAGATTTATGGCCTCTTCGCGCAGGGTTGTCCCGTTCTTGTGTGCGGTCTTGGCGACGGTGGTGGCGTTGTCATAGCCGATCGTGGGTGCCAGCGCTGTCACCAGCATCAGACTTTCACGCATCAGCTTGTCGATCCGCGTCGCGTCCGCTTTCAGACCTGCGATACAATTGTCGGTAAAGGCCACTGCCGCATCGCCCAACAGCTGCATGGATTGCAGAACATTGTAGGCCATCATGGGTTTGTAGACATTCAGTTCAAAATGCCCCTGGCTGCCGGCAAAACCCACTGCCGCGTCGTTGCCCATGACATGTGCGCAAACCTGGGTCAGTGCTTCACACTGGGTCGGGTTGACCTTGCCGGGCATGATCGAACTGCCCGGTTCATTCTCGGGCAGGATCAATTCGCCCAAGCCACAGCGGGGGCCAGACCCCAAAAGCCGGATATCGTTTGCAATCTTGAAGAGGCTTGCGGCAACCGTTTTCAGCGCACCCGACATTTCCACCATGGCGTCATGCGCCGCCAAGGCTTCGAACTTATTGGGTGCCGTGACAAAGGGCAGGCCCGTGATTTCGGCCATGTTTTTGGCGACCTCATCGGCCCAACCGGGTGATGTATTCAACCCGGTCCCTACGGCTGTGCCGCCTTGGGCCAGTTCATAGATGCGTCCAAGCGCCTGCCGAACCCTCGCAATCCCCATGGCCACCTGGTGGGTGTAGCCGGAAAATTCCTGGCTGAGTGTCAGCGGTGTCGCATCCTGGGTGTGGGTGCGCCCGATCTTGATGATCCCGTCGAACTCCTTGACCTTCACCTCAAGTGCGGCATGGAGCTTGGCGAGGCCGGGCAGCGTCACATCATGGGCCATGGTTGCGGTTGCGATATGCATGGCGGTCGGGAACGTATCGTTCGAAGATTGTCCCATATTGCAGTGATCGTTCGGGTGAACCGGCGTTTTCGATCCGATCGTTCCGCCCAGGATCTCAATGGCGCGGTTGGCGATCACTTCGTTTGCATTCATGTTGGACTGTGTGCCGGACCCGGTCTGCCACACGACCAATGGAAAGTTATCGTCCAAATCGCCCGCAACGACCTCAGACGCGGCAGACTGGATGGCCTCGCCAATCTCCTGCGGCAATTTCCCGGACTCGGTATTTGCTTTCGCGCAGGCCTGCTTGATCACACCCAGCGCCCGCACAACGGCAGTGGGCTGCTTTTCCCACCCGATGGGGAAGTTCAGGATCGACCGTTGGGTCTGGGCGCCCCAGTATTTGTCAGCGGGCACGTCGAGCGGGCCAAAGCTGTCGGTCTCTGTGCGGGTGGGTTGCGACATAACTTCCTCCGGATCTGCGTCGGATCCCATGTATCGGGCTCCCCGCACCGCAGCAACCGTCCTACGCTACTTCCGGAAACTGTCGAGGCTCACAATCTCGGCGTCGCCTTCATGGGTGTCTTGCTCTTCGGCCTCTTCGACCATGGGCGCCTCATCCTCTTCGTCGCGATCGTCGCCTTCATCCTCATCTTCTTGGCTTTCGAACCGCAGCCCGAATTCCACGGAAGGATCGACGAAAGTCTGAATCGCGTCGTAGGGTATGTAAAGCGCCTCTGGAATATCCCCGAAATTCAACGTGATCGAGAAGCCGTCATCATCAACTTCCAGATCCTTGAACCAATGCTGAATGACGACGGTCATTTCCTTGGGATATCGGTCGCGCAACCAACCTGCCAGTTTCACATCAGGGTGAACGGTCTCGAACGTCACGAAAAAATGGTGCCCGCCGGGCAGCGTGCCATTTTGCTCAACGATTGTCAGGACATTCTGAATGAGCCCACGCATGGCGCGGTGCATCAATTGTCCATATCGAATGGTTTCTACCATTACGAAGTTCAGCCCCGTCTACGTGCGACGACCATACGCTTTTGGCCAGACAATGATAGCCCCCCGGCTGGAGAAAACAAAAATCAGCCGGTCCTAGATCATCCATAGGACCAAAGCGCCTGTAACCGAAGTCGTTGCGAGCGCAAGTGGCAAGCTTAGCTTCAATCGGATGAGCAGCAGCCAGGCAAGCACGCCCAAGGCCGCTGCGGTCAGGTTGATCGAGCCCGGATTTGGCAAAATTACGTTGATCGGCCCGGCGGACCATTGGCCGACATCTTCAAAGAAGACGTGGATGGCGAACCATAATGAAAGGTTCGCGATCACACCCACCACCGCTGCGGTGATGCCATCCAGTGCGCCTCTGAGCCGCGGTTGGTTGGTGATCCATTCCAGATACGGCGCGCCGGCGAAGATCCAGATAAAGCACGGGACGAAGGTGACCCACAGCGTCAGGGCCGCGCCAGCAAAGGCCAAAGCCCAGCCGCCTTCGGCATAGGCTGCCAAGGTGCCCACGAACTGCGTGACCAGGATCAGAGGGCCCGGCGTGGTTTCTGCAAGGCCCAGCCCGTCCATCATTTGCGCGGTGGTCAGCCAACCGAAATCGCGAACGACTTCTTGTGTCATGTAGGTCAGCACAGCATAGGCCCCGCCGAATGTGACCACCGCAAGCTTCGAAAAGAAAATGCCGATATCCGTCAGAAGTTCCGCCTGAAACAGGGCTGCCACAGCAATGGGCGCGGCCCAGATCGCACTGCCAATGATGATGATACGAGCGGTTTGTGCGGTCGAAACCTTTGGGATGGCGACCTCTTCCTGTGCCTCGGCCGACGCAACCAAGGCACCCGCTACGGCAGATAGGATGATGATAAGGGGAAAGGGCAAGGCAAAGACAAAAAGTGCCAGAAACGCCAGGATCGCGACAAGCCAGGCCCATGCGGCGCCCAGTGCCTTTCCGGCCACCTTTGCCAGGGCCTGAAACACGATGATCAGAACGGCGGCCTTCACCCCCAGAAAAAGGGCCTGAACCAGCGGCAGGCTGCCATAGGCCGCGTAGATCAGGGCCAATGTCAAAATGACAATCGCACCGGGCAATACAAACAATCCACCGGCAATCAGGCCTCCAGCCAGGCCGCGCAACCGCCAGCCGGCATAGGTGGCCAGCTGCATCGCCTCTGGCCCCGGGAGCAACATGCAAAAGCTGAGCGCGCTCAGATATTGCCGCTCTGTCAGCCAATCGCGGTCATCGACCAACTCTTTGTGCATCAATGCCATCTGCGCGGCGGGCCCGCCGAAGGACAAAAGGCCGATGCGCCCGAAGACCCGCGTGATGTCAGCGAGCGATTTGCTTTGATCAGTCACGCCATGTCTCCTTTGGGCTGGGCGGCGGCCCATTCATAGGCGCAATCAAGCAACGGAATTGTGGCAGCCAACCGATTGGTGGAAAATGCCCGCTCTGCTTCCAGTTCAAGCCACGGGGTTGCTGTTAAGGCGGCCTGCAGGTGGGCCAAGGCAGGCCATTCCAAATTCAGCGCTTTGGAAAGTGCCGCGAAGCCGCCATGCAGTGGTCCGAAAGGGTGTGCCTGAAACATTTCTGCCACTGCCGAAAGTTCGGATGCCGGAACCGCCATGAGGGGCGCTTCCGGGTCGGCGAAACGTCGGATCAGCCAGGCCGCGGCCAGAGTATCAATCCCACCCCCGGAGGTCGTGACCCAGGCGGCTGGGCGCTTGTCCAGTCCCCAAGGAATGCGCGGCAACCCCGCTGCGTCCCATCCCTGGTTTCCACCCTCCAGAACGCTGGCGGCAACACCCTTGTGGCGCAGCAACGCCGCAGCCCCATGGCTGAGTTTTTTGCCCTTTTGGCACACAATGACAACGCTGCCCGTAATGCTTGGTGCGGCCAAGATGTCGCCATGCGGCCAGCGCCGGGCCGTTGGGATCAGCTTTGGGCAATCCGCATAATCGTCGTCCAAACAGACATCGTAAATCGTGGGCGCGTCGGCGCGACCCAGGCGCTCGAACAGGGCAAAAGGTGAAACTGTTGCGGTCATCTGGCATCCCTTCATAGCAATGGGATGCGAAACTTGGGCGACCGCCTCCGGGGTGTTCGCTTGGACCCCGCTGCGTCTCTGTGCAGCAGCGGGGGCACTCTTGTCAATCTTGACTAAGCGCGGGTCACTTTGGCTGCGAAACACCCCCGCTGCGCAAAGTGTAGATGACCATAGGCGGCGCGGTCATCTTTGAACGCGGTCTCAAGCGCCTCTGCCAAGGCGGCTCCCTCTATCACATCTGCCGCGACAATCATGTCGTCAGCGTCGAAGATCCGCATTGAGATCAGCCGGGAGCGAATCATTTCTGGCACGTCATCTTTTGCAGGTTCGGCGGCGACCGCACCTTCGCGGACATAAATGGCATGGCTGGACTGATACGGGCTGTCCGCCGGTTGATGCTGAAAGTTCAGTAGCAGAACCGTTTCGCCGACATCCGCATCTGCGAGGCTGACGCGACAGGGGGCTCCTGGTTTCTTATCGACATGAACCCGATGAATGTTGCGGGTGCTCAGTTCGGCGTCCGATAACGAGAACAAATCCTCAAACGCTTCTACCGGTAAAGCGTGAATTTGAAAGGTCATATGCGGTCTCTCTGTTGCAAGATGATACAGTGAGAGACTGGATTTTTGAGCCGGACCAATCGACCCGGAACCTGCGCTTTTGCTTGGCCAGGTAGGCTTGCCAGCGGGCCTAGTCTGCCACCTCCAACCGATAGCCCGCCAGACACTGCACGGTAGTATCTTCGGGCAACAGACCGAGTTGCTCAAACATGCTGACAATGTCCAGATGGTGATAGGCTTCGCATATTTGGCTGCCTTGAAGCCGTACAGTTACCGTGCCCAAAACATCCACGGGGCGGTCTGATGTGCGACCTCGACCCAAGACCCGCACCACAACTGCGCACCAGTCGCCCGTTTGGATGCCGCGGACAAGCTGGATATCGTCGTAGATGATTTGGGCCATCAAGGCCTGCGCCAGCACAATCATCTCTTTCGCGCCCGTCGTCGCACCAGAATAAAAGTCGTGCACCACGATATCCTCGGCAAACGCTTCGGAGATGTACGCTATGTTCTCCTCAATCAGGACCCGTTTGTAGATATCAATGATAAGCTGTGCGTCAGACATACCCGGCCCCAAATCGTTTGCGAACTGGGATACATGATCTAGCCAAATCGTGGGTTAACAATGCAGGCTTCTGTTGCCAGGTGCCTGCGAACCCCGCCTAACCTTGCTAGAGGCTAGGGCTTAAGATTTGGTCTTACGCACCGCTTAAGCGGCGAGTGCAACCGGAGCTTTGTTGTCATTGGCAACTATAAAGCTTGAGCCGGTAACGGTGGCGTCCTGCCGAGCGAAAGCTAACCCCTTTAGACGTCCGTCGATCCTATTTCGGCCCCATGATCCCGCCAATGAGGGAGTTTGGTGGAGCCGCCGGGTACCGCCCCCGGGTCCGAGCCGCTTATTACGAGCGCGTTTATCGCCATAGTCCCGAAGGACACACTGATGATAATCAGCAGCCGTTAAAACTTCAATAGCCAGGGCCCCGGGGACTGAAGCGCGTTATGTCCCCTGTTAGAAATAATCCCACGGGGCCGGGACGAAACGGTAGCCCGAAGCGGCGGTTTCGACATAGCCAAAACCAGGGAAGGGCATATGCATTCCGGCGATCATCACCTTGTCGGTCGCGGCCATGTCCAACACTTCTGCTCGGCTGGCGCGCGCAAGCTCCACATCTGTGTCGAAGGCGATTGCCACATCCGGGCGGGCGAACTGCACCGCGGGAACATGCACGATATCTCCCCAGATCAGCAGGCTTTCGCTACCGGACGAGATCATGAAGCCGGTATGGCCCGGCGTGTGACCTGGCATGGGCAGGGCGGTGATTCCTGGCGCCACGCTCTGTTCGCCGTCGATCAACCTGAACCGATCTTTGAACAGCCCCACCGCACCCGTAGCCAAATCAAAGAATGGCTGGAATTGCTCCGGCGCTTGCGCCTTGATGGCTGAACTGGTGAAGAAGTCGTGGTCGGCCTGCGCGGCAACCAGTTCGGCATTCGGCAAAACCAAAGCGGAATCCCCAACCACACCGCCGATATGGTCGGGATGCAGATGCGTTGCCAGGATATGGGTCACGTCCGCCGGTTCAATCCCAACACTCGCCAGGTTGGCCGGCAACTGACCCAAAGTGGGGCCAAAGGCAGAGCCCGTTCCAACATCGATCAGGGCCCGAACATCCCCGGCCTCGACAAGGTAAGCATTGACGGCGGTCAAGTTGCGTTCCGGATCCTTGTACGCCGCAGTGAGCATGGCGTCGAAGTCAGGCTTTTCAATGCCTTGCATCACTTCGTGCTCTAGGGCGAAGAACCCGTCGGACAGTGCCGTGACTTTGATGTCGCCTACTGTGCGCTGGATCACACTTGGCATCTGTGCTGGCGCAGCCGCATGGCTGTCAGCGTCTAGTCGAAGCGGCACATGTGCGCCAAGCAGAACAGCGGGCGCCGCGAGCAAGAGGTTGCGACGGCTCAGGGCCCCGAAGCCCCGGGATTTATGTGATGGCATGATTTCTCCCATCGATGCGAGATTGGTGCACTGTCTTTGAGGTCGAAAAGGTCGACCTATCGTGCATCCCTAAAGTACCCCATAACCCGACAAATTGACCACAGCATTCGGCATCGATTTGGCAAAGAATTGATGGCCAGCGGCCACTTGACAGGCCGCACTATTATACCGGTGGACAATAATCGCGGGTCAGGCGTCACGTTATCCGTGCAGACGATAGTTTCGGGGCATGGTTCAGCGAAGAATTGCAC
>JBCBGY010000081.1:0-18663 GCA_038526275.1 Pseudomonadota bacterium | reverse complement strand
CCTGATAGATCAGGTCGCGCGTCAGGGTGCCGGCATCGAGCGCGGATTGGACCTCCGCCACACGGTCCGGATCGCGTTCTTCGTAGACCACCGAGATGTCACCATCCTTGGTCACATGCAGGATCTGGTTCGCGATGATGCAGGGCACCCATAGATCGCCATGTTCATCCAGGGCGAGCCCATCGGGATAGCTGCCCGGGGGGTATTCAGCCAAAACCTCCTGGTTGGCCAGCGCCCCGCTCGACGTCATATCGAACCGCGTTGTGCGGCGCGCGAAGGTTTCGTTGACGTAGAGCGCGCCGAGCACACGGTCGATCCTGAACTCATTCACCGAGATCAGCCCATCCGCCATAATCTCGGCAACGCCATCCTTGAGCCGGGCGATGTAGCCATCCGCCCGCGTGGCGCTGAGCGGTACGGAGTGATCTGCGCGCGTCAGAACCGAAAACCAGATGTCGCCCCTATCGTCGATCAAGACGAAGTTCGGTGTGCCTTCGACCTCTTCGAGGAGCGGCGCGACTTCGCCGTTCGGATCAATGGCCCAAAGCCCACCGGCAGAACCGGTATTGGCGACGATGACCGTCCCGTTGCGGGCGATGGCAAAGCCGTTGCTGACAAATCCCGGGCGCTCATGATTGCCGCGGTAAGACAGGCCGCCGCTGGCATGCAGTACATTCACGCCGCCCGATGCGTCGCTGCAGAGCACTGTACCGTCCGGCAGGCACTGCACGCATTCGGGGCGGCGCAATCCGTTGCCGAAAGCGCGGAGATTGCTGAGCACTGGCGCAGTCATTTCAGCACCGCATTTGGCAGCCACATCGCGATCCAGGGCTGCCAGACAAGCAGAAGCAATACGCCGACTTGCAGCAGGACAAATGGGATGATCCCTTGATAGATTTGGCGCATCGAAACCAGATCGCCCGCCGCGCCTTTGAGGTAGAACAGCGCAAAGCCAAAGGGCGGCGTCAGGAACGAGGTTTGAAGGTTCACCGCCATCAGCACCGCGAACCAGTAGATCAAGTCGGACTTGGCAACGTGATCGCCGAAATCCATCAGCGCGACGATCGGGGCCACGATCGGAAGCATGATCAGTGTGATCTCGATCCAATCAAAGAAGAAGCCCATCGCAAAGATGATCAGCATCAGCATCGCGAGGATACCCCAATCGCCCATGTTCAAGCTTTTGGTGATGTCCACGATGAAATGCTCGCCGCCGATGATGCGGAAGACATAGGCAAAGCCCGTGGCCGCGACGAAGATGAAGAAAAACATGGCGATGGTGCGGATTGAGCCGTCCATTGCCTCGCCGAGCACGTGCCGGTTCAGCCGCCGCCGCGCGAGCCCGAGTAAGAGTGCGGCGAACGCACCGACGGCAGCAGCTTCGGTTGGCGTGGCCAGGCCGCCGATGATGGACCCCAGCACCGCCACGATCAGCAGCACCGGCAGTGAGAAAGATACGAGCGCCTCGCGCCACAGCCCTGCCTTTTCTGCGGGCGACAGCGGCGGGATCACGGGGGCTTGATCGGGTTTCAACACCGTGCTGACAGCAATGTAGATCATATAGGCTGCGGCCAAGACCAACCCCGGCACCAGCGCCGCAATGAAAAGCTTGGCAAGGTTGATCGTCAGGATGTCGCCCATAAAGACCAGCATCACCGAAGGCGGGATCAGGATGCCCAACGTCCCGGCTGAGGCCACCGTGCCTGCGGCGAGCTTGGGCGAATAGCCGTTTTTGATCATTGTCGGCAGCGCCATGACCGTCAGCATCACAACTGAGGCTCCAATCACGCCCGTTGCTGCCGCAAGGATGGTGCCCATTCCGGTGACCGCCAGCGCCATGCCACCCGGCACCGCGCGCAGCATTTTTTGCAAGGTCAGAAGAAGGTCTTCGGCGATGCGGCTTTTCTCTAGAAGCACACCCATGAAGATGAACAAAGGTACCGCGATCAGCACGATATTGTCGACCGAGCCGCCAAAGATCCGGTTGGGCAAGAGCGAGATCTGAACGAGCCGCATCTCTCCCAAGGCGATGGCGATCACAGCAAAGAAAAACGTGATGCCGCCCAACACAACGGCAACCGGCAGGCCGCTGAACATACCGAAGATCAGGCACCCGAACATCAGTGCGGGCAAAAGGTCGATCAGGATTTCCATAGGCCCTCACGCACGAAGGGTTCGTCAATGCTCCCACGCAAATGGGCCACCATGCGCAGCAAAACCGACCAGGCGCCCATAAGGGCGAAAACAGCGGACAAGGGCACCACGGATTTGATGATCCAGCGATGTGTCAAACCAAGGCTGACGGGTGAGCGTTCGCCCCGAGAGAATGACCGCTCAGCGAAGTCAAGGCCGTACCACAGCACCACCAAGAGAAACGGCGTCAGACAAAGCGCGATGCCCGCGATCTCTAGCCTCGCCTTGAAGCGGCTCGAAAAATTCTGCGAAAGGACATCAATCCGCACATGCGCGTCGCGCGTATAGGCATAGCCAAAAGCCAGCAGCGCAATCGCGCCGTGGATGTGCCATTGCAGCTCGCTGAGTGCCACAGAGCCGGTGTTAAAGAACTGCCGACCGATGACGTCGTAGAGCACGACAGCCGTTAGAGCCAGCAACAAGAGCCCAGCCAAGCGCGCCGCATAAATGCAAAGCCGCTCCAAGAGATGCGCAATTTTCAACATGAAGGTCAATTTTGTGTGCGAAGGGCCGTGGCCCCTCGCAGTCTAGAAAAAGTTAGTCCAGGTAGCCTAGCTCCGACCACTGAGCGTAGCTCTCGCGGAAGGCCGTGATGCTTTCCCAAACACGAGCGAAGTCGGCGTCCGCAGCAGCACGTTCGACGACAACTTCGTTCCAAGCACCTTCAAAAGTGGCCAGCATCTCGTCAGACCAGCGATGCACCGTGATGCCCTCCGCCTGCAGATCGGCCAGTGGCTGAAGTTGGATCGACTCGCCTTCGGCAATTGTGGTGGCCACGTTCGCCGCACATGCCGCCTCAATCGCCGCCTGCTGGCTGTCTTCCAGACCGTTCCAAACATCCTTGTTGATGATGAAATGCAGGAACGAGCTTTGCTGGTGCCAGCCGGGGAAATAGTAATGCGATGCGTGCTCTTGCAGACCAATGGCCTTATCGAGCGCCGGGAAACTGATCTCGGCGGCGTCAATCGCCCCTGTGTTCAAGGCGGTCATCGTGTCGCCCGCGCCCATGGACTGTGCCTGTACGCCCAGCTTCTCCATGGTTGCCGCACCCAGTCCGAAGATCCGCATCTTCAGGCCTTGCAGTTGATCGGGTGAGTTAATCGGTTCTTTGAACCAACCCGAGGCTTCCGGTGCCACGACCGAGCAGAGCTCAGAGTGAATGTTGAAAGGTTCGGAAATCTCAGCCCAGAGCTCCTTGCCGCCACCCTCGTACCACCACGCGGTATACTCCACCGCATCAGGCCCGAAAGGGAACGCGGTGAAGAGCGAGGCGGAAGGGATCACACCCTCGGCGAACCCCGTAGCATACCAGCCCGCAGGCACAGCGCCTGTCGAAACAGCGTCCCAGATCTCGTTGGTTGCAACCAGCGCGCCGGGAGATTGGTATACAATCTCCACTTCACCGCCGGTAAGGCGCTTGACACGCTCGGTCATATCTACACCCGACGTCGCCAAAACAGGCAACGTGGGCGGCAAGAACGACTGCATGTCGATGGTTTCTGCCTGCGCAGAGGCGGCCGCAATCCCGATTGCCAATGCCGACGTCGCAAGCATGTACCGGCCCGCAGATGCGGCCTTGGATGTATTCCTCATTTTATCCTCCCTTGGGTGGCATATACAGGGTTTCCCTGTTTCGCCGGTCTTGTGCGAGTCCGCGTTGCATTTTCGCGAAACAAGCCTTCAGTTTTCTTGCGTCTCTCGTTGTTTTCTTCTGCTTTGCTGCCGCAAAACACACTCATTCAGAAACGCTGACTAGAACTGACAGCCTAAAACTTATTGTTTTTGCTTCCGGAGCGGAATTCTGACCTCAAGAACGTAGAATTGCGTAAAACGCAACGCTTGCCCGAATTTCCAACCTAAGCCACAGTCGCGCACAATCCGGAGATTTGGTATGCACTTCGACTTCGTCACCCTGCGCGCCTTTTTGATGGTTGCGGATGCCGAAAACCTGCGCGCAGCGTCAGAGCAGTTGAATCTGTCGATCTCGGCAGTCAGTCGGCGGATCAGCGACCTTGAGGCGGATCTTGGCCAGCAGCTTTTTGTGCGCCATTCGCGCGGGCTGGAGATTACAGAAGCCGGCCGGCTTCTTGTGGCACGTGCGCGCGACACGTTCCGCACCTTGCGTGCGATAGAGGACGACATGCAAAGGCTTGCAACCGGTGCGCGCGGCAAGGTTTCGATCTGCGCCAACGGGTCAGCCCTGGTCAACGGCCTGGCAGGGCATATCCAGGCCTTTCTGGCCCAGACCGACGATATTGACATCGATTTGCTTGAGCTTTTGACCCCCGAGATCCTGGACCAGGTGCAGCGGGGCATTGCGGACATCGGCTTTGTGTCCAGTACGTTGCGCATTCCGGACGGATTGCGAATAGAGCCCTATCTGCGCGATCGGCTGGTCCTCGTTGTACCCAAAGCACATCCACTTGAAGACCGCGACAGCGTTTCCTTCGAAGACTTTCTGGATTGGCAAATGATTGGTGTGCAAAACGCCAGTTCGCTCACGCGACTCGTGCGAAAGGTCGTCGGAGCGGCCTCGCCACGGTTCGCCTACAGCTACATGGCCAGCACGAATGAGGTTGCGCGGACGATGGTGGCCAACAATCTCGGTATCGCAATCCTGCCCGAGATGTTTGTGGCGCCTTACCTGGCCCTGCTGCCGATCTCGATGATACCAATCTCTGGCGACTGGGCCGCGCGCGACATCTCCATTGTCTTACGTAATGATGCAGCTCTATCCGGCGCGCCTGCGGCCTTTATGAAGTGGTTGCAACGCCAGCTTTTGGAAGATTCTGCAAAATGAAAATGTCAGCTTTGGCAAGCTTCCATATCGCGCCTTTAGCGGAGGTCCGGTGCCGTTTTGGTGTCTTACGATGCGGTCACGAAACGCGCGAACATTCAGGTTTTTGGTGGCGCTTCATCTGATGGCTAGCAAGGTTGCACCGCCTTAACATCGCTTAACAGCATGCAGATTTGCAGCGGGGGATTTTACACTACCGTTGCAATTGGTGTCCTGAGAAACCCCGGTTGCCCTTGATTCACGGTCAGCCAACGACTTGACACCGGTAGATCTGGAGCCGGTGCATATCTGTTACGAACCCGCAGTACCCTGGCAGCGTCGACTGCTGGAGGATCGCATGGCAGCATCATCCGATTGGCAAGTAGTTTACAACACTATTTGCAGCCACATTCGCGAAGGGCAGTTTGTTGTCGGCGACAAACTGCCTTCGCAATCGGAAATGGCCCAACAGTTTGGGGTCAACCGGCACGCCATTCGACGTGCATTGGAAAAGCTCCGCGAGGATGGGTCTGTTGCGTCGTGGCAAGGGAAAGGCACGATCGTTGCGCCAACACCGATCGTCTACAAAATCTACGAACGCACGAGACTGGCAACGCATTTGCGCCAACAGGGCCACGACGTTCAAGTCCGCGCGATGAAAACCAGCCAAAACAAGCGGCTGAACAGCAAAGTCGCCAGGATGCTGGATCTGAAAATGCGTGACAGGGTGGCCTTCGGAGAATTTATGCACCATGTCGATGGTCTGCCCACGGCAATTGGGCGTCACTTCTTCAACTCGGCGCGCTTCCCGACAATTCTGGATCAGTTGGGTGAGGAACCGTCCGTGCCTGAGGCCTTCCGCCGCCTCGGGGTAGAAACCTATTATCGCAGTTCCACGTTGATCGAAGTGCGCCCTGCCACGCCCTACGAAGCCTTGGCCCTGGAAATCCCGGCCAAGCAGTCCGTCTTTGGGCTGTGGGGTCGCAACGTGGATAAGGAGGATCGCCCCATAGAAGTCACCGAGGCTGTTGTGCGGGCAGATCTGGTTCAACTTGAGGTCACGACATCCACCAAATCGGGAACTTGGTGTGAAACCTTCGCTACAAACGAAAACTGGAACTGAATCGTTAAGGACCTGTCACAAGCGGATTGTTGTTTGCGCGCAAGCCCTGTGAACGAGGGCGACAACTTGCCTGATGTCCAACCAAACGGAGACACACCAATGCATCGCATTACGCTTGCGGCAGCGGTCGCGTTGGCTTTTGCCGGAGCGGCAGAAGCTAAGGTCACAATCACCTGCCTCACCAATGCCGGCCATCTCACCCGCCAGCACGAACCGTTGATGAAAGAGTTCAACGAGATGCAGGACGAGATTGAAGTGCAGTACGCCGCGCCTGCCAAGAATTACGGCGACACTCACCTAAAGCTTTTCCGCGGCTCTGCCACCAACACTCTGCCCGACTGCGCCTTCCAGGCCTATAACCAGTTGCCTTCGCTTGCCCGCGCCCTGGCCGAACGTGGCCAGATCGTGGATATGGGTCCGCTGATGGAAGCCGAAGGCGATGGTTGGACCGAAGCCAACTACACCGAAGCTATGCTTGATCTGGGCCGCGTCGATGATGTGCAGTACGGAATGCCGTTCAACGCATCGGTGATCCAGTGGTACTATAATGCGGACCTGTTTCGTGAAGCTGGCCTGGACCCGGACAATTTCCCCAGCGGTTGGGATGAGCTGATCGCCGCAGCCCAGAAGATCGACGCGCTCGGCGAAGACATCATGCCAATGTTCATGTGGCTGATTAACGGCGACGATTGGGGCTTTCAGACACTGGTCCTGCAGCAAGGTGGTCGGATGATGTCTGACGATGGCCAGGCCGTCGCCTTCAACGAAAACGACCATCATGTTGAAGCCATGAAGATGGCCAAGCGGCTACATGATGAAGCTGGCCTGCGCGTCGACCTGGATCGCGAGACCCAGTTCGCTGCTTTCACCGAAGGTCGCATGGGTCTATGGGGGCTGTCCCCGGCCGGTGCCCGCAACATGCAGGAACGTGTGGGCGATGCTTTTGAATTGCGGTCGCACCCCTTTACCGTTTGGAATGATGCGGATGGCAAGCTCCCCACCGGCGGCAACGCTGCGATCATTACCACCCAGGATCCAGAAAAGATCGCCGCGGCTTGGGAATACATCAAGTTCGTCAGTGGACCCCGTGGCCAACAGGTGACCGCTGAAATCACTGGCTATTTGCCCACCAACGTGCAGGTTTTGGGCACTGAGTACATGGGTAAGTTCTACGAAGAGAACCCGTACTACGCCACGCCGGTCAAGCAGTACGACCGCGCGGGCCCCTGGTCCGGCTACCCTGGCACCCAGTCGGAAAAGATCTGGCGCGATCAGGCTTCGA
This sequence comes from Pseudomonadota bacterium, assembly GCA_038526275.1. Classification (GTDB taxonomy): domain Bacteria; phylum Pseudomonadota; class Alphaproteobacteria; order Rhodobacterales; family Rhodobacteraceae; genus 188UL27-1. The sequence continues at coordinate 11,289 of JBCBGY010000081.1, read as the reverse complement.
CTATTCGTGCTGTAATGACGGGCGAACTGACGCCTGAAGACGGCGCCCAGAAACTGGTCGATATCGCTGAAGAGCTTATGCAGCGTTAAGCCTTTTTGCCCCGGACCATTGCGCGGTCCGGGGCATTTCTGTCCAGGGGGTCTACATGGCGCAGCTAACGCTCAAGAACATCAAGAAGTCGTTCGGTGAAACGCCGGTTCTGCACGACATCTCGCTCGATGTGGAAGATGGTGAATTCGTTTCGCTGGTCGGGCAATCCGGTTGCGGTAAATCAACCCTTCTGCGGATCATTGCGGGCCTGGAACAAGCCGATAGCGGCGAGATCCTGATCGACGGCCAATCTGTGGTCGACACGGCCCCGAAGCATCGCAACATTGCGATGGTATTCCAGGACTACGCGCTTTATCCCCATATGAGCGTGGCCGAAAATATGGCGATGCCGCTCGTCATGGCACGCTTGCCGCTGTATGCCCGTCTGCCCGTGATGCGGATGATCGCGCCAGCAAGCCGAAGAGCCCAACCAGAAATCCGTGAAACGGTCGAGACTGTCGCCGGGCAGTTGCGCATTGACCATCTGCTGGATCGAAAACCGGCTCAGCTCTCAGGCGGCCAACGCCAACGTGTGGCTCTTGGGCGGGCGCTGGTGCGCGACCCGAAAGTATTTCTGATGGACGAACCGCTTTCGAACCTCGACGCCAAGCTTCGCGTGCAAGTGCGGACCGAGATTACCGAACTCCACGCCAGTTCTGGCCTGACCTTCATCTATGTCACCCACGATCAGATCGAGGCGATGACAATGTCTAACCGTGTCGCGCTAATGCAAGCCGGACATTTCCTTCAGGTTGGCACACCGAACGCGCTCTATTCTGATCCCGCGAGTCTGGATGTGGCGCGTTTTATCGGCAGCCCAGAGATTAACGTACTGGCAGGCGAATGCCGGGACGGTTGGCTGCGGCTTGGAGATGCGGCACTTCCGGTCAAGCTGGCCTGCAATGGACCGGTTCAGGTGGGGGTCCGACCAGAAGCCGTGTCAGTACTCGACGCGCCCGGTCTGGCAGGTGTCGAAGGCCCCGCCGAAGGCCCGCGTCTGACCTTTGAGAAACGTTTGATCGAAGATCTGGGGCCCGAACTTTTGATCCACGGCAGTTTCGCTCACGCGCCGGAAAGCAAAGTCCGGATCCGCGCCCAGAAGAGCGGCACCCATGCCGGTACAGAACTTGAAGGCGGATCAAGGACGCTCCAGGTGATGCTGAACGTATCCCAGCTCCTGTTTTTTGATGCCGATGGCGCGCGCCTGACACCAGAACCGGCTGCAGCGCTGCAAACTGCAGGGGTCGCATAATGGCTGCCTCTCTTTTGGAACGGCGACAAACCCGTTTGGCCTACTGGCTGGTTCTGCCCGCCACGCTGCTGCTTTTGGTGATCTATATCCTGCCGATTGTGTTCGTTTTTCTGGCCAGCCTGACGGACTATACGCTGGTGAGCGATTACTACGAATTCGTCGGCCTGGAAAATTACAGCCGTATGTTGGGCGACGAGGTCTTCGTCAATGCCTTGAACAACACGGTGTTTTACGCGGCGCTGTTCCTGCCCGGCGCCTTCATTATTAGCCTGGTGCTGGCGATTGCCATCCAGGAGCAAAAGCAGTTCCGCTCGGTTCTGGAAGTGCTGTACTTCCTACCGGTTACGTCAACGCTGGCCGCCATGGCGCTGGTTTGGGCCGCGTTGATGGACAGCGGCCAGGGTGTCATCAACAACTCTTTGGAGACCTTCGGCATTCCGGGTGTCAACTGGTTTGGCAGCGAAAATGTAGTGCTCTATTCGCTGGCCATCATCTCGCTCTGGAGCATAATCGGCTTCAACATGGTGCTGTTCCTGGCCGGTCTCACATCAATTCCGCAAAATCTTTACGAGGCCGCAGCAATCGATGGAGCAGACCATCCGCTCGACAAGTTTTTTCGCGTGACGTGGCCCATGCTCGGCCCCACGGCCATGTTTGTGGCAGTGACCAGTTCGATCACCGCCTTCAAACTCTTCGACACAGTTGCGATCCTGACCCAAGGCGGGCCAGACAGGGCCAGCGAAGTGTTTCTCTACCTCGCCTTTCTGGAAGGGTTTGAATATTTCAACATGGGGTATTCAGCAGCACTCTCGTTGTTTTTTCTGGGGATAATCTTTTTGTTTGCGCTGCTTCAAGCACTGCTAACCGACCGCAACGTGCAGTATTGAAGGGCAAACCAATGGCAGACATTTCCCAACCCCGCTCCACCTTTGCCGATTTGGTCGAGCGGTTCCGCCCGACATCGATCAGCAGAGCGATCACCACCATTCTACTGTTCTTGGGCGCCTGGGTCATGGTCTTCCCGTTCATCTGGATGATCTCGTCCAGTATGAAGCCGACCGACGAAGTTTATGACAGCGACTTTTCGATCATTCCCAAGACGTTCAAGGGCTTCGAAAACTATTACGCCGTAATCTTTGAGCAACCGTACCTGATCTTCTTGATGAACAGCATGATCGTCTGTGTGGGCATCCTGGTGATCCAATTGCTGACGGCGATCCCCGCCGCCTACGCTCTGGCGAAGTTGAAATTTCGCGGCTCTACAATCTTGTTTGGCACTGTCATCGCAGCCATCACCATCCCGATCAATGTCACCTCAATCCCCCTATATATCGGGCTGGTACGGGTTGGGTTGCTCGACACCTACTTTGCGATGATGTTCCCTTTCATCCTTTCGGTCTTTGCGATCTTCCTGTTCCGCCAGTTCTTTCGAGGTTTCCCCGACAGCATCATCCAAGCTGCACGTGTCGATGGGTTTTCGGAGATCGAGATCATCCTGCGGCTCATCATCCCCTCGGCCATTCCAGCCATCGCTGCCTTCTCCGTGTTCTCTTTCGTGGCCCATTGGAACGACCTATACTGGCCGCTTATCGTTGTGCAGAGCCAAGATAAAATGACCGCCACCCTGTCGATGATGCAGTATCAGTCTGCTTTCGACACGGATTACGGCAGGACATACGCGTCAGCGACAGTGGTCACAGCGCCCATGGTCATCGCATTTCTGTTCGCACGACGCCTGTTCATCCGCGGGATCACCATGACAGGCGTCAAAGGTTAGGTGGTTTCAAAGACCTCATGGTGATTGCCGATTGGGGGGGCTTTATCGAGCTGAGGCATCACCTCGTCACAAGGTGGCACGGCACGCGGGCAAATCGAGCACGTGCTTATTTCGTGGCCATCACCCAAAAGAACAACGGCAAGCCTTGCCAACGCGTGGCAGCCTTCGTGAAAGGGTGATCGGGGTCGGGTTGCGGTTCGGCCACATCAGACACCAACAAACCCGATTGCCGCAGCGCCTCGAAGTAAGCAGAAAGCGGTCTGCGCCAGCCGCGGAAATGCATTGGGACGCCGCGGGTTTCGACGTGGTTTTCCATCAGATGGGTGGCGAAGTAGTCGCCAGGGTCCTGGCCTTGACCACGCAAGAAATGATGGTCGGCCATCGGATGCACGATCCCAAACATCAGCCGGCCACCAGGGCGCAGAACGCGTGTGGCTTCGGTCATGGCCGCTGGCAGGTCATCCACGTCCATCAAAACGTTGTAAAAGACAACAAGATCGAAGCTGCCGTCATCCACCGGCAGATTGGTGGCTGAAGCCGCGAGATACGTTTCGGCGCTACCCGCCTCTTGGGCCGCCTGTAGCAGCGCGGGGGCTGGTTCGGCCACGGTCATTTCATATCCCAGTGCCCCGAGCGCGCGTGCAACCCGACCTTCGCCACAACCAATCTCCAGCGCTTGGCCTGAGCCGCTGCCAATGAAGTTCTGAAAAGCCGCGCGATAGGCCCAGAAACTGTCGTGATCCGGCGCCTGCGCCCATCCAATCCAGTCCTTGGCCACGCTTGCCCAATGTGTCACGTCGTCGGTCATGCGGCAGGCTCCGGGATACGGCGTGGCTGCCGGTCGCCTGGTCGCGGAACAGGCACGGCGGACAACAATGTGCGGGTGTAATCGTGCTGCGGGTGGCGCAGCACCTGGTCTGTCGAACCGATCTCGACGATCTCGCCGCGATACATCACCGCGATCCGGTGGCTGACCCGTTCGACCACGGCAATGTCGTGGCTGATGAACAGGAAGGCGACGCCCAGACTTTCTTGCAGATCCTGCATCAATTGCGTGACGCGCGCCGCGGTGGAAACATCCAGCGCAGACACGGCCTCATCCGCCACGATCACCTTGGGCGACACAGACAGCGCCCGGGCAATGCAGAGGCGCTGGCGTTGACCACCCGAGAACTGATGCGGATACCGATCCGCCGCGTCGCGCTCCAGCGTGACCTGTTCCAGCAGGTCTCCAGCCAGCGCGGCGCGTTCGGCAGGTCCAAGCCCGGAATGCAGATAGGCCGGTTCGGTGATCAGGTCACGCACGCTCATGCGCGGGTTCAGGCTGGCATAGGGATCTTGAAAGACCATCTGGATATCACTGCGCGCCTGCCGCAAGGCGGCGGCGTCCAGCCCAGTGATCTCTTGCCCTGCAAGAGTGACCGAGCCGGCATCCGGTTCGATCAGGCGCATCAGTGTGCGGCTGAGTGTGGACTTGCCGCAGCCTGACTCCCCCACAAGACCCAATGTTTCACCGGGCCGGATCTCGAACGAGACATCGCGCACCGCCTGCGTGACCGCCTTTGGCTTCAGCAAGCCATTGCCCTGCACAAAACTTTTGGACAGGCCCGTCACTTTGAGCACTGGCGCGGTCTCGGGCACCGGCGGGCGCAGGGGTGACTGGCCCAACTTGGGCGTCGCCGCCATCAGATCGCGCGCATACTGCGACTGTGGCGCGTCAAACAGGTCATCCACGTGCGCGACTTCTTCGGTCACGCCATGGCGCAGCACAACAACGCGATCAGCCACTTCGGCCACCACGCCCATGTCATGGGTGATGAATAAGATCCCCATACCGATCTCGGCCTGCAACCTTTTGAGAAGCCGCAACACTTCAGCCTGAGTGGTAACGTCCAGCGCGGTGGTAGGCTCATCTGCGATCAGCACATCCGGGCGGCAGGCCAGCGCGATGGCGATCATCACACGCTGCCGCAGGCCCCCCGACAATTCATGCGGGTGTTGCCGTAACCGGCGAGCCGGTTCGGGGATCTGCACTTGCGCCAGGGCCTCTTCCGCTGCAGCCAGCGCCTCGGCCCGGCCCAACCCCTGATGGCGGCGCAGCACCTCGCAAAGCTGTTCGCCGATGCGCATCACCGGATTGAGCGAGGTCATCGGTTCCTGAAAGATCATCGAGATGCGGTTACCCCGCCAGGACTGCATCTCGCGATCCGTCAAAGTGGCCAGATCGACCGGCTCTGTGCTGCCCAGACGGATTTGCCCAGACGTGATCCGCCCGCCTTCGCGTTCGATCAGGCGCAGCACCGACAGCGCGGTCGCTGACTTGCCGGACCCGCTTTCGCCCACCAGCGCCAGCGTCTCGCCGGCATGGATGTCAAGGGAAAGATCACGCACCGCCACATGCGACCCGAAAGCCACCGAGAGCGATTTGACAGAAAGAACCGGCGCCTCAATCATCACACTAAAGTCCTCAAGTAGTGAAGCGGTAGGGCACTCAAAACGGCGCCAATGGAGGCGTCCACCGCCCGGTTTGCGGGGTGACGCGTGCCTCGAAAGGATCCTTGCCAAAGACCTGCCAATGAGCGGTATCCGTCAGGGTCAGCAGGCCCCAAGCCTCGGCGGGCGCGCCTTGGGTGGTGAAGCTTTCAGTCAGGCTTTGCTGGGTCAGATGCGGGATGCCGTCCAGCGTTGTGACGGTGTTCCAATGCACATGGCCCGCCAGACAGACCACCGGAACACGGGCCTGTGCCAGCGCCTGTCGGGCGCGGTCGCTTTCGGGATAGCGGGAAAACTGCGGGTTACGCTGGAAATAGTAGTTGCCGGTCTGGTCATGGCCCGAAACAGGCACGTGGCTGACCACCAGCGTGGGTTTTTCCGCCGCCTGTATCGTGCGGGAAAGCCACAACAGATCCGTCTCTGGCAGGTTGAACCCGCGTCGCTCCGGATCATCGCGGGCGATCTTGGCATCAGCGCGCCAGAGAGCGATCTGCCAACCGCCCGCGTCCAGCACTTCGTTTTCAAGGGACTGATCAAGGATCTCTTCGTTCTGCGCAACGCTCAGATGGTCACGGTCGTGATTGCCGCAAATGTGGTGGACAGGGGCATCAATCGCCTTGAAAGCCTCTGCCACCTCGCGTTCCAGCCGCAGGTCGGTGTCTTCATCGATGTCGGAAATTCGGTCACCCAGATCAAGAACGAGGTCCGGTGTTTCGGCGTTCGCCCATTCGGCAAAGCGTGCCATCAGGCCAAGGGCCGCATCGCCGCGCTTGGTGTGGGAGGGCGCGCCGTGGTGGATGTCGGAAACGATCGCAATGCGCAGGGTCATGAGCGGCATTCCTGAAAAGCGAGAAAGGCGCGGCGATCCGGTCCGCCGCGCCGATCGGTTTTAGCCCTCAGCCAGCGAGATGGAGCCCGCGCGGAAGTCAAGCACATAAGGGATGTGTCCGGGCTGCGGCTTCCAGTCGATTGACTTCTGCATGCCCCAGCTTTCAAATGGACGGTAGAGCGGCAGCACCGGCGGGTCCTGCTTGATACGGTCCATCAGCTCGACATAGGCCGCCTTGCGGGCTTCGACGTCCTCCGAAAAGCGGAAACGCTCCCACATCTCGGCATACTCGGCATCGGTGTTGAAACGGCCAGCGCCTTCGGACGGACCTTCAGGCGCCCACATCACACCGAACGAGCCAAACGGGTCGGCAAAATACATCGGGTTCGACCAGCTGCGCGACATCATCTCCGGGTCGTTGCCGGTCCACTCGTCTGTGACGTTCAGCTTGCCGTTGATGCCAACCTCAGCCCACATCTCCATGATCGCCTGGGCGGCCAGAACACCGTTGGTGTAATAGACCGGGAAGGCGTCAAAGACGATTTCCTCGCCGTTATACGAGGACGAAGCCAGCAGTTCCTTGGCCATCTCCGGGTTGTACTCGAATGTGGTCAGGTCCGGCTGATGCAGCGCGCCCATTTCTTCCATCGTGTGGGTCGAAGGCACAACCGCCTTGCCCAGCCACAGGGCCTCGTTCAGCAGGTCGCGGTCGATGGACATGGACATGGCCTGCCGGATCTTGGGATCGGTCAGGTTGGGGTGGTTCACGTTCATGATCATGACGTGGAAGAGGGCCGTCGCCGACCCTTCGGTCTTGAGGTTCGCATCCGCGTTGATCAGGTCCAGCTGATCGGGCGCGATGTTGGTAACGATGTCCGCCTCGCCGGTCTTCAGCGCAGTGATACGCGACGCCGTTTCCGGGATGCGGATCACGGTCGCCTTTTCCAGCGGTGCGGCCTCGCCCCAGAAACCGTCAAAGCGACCGTATACCACCTTCTCGCCTGGTGTGAATTCGGTGATCGCGTAGGGGCCGGTGCCGACGGGTGCCAGCGAAAAGGCCTCAAAGTCGCCATCCTCGGCCACCATCGGATCGCCGGACAGCGCCTTGGTATACTCTTCGGGAATGATCATGACCTGCTGCAGCGAGACCAGCGTCTCCCATAGCGGCTCGGGACGCTCGACCTTGATCTGAACGGTGTAATCGTCGATCTTCACCGCTTCGGCGAAGTTGCTCAGGCGGTCCTTCGAGCGCACGACATAAGGCGCAAACGTCGCCTGATACATGCGGTTCAGCGAGAACACCACGTCATCGGCGGTCATGTCCTCGCCATTGTGGAACTTGACGCCCTCACGCAGCTTGAATTCCATGGTCAGATCGTCGATCTGGGCCCACTCGGTCGCCAGCGCCGGCTCCCAGACAGGATCCAGCTTGGAATGGTCGCGCTCGATCAGCGTGTCGAAGGCGTTGTAGTAGAACTGCGAGCCCACGTTGGAATGATCGCGACCGGGGTCGAGATAGCTCGACACGTTCGCGGCGCCCACGGTGATGTCCTGGGCAACAGCGCCCGATGCGGCCAGAATGGCAGCAGTGGTCAGAAGAAGTTTTTTCATGTCTGTCTCCAGTTGGATTGCGAGAGCGGGCATTCTTGGCCTCGTTGGATTCATCGGCCCTGCAGGCGCACATCGGCGCGGTCTCTCAGCCAGTCGCCAAGGATCTGCACGGAAAAGGTCAAAAGGATGATCGCCACGGCCGGTGCGATGACCATCCAGGGCGCGGTTGGCATGTAGTCGCGCCCATAGCCCACCATCGAACCCAGCGTGGCTGTGGGCGGCTGCACGCCGAGGCCAAGGAACGACAGCGTTGATTCAAGGATCACGATATTGGACAGCGACAGGGTGAACTGTACCACCAGCGGCGACACGATGTTGGGCAGCACATGGCGCAGCGCGATGTAACGTGGTCCGCCGCCGCTGGCGCGGGCCGCCTCGATGAACGGCATCTCGGTGACCTTGCGGACCTCGCCGCGCACGATGCGGGCATATTGTTCCCAATAGGCGACACCAAGAAGGCAAATCATCACCGGCAGGGATGACCCGAGGATCGACAGAACCAGCAGCGCCACAAGCGTGAAAGGCACGGCGATCTGCATGTCGACCGCGCCCATGATCACATCCTCGGCCCAGCCGCGCCGCAGCCCCGCCAAGAGCCCGAGCGTGCCGCCAATGAACAGACCGATACAAGCGCCAACCAAGGCAAGGCCAAGTGTGAGCCGCAGCCCATAGAGCGTACGTGACAGCACATCCCGCCCAAGCTCATCCGTGCCCAGAAGAAACCCGTCCTTGAAGCGGTCAAAGCCAATCGGTGGCCGAAGTCGAGAGATCAGCGATTGTTTGAGCGGATCGAAGGGCGCGATAAGCGGGGCAAGCACCGCCGCCAGGATCAGAAAGATCGCCAGCAGCGTGGCGGTGCGCTGGATCCAGTTCGCCTCGATCCAAAGGGTCGCCACTGCGCGGCGTGGGGCGGTATCGGAGAGCGCGGCCATCACGCGTTCCCCAACCGGATGCGCGGATCGGCATAGGCATAGGCAATATCGGTGAGCGCATTGATCACGATCACAGCGCCGGCCACCGTGATAACCCCGAATTGCAGCACCGGGTAATCACGTGTGATGGCAGAGTTCACCAATAGCTCGCCAATGCCGGGCCAGCTGAAGATCGCTTCGACCACAACATTGCCCGCCGCCGCAAGCCCTGCGATTTGCAATCCCAGCACCGACAGCACCGTCACGCCGGCATTCCTGAGCCCGTGTTTGAGGATCACGACCGTTTCGGGCAAGCCCTTGGCCCGCGCCGTGCGCATGAAATCCTGCCCGAGCACGTCGAGCATGGCATTACGGGTGAATCGCGTCAGCGCCGCAATCAGAACGCCGGACATGGCGATGGTCGGCATGATGAAATGCGCCCAGGTGCCATTGCCTACTACGGGCAGCCAATTGAGCGAAAAGGCAAAGATCAGCACCATGAATGTCGCGATGACGAAATTGGGCACGGCATAGCCCACAAAGGCCAGCGCCATGATCGCACTGCCGACCCAGCTTGTCCGGTAGAGCGCAGCGAGAATGCCCAGCGGCAAGGCAAGGGTAATCGTCAGCGCCAGCGCGGACAGGAGCAGTTGAAACGAGGGCCAGATCCGCTCGGCCACGATCTCGGCCACCGGACGACGTTCCAGGAACGACAGGCCGAAATTGCCCTCAACGATGCCGCGCAGGTAGCGCAGGTATTGCTCCCAGATGGAACCGTTCAGCCCAAAATACTCGATCATCAAGTCGCGGTCTTCCTGGGTCAGACCGTCGCCAAGGAAGGTATCAAGCGGGCTACCGCTGAGCCGCGTGGCAAAAAAGACCAGCGAGATGATGACGAACATGGTCAGCGCCATTTTCATCAGCGTGCGCAGGACATAGAGCGTCATGCCACGTCCTCCCGAACGATATGCAGGAAGGGCATGCCCGCCGCCTTGGCCAGAGCGCCGTCGGTGGCGGCAGTGTCGCCGACAAAAACAGCGTCGTGCGCAGCGATGCGCGTGCGTTCGGTGACGATGCGCACCATATGCGGGTTGGGCTTGCCGATGGATGCGAAAGGCACGGGCCCGGCCACCGCCCGCAGTGCCGCCAACAGCGCGCCGGTTTCTGGCACGGGACGTCCATCATGGCTCGGATGATTAAGATCTGTGTTGGACACCCAAAGCTGCGCACCGGCATCGATCAGGGCGGTCAACTTTTCCAGATCAGGGATCGCAAAGGACAGATCCCGACAGAGCAACGCGATCTCGGCATCGCTCTCTGATATGGCCAGCCCAAGCTCGCGGGCTTTATCGTGCAACATATCGCTTGCAAATAATGCAAGCCGGTGCCCCGGAGCACAGGTCCGCGCCAGATGATGCAGCGTCTGTTCACCCGCCAGCAGAATACGGTCCGCGTCTACGGTCAGCCCCTGACCATCAAGCACGGGCGCAAGCGCCTGGGCGGTGTGGGTGGAATTGTTAGAGACGATCCAAAGCCGATCCTTGCAGGCATCGACGAATTCCGGTGCGTCTTTGTAGGCCCGTCCCCCGGACATCAGACAGCCGTCCAGGTCAGCCAGGACGATCCGTGCATCAGCCACCAGCCCGGGCTCCAACCGGGCGCACCGCCTTTTGTCTGGCACAGCCATCGTCGTCGCCATGTGGACACACCTCTCTGGATCGGGGCCTAAAGCCCCGCCGCCGTACGGTTGATCACGAATTCGAATGTCGATGGGCAACGGCCCCTGCGCCTGACAATCTGGGCACGGGTTGTGACATGACTGTGATGAAGCAAAGCTATTGTTTCCCGGAACCAAAGAATCAGTTTCGGGGGAAACGATGTCGCTTTCATTGCCGGCGTTGCAGGCTCTGAAATGTGTCGCCGAAACCGGCTCCTACGCTGCGGCGGCCCGGCACCTGGGCCTGACATCGCCGGGAATTTCGCAACATATCAAGGGGTTGGAAAAGGCCTACTCCATCAGCCTGTTTACCCGTGCAAACGGGCAACTGGTGCCGACATTGCTATGTGAAAAGGTCTGCGATGCTGCGGATCGCGTCCTTCTGGAAAAGGCCGCTCTGGAACAGATCCTGCGCCACCATGGGTCCTTGCGCAATGGCGAGCTTTCCGTGGGGCTTGGCAATGCCATGCCCGGCATGTCACTCGTCGCCGCCTTCAACAAGCGCTATCCAGACGTCTCTTTGAAGATAACCACGGGCTCCTTTCAAAAGATCATGCGCGCGGTTCTCGATCACTCGGTGGATGTGGGGATCCTGCCCAATATCCAGAA
>JBCBGY010000080.1:0-18827 GCA_038526275.1 Pseudomonadota bacterium | reverse complement strand
GAGCGCGGGCTCGCATGCCAATGGCGCACGCTGTCAGGCACCGGCAGAACCGCCTCTACCCCGTTCAGCGGCTCGCGGATGATCCCGCTGAAAAAGCCAGATGCCGCTTTGTTGGGTTTGCCCGGTCGCACGCATATCGTGGGCAAGCGCAGGGCGATCCCATCGATGAACCCTTTTCGGCTGAAATCACCGACCATCAGTTCAGAACAGGCTTTCTGCGCGCCATAAGACGTTTGCGGCGCACACAGGAACGTGTCGTGGATCTTGTCCGGAAAGGGCGCGCCAAAGACGGCGATGGAGGACGCGAACACAACCCTTGGCCGGTAGCTGCCACCGCTCGCCAGGTGCTCTGCCCGTAACGCTTCCAGCAAGTGCCAGGTGCCCATCATGTTCACCTGCCAGCCCAGATCAAAGTTCTGCTCAGATTCGCCCGACACAATCGCGGCCAGGTGATAGATCACGTCCGCCCGCAGCCCGGCGAGGCGCGCGGCCTCTCCCGGGTCGGAAAGATTGCCCGTCATCCGCTCTGTTGCTGGCGCGCCGTCAGGCGGAAAACCCACATCAAAAAGCGTGGCCGCCGTTCCATCGTTCGAGAGGGCGGTGGCCAGCTTTTGGCCGATCATGCCGCCACCGCCAATGATAAGTACGCTCATGGTTTTCTTCCGTTTATGTCCAGCAGTTCGACAAAGAGGGCAGAATGATCCGTGTCCGCCCCCTCAAACTCTTTCACCAGCCGGTCGAACCGGTCGCGTACATGCTGCACCATAGGCAGCTTGAGGTTCAGTCCGCCCGCTTCGGCCAATACATTTTCCAGGTCTTTGAGCTGAAACTTGGTCAGGCCGCCGGGCACGAAATCGCGGTTGGACATGCGGGCGCCGTGCTGTTGCAGGATAATGCTGTCTGCAAACCCGCCCGTCAGCGCAGATCGTACCGCAGCGGCATCCGCGCCGCCCTCTTCGAGCAGAAGCATAGCCTCGGCCACCGCACCAATCGTCACCGCGACGATGGCCTGGTTCGCCAGCTTGGCCAACTGCCCCGCACCTGATGGCCCCACATGCACGGGGCGGCCCATGCCCTGCAAAACGGGCTCAGCCGCCGCAAAGCTGCCAGCCTCGCCCCCGACCATGATGGCGAGCGTCGCGGCTTCGGCCCCTTTGGTTCCGCCGGATACGGGCGCATCGAGGTGTCGTTTGCCAAGCCCGGCCAAGTGGGCGGACTGGGTGCGCGCCTCTTCGGGTTTGGTCGATGACATATCAAGCCAGATTGCCTCTGGTACCATCGCATCGGTCACGGCGGGGTCAAAAACCAGGCTGTTCACCGTCGGGCCGTCGCTGAGCATTGTTAACACAATGTCTGCGCCCGTCACCGCTTCGGCCACGGTATCGCAAACCACGGCGCCAGAGATCGCTTCGGCTTTGGATCTTGTGCGGTTCCAGGCCCGGACGGCGTGTCCGCTTGCGACCAAATTGCGGGCCATGGGCGCACCCATCAGCCCTGTCCCAATCACCGCAACGGTTTGGGTCATCTTGCTTTCCTCCCTGTCGGGCATCAATTGTGCCCACTTGCGCTTATCCTGACGGCAGGCTAGCGCTAGCACAACCAACAACATCTGGGAGGGGGACATGGGCCGACTGACGGGCAAGCGGGCTTTGGTAACAGCTGCGGGTCAAGGGATCGGGCGGGCCTCTGCTTTGGCCATGGCCGCAGAAGGCGCAGAGGTCTATGCGACCGACATTAACGAGGCCGCACTGGCGGACCTAACCGGGTGCGAGACGTTCGTGCTGAATGTCCGCGACGAAGGATCGATCAGCGAAGGCATCAATCGGGCCGCACCTGATATTTTGTTCAACTGCGCGGGCTTCGTCCATAACGGTGCCCTTCTCGATTCGACGGATGACGAATGGGATTTCGCGTTCGATTTGAATGTACGGTCGATGTACCGAACGATCCGGGCTGCCCTGCCGGGCATGCTGGAACGCGGCGGCGGCTCGATCATCAACATGTCATCCGCCGCCAGCAGCATCATTGGGGCGCCCAACCGGTTCATCTATGGCACGACCAAAGCCGCAGTGATCGGGCTGACCAAAGCCGTCGCCGTGGATTACATTGCGAAGGGCATCCGGTGTAACTGCATCTGCCCTGGCACCGTCGAAAGCCCCAGTCTGCAGGATCGCGTGCGTGCCCTGGGCGAAGAAATGGGCAGCTACGACAAGGCCATGGCGCAGTTCGTCGCCCGCCAACCGATGGGCCGCGTGGCCAAGGCCGAAGAGATCGCAGCGCTTGTCGTCTACCTTGCCAGCGACGACAGTGCGTTCACAACCGGACATCCCCATGTCATCGACGGAGGCTGGAGCGGCCAATGACCAAGCTGCGTTCGCAAAAGTGGTTCAACAACCCTGACAATCCGGAAATGACGGCGCTTTATCTGGAGCGTTACCTCAATTACGGACTGACCCGGGCCGAGCTGCAAGCCGGTAAACCCATCATCGCCATTGCGCAAACGGGCAGCGACCTGAGCCCCTGCAACCGCCACCATATCGAGCTGGGCAAGCGGGTACGCGACGGGATTATCGCTGCTGGCGGCACAGCGATCGAAGTGCCGGTCCATCCGATCCAGGAAACGGGCAAACGCCCGACGGCAATGCTGGACCGCAACCTTGCTTACCTGTCGCTGGTCGAAACGCTTTATGGCTATCCGCTGGATGGCGTGGTGCTGATGATCGGCTGCGACAAGACCACCCCTGCCCTTCTCATGGCGGCGGCCACGGTGAACATCCCGGCCATCGCGCTCTCGGTCGGGCCCATGCTGAACGGCTGGTACCGGGGGGAGCGCACGGGCTCTGGCACCATCGTCTGGAAGGCGCGCGAGCTCCTTGCTGCGGGCGAGATCGACGATGACGGATTCATGGATCTGGTCGCCAGCAGCACGCCATCCGTAGGTTACTGCAATACGATGGGTACGGCGAGCACGATGAATTCCCTGGCCGAGGCGCTTGGCATGCAATTGCCCGGGTCCGCCGCGATCCCCGCGCCCTATCGGGAACGCGGCGCGATCAGTTACGCGACCGGGCAGCGGATCGTGGAAATGGTTCATGAGGATCTGAAACCGACGGATATCATGACCCGCGAAGCGTTTGAAAATGCCGTCGTGGTCAATTCCGCCATCGGCGGGTCGAGCAACGCGCCGATCCACCTGAATGGCGTGGCAAAACATCTGGGCGTGCCACTGGATAACGACGATTGGCAGGCGCTTGGCCACAAAGTGCCCTTGCTGGTCAACCTCCAGCCTGCTGGCAAGTATCTGGGCGAGGACTATCACCGCGCGGGGGGCGTTCCTGCTGTGATAGGCGCGCTGTTGGAAGACGGCCTGTTGCCCCACCCAAACGCCATCACCGCGAACGGCAAGACGATGGCCCAGAATTGCGGTGGGGTCGCCTCCTCGAATGCGGATGTTATCCATTCGGCTGCAGCGCCAATGTTGCGCGATGCCGGGTTCATTAACCTCAAGGGCAACCTGTTCGACAGCGCGATCATGAAAACCAGCGTGATTTCGCAGGAATTTCGGGATCGCTACCTCTCAAACCCCGAAGACCCCGAGGCGTTCGAGGGCCGCGCGATCGTGTTCGACGGGCCAGAGGATTTCCACGCCCGGATCGACGATGAAAGCCTTGGCATTGACGAGCACTGCGTCCTGATCATGCGCGGTGCCGGACCCATCGGTTACCCCGGCGGCGCCGAAGTGGTGAATATGCGCCCGCCTGCATACTTGCTGAAACGCGGCATTCAGGCCCTGCCCTGTGTCGGGGACGGTCGGCAATCGGGAACGTCGGGTTCGCCGTCGATCCTGAACGCATCGCCAGAGGCCGCCGCAGGCGGAGGGCTGGCGCTGGTGCAAACCGGGGACCGCGTGCGGATCGACTTGCGCAATTGCACTGCCGACATGTTGGTGAGTGAAGATGAACTGGCCGCCCGTCGGGAGAACTGCACCTTCTCCGTTCCGGACAGCCAATCGCCCTGGCAAGAGATCTTCCGGCAAAAGATACGGCCATTCTCGGAAGGCATGACGCTCGACGGGGCGACGGAGTACAAAGATATCGCCCACGGCTCAATGCCGCGGGATAATCACTAAAGGAAAGACAATGAAATTAGTGCGTTACGGTGCACCGGGGGAGGAGAAGCCCGGGCTGATCGACGGAGATGGTACCCTGCGGGACATCTCCGCCCATGTGGCAGATATTGCCGGACCGATGCTCGGTGATGGCGATCTCGACAGGCTCCGCGCTCTCGATCCCGCCAGCCTGCCTGCTGTCGATGGCGATCCACGTCTTGGCTCCTGCGTTGGGCAGATCGGCAAGTTTCTTTGCATCGGCCTGAACTATTCGGACCATGCGGCGGAAACGGGTGCGGCCATTCCCGAACATCCGATCCTGTTCTTCAAGGCCACGTCCGCAGTGGTCGGGCCCTACGATACGGTATCTTTGCCACGCGGCTCCACCCACTCCGACTGGGAGGTCGAATTGGGCGTCGTGATCGGCACGAAAGCGAAATATGTGTCCGAAGCTGACGCTTTGAACCATGTGGCGGGCTACTGCGTGATCAACGACGTGTCCGAGCGGCATTTCCAAACCCAGTTGTCCGGCCAGTGGACCAAAGGCAAAAGCTGCGACACGTTCGGTCCGACCGGACCGTGGCTGGTGACACGGGATGAAGTGCCAGACCCGCAGGCGCTCGACATGTGGCTCGACGTCAATGGCAAGCGCATGCAGACGGGCAGCACGGCGACCATGATCTTCTCCGTGGCTCAGATTGTCTCCCACTTGTCGGAACTGATGACGCTCTATCCCGGCGACATCATTTCCACGGGCACCCCTCCGGGCGTTGGGATGGGCATGAAGCCTGAACCCGTCTACCTGAAAAAGGGTGACGTCATGGAGGTGTATATCCAGGGGCTGGGCCAGCAAAAGCAGACCGTCACCGAAGATACTTAAAGGATCATGCCATGACAGCGGAGCTCTTGTTGATTGGTGGGGCAACCCCGCGCATGATGGATCGTTTTCAGGCGGAGTTCACGGTGCATGAGCTTCGCCAGATCGAAAACCGCGCCGCCTTTCTGGCGGAGCGCGGGGCGGCGATCACGGCTGTCGCCACGAACGGCCATGATGGGGTGCCGGCAGATATCATGGCGGCTCTCCCCAATCTGCAGATCATCAGCTGCTACGGCGTGGGATATGACGCAATCGATGTTGAAACCGCGGTCGCACGCGGAATTGTGGTGACCCACACGCCCGACGTTTTGAATGACGAAGTGGCCAACACGGCCATTCTGATGATGCTCGCACTCTATCGAGATTTCCTGGCCAACGAGTCCCACGCGAGGTCCGGGCAATGGGCGGTGCAGGGCAATGCGCCGCTCAGCCGCTCTCCATCTCGCCGGACAGTTGGAATATTGGGATTGGGCCGGATTGGGATGACCATTGCCGAGAAACTTCAGGCCTTCGACGCGGTAATTTTGTATCATGCGCGCAGCCAAAAGGACGTGGGATACACGTATTATCAAAATTTGATCGAGATGGCCCGCGACGCGGACATTTTGATCGTCATCACGCCCGGCGGGGCAGCAACCCGTCATTTGGTGGACCGGCGGGTACTGGATGCTCTGGGACCGGAAGGCACTCTGATCAACGTGGCCCGTGGCTCCGTGGTCGACGAAGCCGAATTGGTCTTGGCGCTGAAAGAAGGTCGTCTTGGGTATGCCGGGCTCGATGTATTCGAAAATGAACCCATGGTTCCGGATGAATTACTCTCAATGCAGAATGTCGTCCTGCTCCCCCATGTTGGCAGCGCCACGGTCGAGACCCGTCAGGCCATGGGTGACCTTGTCTGCCATAACCTGAGCCAGTTTCTTAAAGACGGCTCACCGGTTACCCCGATCCCGGAATGCCGGACGTAAGTGTGGTTGATGCCTGTTTCTGACGATCTAGGAGACTGATCACGCGCGGTACTGTATCGACCCAGCAGGATCTGCTCGCGGGCACCACGATCCCATCGTCGAGAATGCCTTGTTAAACGCTGTGGATCATTTGTCGTCTCTCAGCAATATCGCTTTACAAATAGGCAGCCAGCTTGCTCGCAGACCGGTTCCTTGTGCTTCCCCAGCTCGAATTTGTGCGAAATGACTCCTTCATTGCAAGAAACGAATGCCGATCCCTTCTTCGCGCGAACCTCAAACAAGTTGCCGAGCCATTAAAATAGTTCCACATCTTCAGTCGGTTTGGGTTTAGGTTTCTGCACCGGTTCCTTGACCTCTGTCGCAGCGACCAGCATCTGGCGAGCTTTGCCTGAGGTCGGCACGAACTGGACCTTTCGTGCAGATTCTCCGCCCAGGCTCTTACTTTGGCACAAGATTCCTTCTCGTTCGAAAAAATCGAGCGCGAACTCAGTGTTTCTGGCTCCAACATCGCTTAATCCAGCTACCATCCTGGCCCCACCGAAAAGCTTACCCTCCAAACGACGTCGATCGCCTCCGAGTTTGATTATTTCATTAATTAGGAGTTCCATAGCGTTGACACCATGGTAGGCCGAGCCGGTGTCCACATCATTTCCGGTGGGAAGGACCATATGGTTCATGCCACCAACCTTGGCCACGGGATCCCATAGACAAGCCGAAACGCACGACCCCAATAGAGTAGCAATTACAACATTGGGATCGCCTGACGCAGCATACTCACCCTGAATTATGTGTTTTGTACTTGTCGTCACTGGTGCAATTTCCCGCTGTAGTCTCTTTGATTTGCTGATTTACATAGATCCAACATGCGCGCGGCAATACGATCCCGCGGCAATATGTGGGCGGCCGCCCCATTTTCGATGGCAGCTTTTGGCATTCCGTAGACTAGCGCCGTTTTTTGACTTTCCGCGATCGTTTGTGCTCCAGCTTCCCTAAGCTCAAGCAATTCGCTTGCTCCGTCGCAGCCCATACCGGTAAGAACAACTCCCACCACTCGACTGGCGAAAGGTCTGGCTGATCGAAACAACACATCGACGGATGGACGATGGCCGTTTCGCGTCGGTCCCTCTACTGGCCCAGCAAGAACCTTGCCAGCCCGATGCCCTACTGCGAGATGATGGTCTCCACCTGAACCGATGTATATCCGACCAGGCTCAAGTGGCATCACTTGATCTACCAATCGGACTTCTGGTCCTAGACGCTGATCCAACCGATTTGCGAGTTTTCGTAAGAAACGTTCGGGCATATGTTGGGTTATCAAAACAGGCGGGCACCGAACCGGCAACTCTGACAAAATGATCTCAAGAGCTTCGACACCCCCTGTGGAAGACCCCATGACAACAAAAGCTCCATTCCAGAGAGATCCTCTCACCGCGCCTGATGCTTCTGCTGCATGGCTCGAACCGGGACGATCTTGGCCATCGAGAATTCGCTGACTCCTTGGTCGCTCATTTGGGGTTCCAGACTTTGGATAGCCGGTGCGTTGATTACAGGAAGAAGGTTGGCCCTCAAATTCGAACACTGAGTGGTCTACTTTCTTAACCATGATCGTTTTAATCAATTCTTGCTGCACAAAAGCCGAAGTTTCTTCTTCCGCAATCCCCCAATGCCTAGTCATCTCGTAGCCTCATATTTTTGGCCAATGGATCAGCCTTGACCAATCGCATCCCGATGCTCAAATCAAAAATCTTCCCACCCTCCAGAGTTCATTGCTACCGAACGCTGAGTTTTCGGGAGCGCGATCGAGCTAGGTTCCGACACGACTTTTGATTTTGAGGAACTTGAGATATTTACAGCCGAAGATTTTTTCTGCCTTACCTCTTCGGCCTTCGTATCCAACTCGATTTTATCTTTCACCTTTATCGAAAGATTAGATTTCTCTGGATTCGCTTTATCTGGACGCGCATTGGTAAAAGTCGGTGCTTTTTCTGTGTGAGAAGACATATCGGACAATAGCTGAATAACACCTTCAGATTGCTTTTGCAGTTCAATCGCGCCGGCTTGTCTCTCTTTGTTGAGAGCGCCTTCGTCAGCCATGATTTCTCTAACTTCTGCAAAAACTGACTGAAGTTGCCCAAAACGTTCTGACTGCATTTCGGTGCTGCTCAGAACCTCTTTGACCTCATTGGAAAGACTTGAAAAGCGCTGAGCTATTCCTCCAAGTGCGTCCCCTGTTTGCCCCACGAAAGAGACACCGTCTTTGACAAAGGCTTGACTATCAGAGATCAGCGTTCCAATTTCTTTCGCCGCGCCAGATGATCTTTGAGCGAGTGCCCTCACTTCGGAAGCGACAACCGCGAAACCGCGTCCTGCAGATCCGGCCCTTGCAGCTTCAACACCAGCATTCAAGGCCAACAAGTTGGTTTGAAAAGCAATTTCGTCGATGACATTGGTGATCTTGCTGATCTTAGCGGAAGAATTTTCGATTTTACCCATCGTGTTGACTGCCTGGGCCACCACTTTTTCCGCGGTATCGGAATCCTTTGTGACGGAGGTGACAACCTTTGCCATACTGGCCGCAGAACCTTGGGTGACGTCCAAACCTTCTGCGATTTGGGAGGAGAGCTTTTTGATACTTTGTAGAATTTCACCGCGTCGCGCCAGATGCTCGCCCCCGTTCTCAATTGCGGATCGAAGGCTGCCCGACTGAACGGCGATTTCCCCGACCGACCTGGTGACGCCAACCAAAATTTCCTTGATGCGACGGCTGGCCTGTTCAAAAGTTCGGGCCGCGACCGGATCACCTGAGGTCAAGGTAATCGGCATGTCGAACTTACCTTTGGCCAAACCATCCACAATCTCAACAATCTCGTTTTGAATAGCCTCTAGTTTTTCCAGCTTTTCCGACTGTTCATGAAGTTTGCTCCGCTCATCCTCTAAATCAGCCGTAACATCGAATGCTAAAAAGCGTTTTTGCTTCTCCTCAGAAATGAGAACAGCGTTTAGCCAAACCTTTCCAACTCGAAGGAAACCGCGCTCGGGACCGTTTGTTCCATCCAGGGCCGTGGCCCAGTCGACGATGCAAGCCCGCCAGTCGACATCGACACCACTAACCAGATCATCAAGCAGTTGATTAGACTGAACAACTTGTCCTTCTTCATCCAGCAGCGCCGATGCAATGTTCTGACCAATTGGGTCGTCAACGGTCGTTTCGTCCTGTGGCTGTTCTTTGAAAGCAATCAGATACGGGGATTTCTTATGATCGGACGTCGGCGCCTTTTCCCACAGGTAGGTTTGACCCGACACAATGGTCTCACCATCCTCCTCTGCGCTCGCCAAAACGGATTGAAACTCCGCCTCGAAACTATTTGCCGCTTTGTTGCTCGCGAGCAGTTCCCCCGACATGTCCACCATAATCAGAGGACTTGGCACCGCATCGAAAGCTTCCGCCCGCAATCCATCAGCTTCTGCGCGTTTTTCGAGCGCGTCCAAGCGATGCGCCAAGTCTGCCGCCATATTGAAAATTGGTCCCGCAGAGAACATTCTCACCCGACCCGCCTTGGTCGCGTTTGCAGCCCGAACCAGCGCTCTTCGCCAAAGCCAAAACGACAACGACCCCAACAAAAGCCCGGATCCGCCGCAGGCGATTGTCGCATCAGGGCCCCAATCGAGCCAAAGGGTTCCACCCCAAGCAGCCGCCAATAGCAAAAAACTTAGGGCAATTCCTGTCTCTGGCGACCAGAGCGCAGACCTCAGAGACGGAAACTTAGTCATGGAAACTCCGGCGATGACGGTATTGCTCCATACATCGTGACGCCGTCTGAAGATTTCGTTAGGCGGGACGTTCAGACGAGCCAAGAAATACGACAAAATTCGATATAAAGATGTCGTCTATCGGCTGCCCTGCTCCCGACTGCGCGCATAACGTCGAAGTCACGCATGGTCCAAGCAGGTTCAGTTCACAGAAGGAACGGCGCGCTGCAGGCCGAGACAAAGGGACAACCATGAAAAATCACGCAAAAGTAGTCGTTATTGGTGGCGGCGTCGTGGGATGCTCCGTTGCCTACCATCTAACCCGCCATGGCTGGACTGACGTCGTTTTGCTTGAACGTTCGGAGCTAACCAGCGGCTCAAGTTGGCACGCCGCAGGTGGTGTGCACACCATAAACGGTGATCCCAATGTCGCGAAATTGCAGAAATATACGGTCGAGCTGTATCGGGAGATCCAAGAATATTCCGGTCAGGATGTCGGATATCATACGACCGGCGGAGTCTTGTTGGCGGCAACGCCCGAACGTTTCGATTGGCTGAAATCGATGCAGGCGAAGGGCCGCTATATGGGTCTGGAGGCCGAGCTGATTACGCCCTCCGAGGCGGCAGAGCTGTTTCCGCTCATGGATCCGGATCAGTTCGTCGGCGCACTTTATGACCCTTATGACGGGCATCTGGACCCGTCGGGTGCGACCTATGCTTATGCCAAATCAGCCAAGAAGAACGGCGCCCAGATCGAAACCCACACCAAGGTTGAGGAACTGATCCAGCTGCCGGACGGACAATGGCGGGTCGTTACTGAGAAAGGCGACATCATTGCCGAGCATGTCGTCAATGCGGGCGGTCTTTGGGCGCGCGAGGTCGGTCGCATGGTCGGGCTAGAGCTGCCCCTGCTGGCCATGGAACATATGTATCTGCTGACGGACGACATGCCCGAAGTGACAGATTTTAACGAAAAATCCGGCAAAGAAATGCTCCATGCCGTGGACTTCGACGGCGAGCTTTATATGCGGCAGGAACGCAAGGGCATGTTGCTCGGGACTTATGAGCGAGACTGTCGGCCTTGGTCGCCCCACACAACCCCTTGGGATTTCGGACACGAATTGCTGCAGCCGGATATCGATCGCATCTCTCCCAGCTTGGAGGTTGGCTTTCGTCATTTCCCGCCCTTTGAAAGGGCTGGAATCAAGCAGATCATCAACGGGCCGTTCACCTTTGCGCCTGACGGCAATCCTTTGGTCGGGCCGGTTAAGGGTCTGCCGGGTTTCTGGTCTGCCTGCGCAGTGATGGCGGGCTTCAGCCAAGGCGGTGGCGTTGGCCTTGCTCTATCGAATTGGATGATCGATGGCGATCCAGGATTTGATGTCTTTGCCATGGATATCAGTCGCTTCGGTGACTATGCCAGCATGGCCTATACCAATGCCAAAGTGCAGGAAAACTATGCTCGCCGTTTTTCAATTCGGTTCCCGAATGAAGAACTCCCTGCTGCGCGTCCGCTGAAAACCTCTCCGATTTACAGCGAACTTAAGGCTGCGGGAGCCCAGTTCGGCGCGGCGCACGGGCTGGAAGTCCCGCTTTGGTTCGCGCCAGACGGAGTAGAAGATTGCTTCAGTTGGCGGCGTTCCACAGATTTCGAGGCAGTCGGGGCAGAGGCAAAGGCCGTTCGCGCGGGCGTCGGGATTATCGAGACGACGGGTTTCGCCAAATACACCATCTCCGGGCGCGATGCTGGACCGTGGTTGGACCACATTCTGGCGGGCAAGCTGCCCGAGCCAGGGCGTATGGTGCTTTCGCCCATGCTCAAGCAGGATGGCAAACTGATAGGGGATTTTACGTTGGCCAATTTGGGCGACGGTCGTTTTTTCCTCGTCGGATCGGGCGTAGCGGAAGACTACCACATGCGTTGGTTCACCGAGCATCTGAGCGGCGACGTGCAGGTGCTACCCCACGGAGCCAATATGTGCGGTCTGTCGATCGCTGGTCCGCGGGCGCGAGATGTGCTGGCAGCATTGACGCGGGACGATGTAGGCCGCGAAAGGTTCCGTTTCATGGACATCCGGCAGATGGATATCGCCATGGCGCCCGCTCTGGTTGGCAGGGTGAGCTTCACCGGTGATCTGGGTTACGAAATCTGGATGGCCCCGGAATATCAGCGCCACATCTATCAAGCCCTGCTGGACAAAGGTGCGGCCCATGGCATTCACCATTTCGGTCTGCGCGCACTGAATGCGTTGCGGCTGGAAAAAAGCTTCGGCGGCTGGGCACGCGAGTACCGTCCGATCTATCTGCCCTCCGAAGCCGGGCTCGACCGGTTCGTCGCCATCAAGAAGGACGCGGACTTCATCGGCAAGTCCGCAATTATGGCGGCAGGCGAAAATGGCGGCGGCCCAATGCGGCTGAAAACCTTCGTGGTTGAGGCAGTCGACGCCGATGTGATCGGTGACGAACCGATTTACCACTCAGGAACGGTGCAGGGCTGGGTGACATCTGGTGGTTTTGCGCACGCATCTGGCGTGTCGGTCGCAATGGGATATGTGCCGCGAGAAATCGCCGATCAGGATGAGGGCTGGCAGATCGAACTGCTGGGGGAGCTGTTGCCCGCGCGTCTGCAGCGCCAACCGTTGTTCGATGCGAATGGTCACGCCATGCGTAGTTAGAGCGTTTTCGATACAATCTCGATCGAACGTTACAGCCGAATGATTTCAACGCGTTAGGTGTCGCCTGGCGCATTCCGCTGAAACCGCAAGACCATAACGGAACCGTTCTCTGGTGACAGTTTTCACTTGAAAGGATGGGCTTCGCTCGCAACGGTGCGGGCTTTAAAGCTTCCTACAGGCTTGCCATATAGATTGCAGCAGGATGGCAACGATCCATCAAATGTTTGGTAACCATTGCGCCAACTGGATTCACTCTTCCGCCCAGGCGGTTTAGCGTCCGTGGGCAAAAGTTGGAGCAAAAATGCCCCCCGACCTCATCATCCGACCGGTTGCTGAACGCGACGCGCCCCATTGGCGGCGGCTTTGGTGCGATTATTTGGCCTTTTACCACACAACCGTTGCGGAGGAGGTGTACGAAACCTCCTTCAAGCGCTTGCTTGATCCAAACTGGCCAGACCTGAACGGCTTGATTGCAGAGACAAACGGGACACCAACAGGGCTCGTGCATTATATTTTCCATCGCCATATGTGGCGCCAAGACGACGTCTGCTATCTGCAAGACTTGTTCGTTGATCCCTCTGCTCGCGGCACAGGGATGGGCCGGGCATTGATCGAAGCGGTCTATGACAAGGCTGATGCTGCCGGGGCTCCGACAGTTTATTGGATGACCCAAACCCACAATTCCACGGCGCGGCAACTTTACGACAGGATTGCGGATCTGACGGACTTCATCAAATACCAACGGTCGCCCCAATGATACGCCCTGTCCTGCTGCTGGCATCGACAATGCTGCTCGCCGCTTGTGCCGCAGCCCCCGTACCGGAACTGGCGGAACGCCGGGCGCCCTTATCCACGGCGTCGCTGCCTCCGATGAAGACCTTTTCGAGTTCACGCGCCACACGGCCCTCCCGGTCAAACGCGGCACTGGCGCAGGACTTCATAGAGCTGAGCTTCATGATGGAAAGCGGCCGAAAGCTGGATCGCTTTACCCGGTTCGAAGGGCCCATTTCAGTAAATGTGATTGGGGATCCACCGCCTACCCTTCAGCCAGACTTGGACCGGCTTCTCAACCGATTGCGTCGCGAAGCCGCGATCGACATTCGCCAGGTCCCGCCATCGCAAGACGCCAATATCGTCATCAGCATCGTCCCACGGCGAGAACTGCAACGGATCGTGCCGCAAGCCGCATGTTTCGTGGTGCCCAATGTCCAAACCTGGGCAGAGTTCAAGCGCGTGCGCCGTACGCGTGCCGTTGATTGGACTCTCCTGCTGGCCCGTACCCGAGCCGCAGTCTTTTTGCCGGGCGACGTCAGCCCTCAAGAAATTCGCGATTGCCTTCACGAAGAAGTGGCGCAGGCCCTGGGGCCACTTAACGACATCTACCGCTTGCCCGACAGCGTGTTCAACGACGACAACTTTCACACCGTGCTGACGGGCTTCGACATGTTGATGTTGCGAACATACTACGCGCCCGAATTCCAGAACGGAATGAGCCTGGCACAGGTCGAACAGCGCCTGCCGCAGGTTTTGGCCCGGCTCAATCCCCGCGGCCAACGCCGTCAATTGGGCCTGTCCTCTCCCACGCCCCGTTCCTGGATCGACACGATAGAGGTCGCGGTTGGCCCGAAAGCCTCCCTCAATGCCAGACGGACAGCCGCCAAACGCGCCGTGAACCAGGCGAACAGCCAGAATTGGGCCGGACCACGTGCCGCCTTTTCGCTTTACGTGCTCGGCAGGCTAAGCCTGGTGCGAGAACCGGAACTGGCGCTGAACTCGTTTCGCCAAGCAGGCGCTATATACCGTGCGCGGCCGGAAACGCGTGTGCAGGCGGCCCATGTCGCGATGCAACTGGCTGCCTTTTCGCTGTCCGCCGGCGACGCCCAAGCAACACTCTCCCTTGTAAATGAAAGCCTGCCTGCCGTAGCAGCTGCCGAAAATGCCGCGTTGCTTTCGACACTCTTGATGATCAAAGCAGAGGCGCTGGAGCTACAAGGCAGAGTTTCGGAAGCCACCACGGTACGCCGCGATGCGTTGGGATGGGCACAGTATGGGTTCGGTTCTGAACAAATCGTACGGGCCCGCCTGCAAGAGATTGCGGCCCTTGCCCCGACCATAAGGCCAACCCCAGCCACCGTGCGCGGTCAGTAAGGATGCCATCATGATTGTTGTCCTGGCCTTGGCACTAGGAGCGATCACCGGCGCGCTCAAGGCTCGCAAACGCGGCGGCAATAAGCTCGACATGGCACAATATGCTGCCGGATATGCTATTGCCTTCGGCCTGATCGGCCTCATCATCACTATCGCCATCGGTCGACTGATCTAACAAACTTGGCAAGGCCCCAATGCTCCCCCATGGCCCGAGATTTTTTGGCCTTAAATCCGGGTGTCTTTTGGCCCTATCCGCCCAACAGGACCTCAGGCACGGTTTCTTCCGGTAGTTCTGAAACAGCAGGGAAGTTTGCGCAATGGACGGCTCTCACCCGAATGATCTCTCCGACGTGGTCTCCGCCGACAAGGCGCACGTTTGGCACCACCTGATCCAGCACAAGCCGTTCGAAACAGCGGACCCAAAGATCATAGTCGAGGGCAAGGGCCTGCGGGTTTGGGATCAGAACGGCAAGGAACATATCGACGCCGTCTCTGGTGGCGTCTGGACCGTTAACGTGGGCTATGGTCGCGAACGGATCGCGAATGCGGTCCGCGATCAATTGATCAAGCTGAACTTCTTTGCCGGTGCGTCTGGCTCCATTCCCGCCGCCACGTTCGCGCGGGCGCTTGTCGACAAAATGCCAGGCATGAGCCGGGTTTACTTCTCCAATTCCGGATCGGAGGCCAACGAAAAGGGCTTCAAGATGATCCGTCAGATCGCGCACAAACGTTACGGCGGTAAGAAGCACAAGATCCTTTTTCGGGAACGCGACTATCACGGCACCACGCTTGGGTGTCTGGCCGCGGGTGGGCATGAACAGCGCAATGCGCAGTATGGCCCCTTCCCCGCCGGTTTCGTGTCGGTGCCGCATTGTCTGAGCTATCGCAAACAGTGGGATGTCGAGGCTTACGGCGCCCGGGCCGCCGATGCGATCGAGGAGGTCATTCTGCGGGAAGGGCCAGATACGGTCGGCGGGCTCATCCTGGAACCCGTCACGGCGGGCGGCGGCGTAATCGTGCCGCCCCAAGGTTACTGGGAGCGGGTGCAAGAGATCTGCGCCAAATATGACATCCTTCTGATGATCGACGAGGTCGTTTGCGGCTTGGGCCGGACGGGCCAGTGGTTTGGCTATCAGCAGTTCGGCGTGAAGCCCGACATCGTGACAATGGCCAAGGGTGTGGCATCGGGCTATGCCGCCATTTCGTGCACAGTGACCACTGAGGCGGTCTTTGACATGTTCAAAGACGATCACGAAGATCCGTTGAACTATTTCCGCGATATCTCCACGTTTGGCGGCTGCACAGCTGGCCCGGCAGCCGCGATGGAGAATATGAATATCATCGTCGAAGAAGATTTGTTGACCAACACGACGCAAATGGGGGCTTACCTGATCGAGGCGCTTAATTCTTTGGCCGACAAGCATACCGTCATCGGTGATGTACGGGGCATGGGTCTGTTCTGCGGAGCGGAACTTGTGGCCGACCGCGACAGCAAAGAGCCCGTACCGGAAAAGCAGGTTCAGGCCGTGGTGGCCGACTGTATGGCACAGGGCACGATCATCGGCGCGACGAACCGAAGCTTCAAGGGGTTCAACAATACGCTTTGCCTGTCTCCGGCCTTGATCTGCACAAAGGACGATATCGACGCGATTACCACATCGATTGACGGAGCCCTGACGCGAGTATTTGGCTGAACGCCCGTTCCTAGGAGCGCTGGACAAGCGCTCCTATTCGTCGTCCGCAATCAGGAGTATTTCGCCTGCTTGTTCGAGCTCTCGGATCCTGGCGACCACTGCGGAACGGGCGGCTTCTGCATCCTTTTCCTTGATGTTGGTCTGCTCGGCCATTTCGTCCCGCAACCCGTCGGCCATGCGTTTGGACATGTTTTCCAAAATGAAATCGCGAGATTTTTCGTCTTCGCCTTTGGCAGAGGCCAAAGCAATGAGCAGTTCTTGCGGGTCGATAGACCGGATCGCTTTGGGAATGTCGCGCGGGGCGACACGGGCTGGAATGTTGGTGAAGGTGAAAATTGCCTTGCGCACCTGTTCGGCAAAGGCAGCATCCGTTTCATCCAGACCTTCCAGCACATCATCGCGTGTTGAGGCGACGCTGGAGTTCAAAATGGCCCCGACCCTTTCGACCGGTTCAGCTTCAAAGGCTTTGACAGGTTCGGCCTCGAGCTGAGTTGCAATCGACATTCCAATCCTTTGAACGATATCCGGGCCAATCGCCGCCGTCTGGGATATCGCATATGAAATCTTACGTGCCCGTTCGCCCGGCATCATCCCAAGAAGTTCTGCGGCTTTAGATACACTTAATTTCGAAAGCATGACGGCTCCGACCTCCACGGCCTCGTCCTGCAGAATGGGCACCAGGCGTTCGTTTTCCAGCCCGGCGATTCGTTCCCAAGGATCGCCCTGGAGATGCACACCCGCTTCGCGCCGCAACCGGGTCGCCGTGGCAGAACTAATGTGGCCTTCAAGAAGCGACAGCGCACCCTCGATCCCTTTTGGGAATGACAGACCGATCCCTTCTAACTCGTCGATGAATTCTTGAACCACCGCCTCCAAGGTCGATGTGTCCACGCTGCGCATGGAGGCCAGTTCAGCGGTCAGACTGATTTGTTCCTCTTCAGACAATTCCTTCAACGGAATATTGGCGCCATCCGACAAGACAAGTTGCACGATGACTGCCGCTTTCTGACGGCGTGTCAGCGTAGCTGGTGGACGTGCAGGAGCAGAAAAATCTGGCAGGCCCTCGCCCATCGGCCCATTCAATGCAGGTAAGCTATCCATCACCATTTCCGTTTCACGGTCGGTGATGAAGACCTAGATCAAACTCCTTTAAGGCCGCGTTACGTTACACTTAAAATACGAGAGATCATTTCGACAACAAGCTTATGAAAACGAACAAAAATCCCGGCTGAACAGGCCAGCCGGGACCAATCAAAATCGACTGACTTAGCTGCTGACTTGCTCGACACACTTTCCGGCTTGGCTGTCAAACACCATTCCTTCGGCGCAAGATACATTGGCCGTTTCGGCTTTGCCGTAGTTGCAGCCGACAGCAAGCGACATGGTCGGCAGAACGGCCAAGGTGAGGGCAGCGAGGGTCGTCGTGACTTTCATGGGTCGTTCCTTCTTGCAATTCGTTTCTACATGCGAACGGTAGCATGGAACGTTTCACCGGCAAATCCTACGGCGCTTTTCATCTCTGCACTCTGGCAAACACATGCGGCTTTGCATTGGGCCCGAAAGACAACCCTCTGATTTGCACAGCGTTTCCCGGATCCGGCTCACCCGCTGAGCGACGCACAAAATTTCAGCGTAAGCGATTTTCTGACAATTGTGCTCCCGCAATCGGACAGGTATTGGGCCGACAATGCCCAAAGAAACCCAGGATTCAGACAGTGACGACGGGCCTCGGCCCTTCGACCGTGCGACCGAT
This sequence comes from Pseudomonadota bacterium, assembly GCA_038526275.1. GTDB lineage: Bacteria > Pseudomonadota > Alphaproteobacteria > Rhodobacterales > Rhodobacteraceae > 188UL27-1. The sequence goes on along the minus strand of JBCBGY010000080.1, from coordinate 857 downwards.
TTGGTCATGCGTGGCCTGATCCGGGCGACCTTGGCGCTGCCTTACCGAACACGTCTGAGCGCGTTTGGCGCGCTAACGCAGCATTTGGTCGGCCCCTTGGCTGGTTACACAACTCGGAGCCGGCAGAACCTGGAAATGATTTATCCAGATTGGCCGGAAGAGCAGCGCAATCGAGTGGCGGGAGAGGTTGCCCGGAATATGGGGCGGGTTCTGATCGAAAATTATGGGCCAAAGGACCTGGCCGCGCGGGCAGCCACGTTCCCTCTTGAAGGTGATGGCCTTGTGGACCTGATCGAAGCGGCAAAATCCGGGCAACGGATCCTGGCGGTTTCGGCCCACTACGGCAATTATGAAGCGGCACGGGCTGCCTTACATCATCACGGGATCAGCTTCGGCGGAGTCTATCGGCCGATGCGCAATACGTATTTCAACGCCCATTATGTCGATACGATCCGCGCCGTCGCCGGGCCCGTATTCCCTTCTACCCCTGCAGGCATGACCGGATTTGTCCGGCAAATGCTCAAGGGTGTACCCATGATGTTGCTGAACGACCTGAATGTCTGGGGCGGAGAGAAACTGTCCTTCCTGGGCAAACCGGCCCGAACGGCTCTGACCGCTGCCGAGATGGCATTGCGCTATGAGGCGCACCTGTTCCCGATCTATGGGATTCGGCAATCCAAGAACCTGCTCGACTACCGAGTGCTGATTGAGCCCCCGGTTCCACCGACAACCGCCAAAGCGATGACACTAGCGCTGAACCACAGTTTGGAGCAGCTTATTGCAGTGGACCCTGCGCAATGGTTTTGGATCCATCGCAGGTGGAAAAGTTAAAGCGGACAGGACAACCTAGAGCGACT
>JBCBGY010000079.1:0-19090 GCA_038526275.1 Pseudomonadota bacterium | reverse complement strand
AGATCCGGTTGAACGCCCTTTTGGTCAAAGGGCGTCAGGGCGCCGCCTTGGGCGCGGTCAGCCACCAGCAACTTGCCGTCATCGTCCCGAAGCAGGAGGCCGGTATCCGGATCAATCAGTCCGGCGGCATTCGTGTATTGCGCCAGATAGTTCAGGTCGATCTTGCCCGCTTTCAGCAAGCAGTGGACGAGGGACAGGATGAACAGACCGTCGGTCCCCGGAGTAATGCCCACCCATTCATCGGCCACCGCGTTATAGCCCGTGCGGATCGGATTGACGCCGATGACCTTGGCGCCGCGTTCCTTCAGTCGCCCGAGGCCCATCTTGATCGGATTGCTGTCATGATCCTCGGCCACTCCAAAGATCATGAAAAGCTTGGTGCGTTCCCAGTCCGGCTGGCCGAACTCCCAGAATGCGCCGCCCATCGTATAGATGCCCGCCGCGGCCATATTGACCGAGCAAAAGCCGCCATGGGCGGCGTAATTGCAGGTGCCAAAGCTTTGTGCCCAGAAGCTGGTGAAGCTTTGGGACTGATCGCGGCCCGTGAAAAAGGCCAGCTTCTCGGGATTGTCCTTGCGGATCGGCGCGAGCCATTCGGTCGCCAGATCCAGTGCTTCGTCCCAGGTGATCTCCTCGAACTGGCCAGACCCCCGTGGCCCCACACGTTTCAAAGGCGCGCGCAGGCGGGACGGTGCATTGACCTGCATGATGCCAGCGCTGCCCTTGGCGCACAGAACGCCCTTGTTCACCGGATGGTCGCGGTTGCCTTCGATATAGGCCACTTTGCCATCTTTGAGATGCACGTTGATCCCGCACCGGCAGGCGCACATGTAGCAGGTGGTCTTCCGTATTTCGTCCGAAACCTTGGGAGATGTTTCAAGCGCCGGTTGCGGCGAGGCCATGGGCAATCATCCTGTATCTAGCGGATTCGCTGGAAAACTGTTCCGGTGCCGGACGTTGTCGCCCGCGGACGTTCGCCCATATGGCCAGATTGAGCGCTGGTGTAAAGCCAGCCCGCCGATCACGGCAATGTCGGTCCAATTTGATTTGTTCGACTCAAGATGGTGTGCAATAGAGTACCAAGACATGCCAGACCGGGAGAGCGCGGGTCATCCGCCGCCGAAGGAGCAATCGCCCCGAAAACTCTCAGGCCAAAGGACCGGTTTGACATTCACACTCCGAAGAGCGGCCCTGACAAGGGTCCACCGCAGGAGCAAGCCTTGGTCGCATCGGTGGCCCGGGTGAATCTCTCAGGTCAGTGACGGAGGGGGCAAGCGGGACCGCAATGTGCGGCCTGTTTTGCGCCTGAAGGAGACATGACCCATGCCCCATATCGCTGTCCTTGGCGCCGGTATCACCGGTGTCACCACTGCTTTTCACCTGATGGAACGCGGCTTTGAGGTCACCCTGTTCGACCGCCAGCGTTATCCGGCCATGGAAACCAGCTTTGCCAATGGCGGCCAGTTGAGCGCCAGTAATGCCGAAGTCTGGACGACCTTCTCGACGGTGCTGAAGGGGTTGAAATGGATGATGCAGGCGGATGCGCCGCTGTTGGTCAGCCCAAGCCCAAGCTGGCACAAAATCAGCTGGATGATGCGGTTTTTGTCGAACATTCCCAACTATCGCCGCAACACGATCGAAACGACCCGTCTGGCGATTGCTGCACGCCCTTTGCTGCTGGAAATGGCGGATCGGGCCGGGATCGACTTCGACCTGGAAAAGCGCGGGATCTTGCATGTCTACCGCTCGGAAGCCGCCTTGCGCCATGGCCGCAAAGTGACGGAGATGCAGGCCGAAGGCGGGCTTCACCGGGAGGAACTGACCGGTGCGGAGGTTTTGGAGCGTGAGCCCACCTTGTCCGGGCCCTTTGTCGGCGGGTTTTGGACGGAATCCGACATGACCGGTGACATCCATAAGTTCACCTGCGAATTGGCCAAATGGCTGGATCGTCAAGGTGTTACCATGCGACTTGGCACTGAAATTACCGAATTGCGTCGTGATGCCGATGGCGTTGCGGTCAATGGTTCTCACTTTGATGGCGCCGTCGTTTGCGCGGGTGTAGCCAGCCGTTGGATGGCGCGGGCCCTGGGCGACAGCGTACCGGTTTACCCCGTGAAGGGCTATTCGATCACGGTGGAGTTGCGGGATACGGAAAGTCAGGCTGCCGCGCCCTGGACGTCCCTTTTGGATGACGAGGCCAAGATCGTGACCAGCCGCTTGGGCCCTGACCGGTTCCGCATTGCCGGGACGGCAGAGTTTTCAGGCGAAAATCGCGATATTCGGGCCGACCGCATCGCTCCACTGGTCCGGTGGTCAGAGCAGATGTTCCCCGGCGTATCGACCGAACATGTTACGCCCTGGGCCGGCCTGCGCCCGATGATGCCTTCCATGATGCCGCGCGTGGGGCGGGGTCGCCATGCGGGTGTGTTTTACAATACCGGCCATGGCCATCTGGGTTGGACCCTCTCAGGCGCCACTGCCGCCATGATCGGCGCCACAGTGGCTGACGCCTACAGACCGGCCCGCCCGCCAGAGCCTAGGCCCCAGTCCCAGTTCGCCTGACGGTCTTCCGATCGACAAGCGCCCGTTTTTTCACCGCAATGGGGTCAAAAATGCGTGAACGGTGTCCATATAAGGGCTATGGGGGCGTGAGGTCGCGGCGCATGAGTGCCGCGTCGAAGGTATAAAGGAATGTGGGATTATGGATCTCCCTATTGACCTGACACTTGGTCAATTCGCAATTTTGTTCTTTGCGATTCTTCTCATTGTCACAGTCGTTCTCGCGGTTCGGATTGTGCCCCAGTCGGAAAAGCACGTGGTCGAACGTTTCGGCCGCCTACAATCAGTCCTCGGACCCGGCATTAACCTGATCATGCCCTATTTCGATCGGGTCGCGCACCGGATCTCCATCCTCGAACGGCAATTGCCCAATGCCAGCCAGGACGCCATCACCAGCGACAACGTCTTGGTGCAGGTCGAAACCAGCGTCTTTTACCGGATCCTCGAACCCGAAAAGACCGTTTATCGGATCCGTGATGTTGACGGTGCCATTGCGACAACGGTGGCCGGGATCGTCCGTGCCGAAATCGGCAAGATGGAATTGGACGAGGTGCAGTCCAACCGCGCACAGCTGATCACACGCATCAAGGAACTGGTCGAAGATGCCGTGGATGATTGGGGGATTGAGGTCACCCGCGCCGAGATCCTGGACGTTAATCTCGACCAGGCCACCCGCGATGCGATGCTGCAGCAGTTGAATGCAGAGCGTGCTCGCCGGGCCCAGGTGACCGAAGCCGAAGGTACGAAGCGTGCGGTGGAACTGCAGGCTGATGCCGAGCTTTATGCCGCCGAGCAAAGCGCCAAGGCCCGCCGGATTGAGGCGGACGCCGAAGCTTATGCCACCGGCGTTGTGGCCGAGGCCATTCGTCAAAATGGCTTGGAAGCCGCGCAGTACCAAGTCGCCTTGAAACAGGTTGAAGCGTTGAATGCCCTCGGCGCTGGGCAAGGCCAGCAAACCATTGTTCTGCCCGCCAACGCACTGGAAGCCTTTGGCGACGCGTTCAAGATGCTGCGGGGAAGCCGGTGATGGATATTTTCACGAATTCCTGGTGGGTTTGGATCATTGCCGCGATGGTCTTTGCCATGCTTGAGTTGCTCTTGCCCGGTTACGTCTTGTTGGGCTTCGCGAGCGGCGCGGCCATCACTGGTATTGCGGTTCTGTTTACCGGTAGCATTGGTTGGACCGTGTCGCTTCCGATGTTGCTGGTCCTGTTTGCATCCTGCGCGTTGGCGAGTTGGGTGATGTTCCGCAAGGTCTTTGGCTTGAAGACAGGCTCGGTAAAGACCTTCGACCATGACATCAACGACCACTGACTGGTTCCACGGAGCAAAGGTCGCCTTGCTTTGTGGTGACAGCGTGGTCACCTTGCTGCGGGACGATAAGCCGGGACTGTCCTTCGCCAATATGTGGGATTTTCCCGGCGGCGGGCGCGAAGGTCAGGAGACACCGGAAGAGACGGTTTTGCGTGAGACCTGGGAAGAGACGGGTCTGCGCTTGCCGACCAACCGGCTGATTTACAAATCCGAGCATGAAGCCCTGTTGCCCGGAGCGCCGCGGGTCTGGTTCTTTGGCGGCTTTGTGAGCGAGACTGAAGCGGCTCAGATGGTCTTGGGCGACGAAGGCCAGGAACTGCGCTTGATGCCCGTCGCAGAATTCCGAAAGCATCCCATGGCGATCCCATCGCTGCAGCAGCGGTTGGAACTGTTTCTGACGTGTCGGTGATTGGGAAGTGCCCTGAAACGAGCAGTGATGATCTGATCTCCCGGCTTTCCGGTGGACATCTCGGTTCTACTCTTACTGGCGGCGCGACGATGCCTTAGGGTCAGGAGGCAGGCAGAAATGGGATGGCAGGATGAATGGTGCACAGGCGCTGGTAAAAACCTTTCTCGGCAGCGGCGTTAACACCGTCTTTGCCAATCCCGGCACGTCCGAAATGCATTTCGTGGCGGCATTGGATGAGCATCCCGAGCTGAATTGTGTACTCTGCTTGTTCGAGGGCGGGACGACCGGCGCGGCCGACGGTTATTTCCGTATGAAACGGGATGTGGCGGGGACGCTGCTGCATCTCGCGCCGGGCTTCGGCAATGGCTTTGCCAACCTGCATAATGCGCGAAAGGCCGGTTCGGGGCTTGTGAACGTGGTCGGGGATCACGCCACGCACCATCTGCGGTACGAAAGCCCCCTGAAAGGCGATATTCTGGGAATTAGTCAGTCTGTCAGCCACTGGACCCGGGTTTCGAACGATCCTGCCTCTGTTTCCATTGATGGCGCCGCGGCTATTCAGGCAGCGCGGTCCAGAAATGGTCAGCTCGCCACCTTGGTCTTACCCGCAAATGCCGCTTGGGATCCCGGCGGAGAGCCTGTCCCGGCGCCTCTGCCTGTCCCCCAGAACCACCGGCCGTCCGACGCCGATATCGAAGCAGCTGCGGCCCGGTTACGAACGGACGGGGCGGCCCTGATGGTGGGCGGACCCGTCTTGTTTGGCAGGCTCCAGCATCTGGCTGGCAAAATCGCCGCAGAGACAGGCTGTCGGTTGTTGGCCGACACGCTGATCCCCCGGATTTCCAAGGGCGCAGGCACGGCGGAATTGGACCAGCTTGTCTACCCGGTTGCACCGAAGATCGCCCAATTGGAGGGCACCTCTTCGATCACTCTGGTTGGAACCGAAAGACCGGTTGCGTTTTTTGCCTATCCCGGAAAGCCAAGCCTGCCGGAACCGCCCGATTGCGCCTTATCTTCGCTTTGCGCGCCGACGGACGATGTGGCGTGGACGTTGCAGGCCCTTGCAGATGCGGTTGGCGTTTCAGCGAAAACGCAACCCGCCACCTATCCCCTAGATCTGCCGCCGGTTCCCACGGGCGAACTCACCTTGCCCAAGGTCGGCCAAGCATTGGCGGCTCTGCTGCCGGAAAATGCCATTCTGTGCAACGAGGCCGTGACGTCTGGATTTCACGTTATGCCGCCAACGGCCACCGCCCGGCCCCATGATGTGATTGCCGGAACAGGCGGTGCCATCGGGCTGTGCCTGCCCTGTGCAACGGGCGCCGCCGTTGCCTGCCCCGACCGGAAGGTTATTGCGCTGACGGGGGACGGCTCCGCCATGTACACAATTCAATCCTTGTGGACGATGGCGCGGGAAAACCTCGACATTACGGTGATCGTCTTTGCCAATCGCGGCTATCAGATCCTGCGGGATGAGCTGAAGAATGTCGGGGTCGAGCGCTATGGCCAAAACGCTCAGGCGATGTTCGATGTCGAGAACCCGGTTCTCGACTGGGTGGCTTTAGCCCGTGGACATGGCGTGCCCGGGAGCCGGGCCGAAACCTCTGATCAATTCGTGCAGGCTCTGTCTGCGGGCCTGGCTGCGCAAGGTCCAACTCTTATCGAAGTCGTTTGTCCCACCTAGTGATTGCACGAGGCGCCAGTGAGCACATCGGCGGAGTTTGTAGCCGGTTTGGTGAAGGACATCGCGGCAGAGGGATGTGACGTGTGGCTTGATGGCGGTTGGGGGGTAGATGCGCTTTTGCAGACCCAGACCCGATCCCATGATGACGTCGATATTGTGCTTCAGAAACAGGATCTTGATAGTGTCCTGTCGGCGTTTGGGTCCCGCTTCACCCATGTCGAGCGCGATGATACGCGCCCGTGGAATTTCGTCATGAAAGACGCCCAACATCAGTATGTCGACTTTCACATTGTTTCGTTCGACCGGCAGGGCAAAGGTATCTATGGCCCACCCGAAAACGGGCAGACCTATCCAGCCGAGGCCTTTTCAGGCAGAGGGCTGGTCGCCCAGGTCCCCGTCAAGTGCATGACCGTTGCTTTCCAAATTGCAAATCGGACGGGATACCCGTTGAGAGACAAAGATCACCACGATCTCCGCCTGTTGCAGTCGCTCGGAAAGCAACAGTCCGTCTAGTCCGCCGTTCGCACAGCCCAGTTTTGATAGGCCGCCTGACCTTCGTCACACGTTTCGAGCGACAGCACCTTGATCTGGTTTGCGTCGCTTCGGCCCGAACGGGTATCTTCCGCGACGGTCACGCAAAGCTCGGGCGCTGATGCGGGCACGATTGTGCCTTCGCCTTCGAACACAAACTTCTGGGCGTCGCCGCCGTCGCACGCTGTAAGTTCAAGCGCACTGCCCGCACTAGTCGACGTAGGCTGGGCACAGACATCGAAGTTGACCATATAAAGCAAGCCATCCGAGAATTTGGCGCTGTCAAAGGTTTGATCATAGCCGAGCGCGCCGCCGGGGCTGTAACAGGTATGCCCTTGCAGCCCATCTTCGGGTTTGGCGGCTTCTTCCCGCCCCTTGGCGATGTCGATGCAATAGCCGTTCTGCTTGTTGTCCAGCATGTCGAGCAGGTAAATCTCGACATTTTCGGCTTGTGCGGCAGTTGCTGTGACCAACGCAATAACCAGTGCGGCGTTTGTCCTGAGCATTGGATTTCTCCCTATGATATTTGTGATTTGCGGTTCGATCATTCGATCGTTTTGCGGAGCAGAACGAGGTTGTCGAGCACGAGGTTTGACGACCAAATAAAGATCGCATCAGCATTTGGTGCATCGAAGATATCGGTGAAGTTCGTATAGCCCGGCTTGTTATCCACCCCAACGGTGTCGTTGGTAAAGGTCGCAGCTGAAGGCCAAGCGCTGTCGTCAAATTCCGGTGCCATCCAATCCGACGGAATGTCCCAAAATGCGGCGGAGTAGCTACTGCCGTCGCGTGGGGCATCGGTGCTGCAAGCGGAGCTGTCTCGCAATTGACCATCGGCGATCAGGCAATCCCGATTGGCGAGAGGGCTGGTATAGAATGTCTGGGCCCGCCAAGTGTCATCCGTTATCGCCACTGTTGTCCCGGACGCATCCTGGACATGCATGACGATCCCGGCATCACCCGGATAATAGGCCGACCCGCGCCCGGCTTCTGACCCCAATCCGAGATTTTCCTCCCAATCGACGCCCATGACTGAAAGGTTCACCGGCCGCTGGGCCTTGAACCGAACAACGCTGGAGTTGAACGGCGTGAACGGTACGGAATCGACGGCGATCAGCGTGCCGTTCACATAAAGCTCGAAATAGTTGTCGGCAAAGATGTAGGCCACGAACTCTTCGTCGCCGCCCGCATCCATCGTCTCAACGGCGTCGAGATCAATGTCGGATAACCGACTTGGCTCATATCCCGCACAGGCATTGTAAAGATCCTGCGCATGTGGCGCTGTTTGGTAGTGCGTCGCCGCCGGTACGGTGCGCGTGACACCGTCCTCCGAGGTAATTTCGCCGACGGCGCTGACCCGGGTTCTTGCGCCACAGTCAATTAGTCCTTCGTTCACGGTGTTCGCTGGGCCCGTCGAAAAGCTAACCCCTTGCCCGACGGAAGGGGCCGCACTCATGACGAATCCCGTGATGATGACCAAAGTGCTCCAAGTTTTCATTGTGGTGCCCTCCATCATTGCGACCGCGCCCCGAACTGTGTGCCAGGGCCCCACACTCGCTTGTTGCCTAGCCGCGATCAACGGCCTGAAGTTGAGACCGGTTTGCCGTGCGGAAGTTAACCGATGGGGAAACCAGCGGCCACCTGCCGTGGTCAAAATTCCTCCGCTTGGGCCAAATTGCGCCGTCCTTCTGAGGGCGCTGTCACGCTCCCCGAGCGGCGATCTTGCAACGAAACCGGTCTCCGCAGACGGACAAAAGAGGAAACCGCTGGTTTCGCGCCATTCGTTATTTCAATGTGGCTTCGAACATTAGAAAGAGTCGACTGATGGCATTGACCAATTCTGCCGCCGGATATGGCACGCTAACCAAAATTTTTCACTGGCTGATCGTTGTACTGTTTGCCCTTCAATATGTGGGCGGCACAATCATGACGAACATAGATTTTAGTTCCAGTTTCGCCGGCATCAGCACCAATACTTACTATGACTGGCATAAGTCGCTTGGGCTTGTGGCTTTGGTGGTGGCCATACTTCGACTTATCAATCGACAGATGGGCGAGCTCCCCCCGTGGGCGCCGACCCTTTCGACAGGCGAGCAGACCTTTATTCACCGGGTCGAACAGGTCTTTTATCTCGCCATGTTCATTATGCCTGTCTCGGGCTGGCTGTTCGTTATGTGGGGTAATTACGGGGTAAACCTGTTTGGCGTATGGGAGATGCCGCGCCCCTTGCCCAAGAGCGACATGTTGCGCGATGTGGCAAAGTGGACCCATGTTGGTGCCGGTTGGGTGTTGCTTCTTGCCATGCTGGGCCATGTCGGACTGGTGCTGCGCCATCAGTTGATTAAAAAGGACGGACTCCTGAAACGAATGCTGTGATTTTTTTTCGCGTATCCGTGCATAGTGTCTTTCCAATCGGTGGACTTTGCCTTTCCGCATCCCTGCCGGGATTGACCATTCTTTCAACGATCGTGGTGACTTCGGTCTCATTGCCTCCCGGCGGCAAGTCGCGCATCAGCTCTCGGCATATTTCAATCGCGTGAGCGGCCCCAAAGTTCTAATTGACAGACTCAGATCTCCGACAGAGCATCCGATTTTGATGCGTAGTGAATTCCCTACAAGTCACTGATTTTTAAACGGCTATCAGGGATGATGCCCATGTCAGATTCAATGCCAGCGCGGCCCGCCAGGGTCCGTCGAACCGGTGGCCGGAAAGCCCGCCATGCCTTGCGGTCCACCGCACCGGCACGCGATGCTAGGCCCATTCGTCCTGGAATGCCCGGTGGCCAGTATCAGCCGCTCAAACCGGAAGATGTCGCACGGATCCATGCCGCGGCTTTGCAAGCGCTGGACGAAATCGGTCTCGCGGATGCGCCGGCCAGCGGCATCGCGGCAATGCAGCGCGTCGGCGTGGTGCTGGGCGATGACGGACGGCTTCGCTTTCCCCCGCATGTCGTTGAAACTGCCCTGTCCCATGCGGCGCGCCAGATTACGCTCCATGGCCGGGATCCGGAAAATGATCTGAACCTGAGCGGGTCCAATGTGCATTATGGTACGGCAGGTGCCGCTGTGCATTTGGTCGATGGCGTGACGGGCAATTACCGGGACAGCCAACTCACCGATTTGCGGGACGCAGCGACGATCACCCAGACCCTGGAGAATGTACATTTCTTCCAAAGGTCTTTGGTGGCTCGGGACGTCACCGACAACCGCTTGCTCGATCTGAATACAATTTTTGCGTGCACATGGGGCACAACAAAGCATGTCGGCACAAGTTTTGTCGCGGCGCAGCATGTGCGGGATGCGGCAGAGATGCTGCATTGCCTCGCGGGGGGGGAGGAGGCTTGGCGGGCCCGTCCCTTTGTCTCTCAGTCCAACTGTTTCGTTGTGCCGCCGATGAAGTTCGCCACGGAAAGCTGTGAGGCCATGGAGGCCGCGGTAGAAATTGGCATGCCGGTCCTGCTGCTCAGCGCGGGGCAAGCCGGAGCAACGGCCCCTGTCACGATTGCCGGGGCCGTGGTGCAGGCCGTAGCGGAATGTCTGGCGGGCCTTGTCTATGTCTATGCGCTGAAACCGGGTCATCCGGCTTTGTTCGGGACGTGGCCCTTTGTCAGTGATCTGCGCACCGGTGCTATGTCTGGCGGATCGGGCGAACAGGCGCTGCTCACGGCGGCATGTTCCCAGATGCACCAATATTACGGCCTGTCGGGCGGCGCCGCTGCGGGCATCGCTGACAGCAAACTGCCTGATATGCAGGCCGGATGGGAGCAGGCGATCAGCAATGTCATGGCAGGCCTTTCAGGCCTGAACATGGTTTATGAGGCTGTTGGGATGCATGCATCGCTTCTGGGCTTTTGCCACGAAAGCCTGATCCTCGGGAACGATCTGTTGGGACAGGCGATGCGCTGCGTCCGCGGCATCGAAGTGAATGATGACACACTTGGATTAGACGCCATGCGGGCCACTTGCCTTGGCGGACCGGGTCATTATCTGGGTAGTGAAGACACACTGGCGCGGATGGAACGCGACTATGTTTACCCGCTCTTTGCGGATCGTTCCTCTCCCAACGAATGGGCGCAAAAAGGCGCACCAAACCTGATCCAGAAGGCCGCAACCCGCAAGACAGAGATCCTCGCCAATCCCGAATGCCAGATTGCGCCCGACCAGGACAAGTGGATCCGCGAGCACTATGATATTCTGTTGCCAGAACCTTAATTTGCACAGACCCTGAACCTGGCTGTCTTATTGGTTGAAATATCCCCGCCGGAGGCAGAGATAGGTCTGGCAGTTCCTATCCATCCGAGCAGGAGGTAGAAGCGATGACCATTCGGATAGCGATCAATGGATTTGGCCGGATCGGGCGAAGCATTTTGCGGCTCCTTCGCACCACGCGGGCGCGTGAGAATGTGGAAATCGTGCTGATCAACGATATCGCGCCTCTCGAAACCTGCGCCTACCTGTTCCAATATGATAGTGTCTTTGGGCCATATCCAGGGGCAGTGCATGTTGCTGGGGCAGCGCTGGTGGTTGACGGAAAACCCACGCGCTTTGCCCATGTGGATGATATCAGTTTGTTGGATCTGACTGGTGTCGATTTGGTCTTGGAATGCACGGGCCGGGCTGAGTCCCGCGAAGTTGCGGAACGCGGTTTGCGGGCCGGCGCCAGTGCTGTCTTGATTTCGGGGCCCTCAGGGGCGGCAGATGTGACAGCCGTGATTGGAGCCAATGAGGAGCGGGCAGTGGGTGCCAAGATCGTCTCGAACGCGTCTTGCACGACCAATGCGCTCGCGCCGCTCCTGAAACTGTTGGACAATGCCTTTGGTCTGGAAACTGGCCATATGACGACCATCCATTGCTACACGGGCAGCCAGCCCACTGTGGATGGGCCGCGAAATACGCTCGAAAGGTCGCGCGCTGCCGCTATGAGTATGGTGCCGACCTCAACCTCTGCCGGACGTCTTGTTGATCTGGTGTTGCCGGAGCTCGCGGGCCGGATCACTGCCCGTGCGGTGCGGGTACCTACGGCCAGCGTGTCAGCCGTTGATCTGATGGTCACGCTCCGGGCCGCACCTACGCTGCAGGAAGTGTCTGCGTGGCTGCGCTCCGCCTCAGGCGGACCGCTGATCGGATGGGTGGATCAGCCGCTCGTCTCTACGGACTTGCGGATGCGCCCGGAATCGGTGGTGATTGCGGCGCCCGAAACCTCTGTCGCGAAAGGCGGACTCACCCGAATTTTCGGCTGGTACGACAATGAATGGGGCTTTTCGAACCGGATGCTAGATATGGCAAAGGTGATGGTGCCTCAGTCCGCGACAATGGTGTAGGCCGCGTCAAACCAGTGTTCTTCCAGGTTGGCGCCGGGCCCGATCCGGTCGACCACCGCAAAGAGCCCCGGCGCGTGGAGTGGCGTCAGCACGCCGTGCCAGGTGCCGCGATGGTAATTCACGGCTTGGCCCGGGCTGGTAAGAAAGGCCAGCGGCAAACCGGGCGTCCCGCTTTCGTCTAGGGCAACGACGACGAGGAACGGATGCATCGACATGGGGATAAAACATTGCGCGCCGTCGGGGTGCCGCTCCACCAAGTCTAACCGATACGGCAATGTCCGGGGTTCGGCCTTGAACAGGCTCACACCTGCGCGCCCGTCTGATAGGTCGAGGCGCGCGCGGTCGTGGAAACGTCCGCAATAGCCTTGGTTGATGATTTTGTCGGGCTCCCCGTCAATTTCGATAATGTCTCCGAAGGCGGCGAAAGCCTCGGACGTGATGGGTTGAGCCGCGATAATCATAAATCCATCGCACCGATCCGCAGTTCGGCGATACGTTCGACCTGGCGGCAGGCTTCTTCAAATTCCGCGTCTTTGTCATGTTGCAGCCGGGCTTCAAATGCGGCCAGAATTCCGTCCTTATCATGGTCTCTGACGGCGATAATGAAGGGAAAGCCAAAGCGGGCCACATATTCGTTATTCAGTTTTTCAAAGCTTCGACGTTCGTCATCGGTCAATGCATCGAGACCTGCACTTGCCTGTTCCCCGGCGCTGGCTTCGGTCAGTTTGCGGGCGGCGGCAAGCTTGCCTGCCAAGTCCGGATGGGATCGGAGCACCGTGAGTTTTTCTTCTTCGGAGGCCCGCCGGAAAGCCCGTGTCAGGGCCGCGTGGATCCCTGCAGGTGTGTCGTGGGCAGGGCCGAGTTCCATGCTATGGGCCCGTTCAACGATCCAGGGTGAGTGCTCGAAAACCTCGCCGAACTGATCGATAAAGGCGGGCAGATCCATGCGGGAAGGGCGGACACGCTGGGCTTTGGGCGGATGGGTCACTGTCCAATGGCGGGCAATGTCGATCCGGCGGGCATACCAGACATGGTCGTGGGTTTTGACGTAGTCCAGGAAACGTTTGAGGGCCATGATCCGCCCGGGCCGCCCGGCAAGGCGACAATGGAGACCAACCGACATGATTTTGGGCCGCCCGGCTGTGCCTTCTGCGTAAAGGCAATCGAACGTGTCCTTGAGATAGGTTTCGAACTGGTCTCCGCTATTGAACCCTTGAGCCGTTGCAAAGCGCATATCATTGGCATCGAGCGTATAGGGCACAATCAGTTGGTTTTTGCCTTCGATCTTTTCCCAATAGGGCAGATCGTCTGCATAGCTGTCGGCGGAATAGGCAAAGCCGCCATCCTGGGCCACGAGCCTGAGCGTGTTCTCAGAACAGCGACCCGTATACCAGCCGTGGGGGCGTTCGCCTGTCACCTCAGTGTGGATCTTGATCGCTTCGCGCATGTGGGCCAGCTCGTCTTCCGGGTAGAAGTCGCGATATTCGATCCATTTCAGGCCGTGGCTGGCGATTTCCCATTTTGCCTGTTTCATGGCGGCGACCTGTTCCGGGCCTCTTGCCAAGGCGGTGGCCACCCCGAAGACCGTGACAGGGATTTGCATATAGGTCAGCAAGCGGTGGAGCCGCCAAAAGCCCGCCCGGGCGCCATATTCGTAGATGCTTTCCATATTCATATGGCGCTGGTTCGGCCAGGGCACGGCGCCGATCGTTTCCGAAAGAAAGGCCTCTGACGCGTCGTCGCCATGGAGGATGCAGTTTTCGCCGCCTTCTTCGTAATTGACGACGATTTGCAACGCGACTCTGGCACCGCCGGGCCAATTTGCCTTGGGTGGCACGCGACCATAGCCGTGCATATCGCGGGGGTAGCGGTCCATGGCCGGCTCCTTTGCTTTGGCGTCGGGGGCTATTTGAACGGGCTTTGGCGGGTCAGGACAACTGGAAAAAGGCTGGCCCGGGTTTTCGTCTTGCGCAGGTTTGCTTTTGCCGCCTTGATGGGCGCGGCGGCAGCGAGGCACGGGTCATGGCAGGATATCTTACAACGCATGTTTTGGACACGGCGCGAGGCTGCCCGGCAGAGGGTTTGGAGATCTGGCTCTACCGCGTTTCGGGCAATTCCCATCGCAAGATTGCTGAAGCCGTGACAAATGCCGACGGACGGACGGAGGGGCCGATCCTGCCCGAGGCAAAATTCAAGCTGGGCGGTTATGAGTTGGTGTTTCGAGCTGGGCCCTATCTGGACCGGGTCTTGCCTGCAGATGCTGCGCGGTTTTTGGGCGATGTCCCTGTTCGGTTCGCCATGGATGCGGCGGCGCACTATCACGTGCCGCTTTTGCTTTCACCTTACGGCTATTCGACCTACCGTGGCAGCTAGCGGGCTGGGGTGAACCTCGTGCTACGCACATCGGCCCACCCGCCCGCAGGATCCCCCACCGCCGCCTGCCGACTTTGAGGAGAAGATATGCTGGATGATCCACTCGTTTCGATTGAGAATTTACGGGTCGAGTTTGAGACCAACAGCGGGTTGGTTGTGGGTGTGGAAGATGTCTCGTTCCAGATCGGGTCGGGGGAAACCGTTTGCGTGGTTGGCGAAAGTGGTTCGGGAAAGTCGATCACCTCCCTGTCTTTGATCCGGTTGGTGGAATTTGGCGGTGGACGGATTGCCAATGGATCTCTCAAAGTACGGCGATCAGACGAAGAGACCATCGATGTGGCCGCCTCGGATGATGCGTTGATGCGGCAGATCCGCGGCAATGAGATCGCCATGATCTTCCAGGAGCCCATGAGCGCCCTGAACCCTGTCTTCACGATCGAGCGGCAGTTGACGGAAGGGTTGCGGGTTCACAAGGGGCTGAGCCGGTCAGAAGCGCGGGAACGGGCGCTGGAACTGATGCGGCGGGTGCGGATCCCCGAACCGGAGCGGCGGTTGAAGCAGTATCCCCATGAATTGTCGGGCGGTATGCGCCAGCGAGTGGTGATTGCCATGGCCTTGGCCTGTGAGCCCAGGTTGTTGATTGCCGACGAACCGACAACGGCTTTGGACGTGACGATCCAGGCCGAGATTTTGGCGCTGATTGATCGGTTAAAGCGCGAAACAGGGACAGCGGTTCTGTTCATCACCCATGATATGGCCGTGGTTGCCCAGGTTGCCGATCGGGTCGTGGTGATGTTCCGCGGCAATAAGGTCGAAGAAGGCCCGGTTGAGCAGATCTTTGAGGATCCGCAGCATTCCTACACCCGGGCTTTGTTGTCGGCGGTGCCGAAATTGGGCGAGATGAAAGGCAAATCGGCGCCCGAGCCCTTGCACATCATGGGGGAAGATACGCCGCCCCCACCGCCCGTTCGGGAAGATGCAGAAACCCTGCTGGAGGTGAAAAACCTGATCACGCGGTTCGCCGTGAAGGGCGGATTTTTCCGCCGGACAGTGGCGCAGGTCCATGCGGTTGAGGATGTGTCCTTTTCGCTAAAGGCCGGGCAGACCCTTTCTTTGGTCGGGGAATCGGGCTGTGGCAAATCTACGACCGGGCGGTCGATCCTGCGGCTTGTGGAGCCCTTATCCGGCGAGATCCGGCTGGGGGGCACGGACATTCGCAGCTTATCTCCCAACCAGTTGCGGGATGCGCGGCGCGACATGCAGATGGTGTTTCAGGATCCGTTTGCCTCGCTCAACCCGCAAATGCGCCTGGTGGATCAGGTGGCCGAGCCGATCCGGAATTACGGGCTTGCGTCGGGCAGTGCCGTGCAGGATTGCGTGGCCGATCTGTTTGACCGGGTGAACCTGCCGCGCAGCTTCCTCAATCGGTTTCCGCACGAATTGTCGGGCGGGCAGCGGCAGCGGGTTGCCATCGCCCGGGCGCTGGCACTGAACCCCAAGCTGATTGTCGCGGATGAGGCTGTTTCGGCGCTGGACGTCTCGATCCAGGCGCAGGTTCTGAACCTGTTGATCCAGTTGCAAGCCGACCTCGGCATTGCGCTTTTGTTCATCAGCCATGACATGGCGGTGGTCGAGCGTGTCAGCCACCACGTGGCCGTCATGTATCTGGGCCGGATCGTCGAGATCGGGCCGAGATCTGCGATCTTTGAGGATCCAAGGCATCCCTACACCCGCGATCTGCTGTCGGCTGTGCCCGTGGCCGATCCGAGACAGCGCAAGACCGAGAGGGATCTCAACTTCAAGCCGATCCCGTCGCCGGTATTTCCGCTCGACTACGAGCCCGTTCCGTCGGTCTATGACGAGGTAACTCCGGGTCACATGGTTTTGCGCGACCTGGCGAACGGTTGAGTTTATTCGCGAGCGTATCGCTCTTTCTTATTGGTCCAAATACTTCCGCCGGAGGCTCCCGACGGTTCAACCAGACCAAGCGGTTCGGCCTCAGAAGGTAGGCCGGAGGCTTACGAGATCAGATCGGTCGGATTGCAGGAGATCGGTTGTACATCCGCCGGATCCGTACGCTCAAAATAGGCGGCGAGGTTGCTGCCGGTCCAGTATTCGATCACCGTGCCATCATCGAATTCACCCTTGCCCACAACGGTTCCGGTTTCTCTTTCGAAATATTCGAAGGTGGCCCTGGCATTGCGGTCGTCTTCGCAGTTCATTATGGCGGCGCCGGTACCATCCGGACCGTTTTGCCAAAGCCCTCCGCAAATTGACTTGCCGGATTGAAGGAAGAATTTGCCCTCCTCAAGGCCGACCGCAAAGCCGCGAAAGGATTCACCTGTGCTGGGAACACATGCCACAATTGGCTGGCAGTAGGTCTCATCAGCCGGACATTCTGCGGACCAGGCCGCGCCAGACGAGACCATCGCAAGGGCGGTCACGCGGAAGATATGACGCCAGTGTAGCTGATTGGCGGTGTCGTTCGTTTTTACCTTCATGTTGCAGAGATAGTTGCGCCCTGAATCGAGCCAATACGGGCTGGCGCAAATTTCGCTAGACCGGCAAAACCTTGCCCTTATTCGACTTGTTGAAGCTTCTCGCGCATCAAATCGCGCAGGTCCACCGTCTGTTTGGCGTTGAGCGAAACGTAGATGAAGCCGAGATTCGTGCGTTCAGTCACCATCTCGCCGGGATAGGGCAGGTAGCTCAGTTCGCGGGAGCCGAACGAAGGCGACGCAGTTCCGACCTGCCATTCGGTGGTCAATGTCACATCGACCAGTTTCATGGTTGGACCGCCGTCAGGGGCGTCGATTTCCGTTGGGACGCCGGCGATGCGCAGATAGGCCATCTTGTCCTTGGCCTGCACAAATCCGTCGATGAACTGATCGGTGAAAACCTGCAGATCGGCGGCCTCGTCCTCTGGCAGCATGTGGGAGTGCAGGTGGTCCGCAGAGGCATTGTGCCCCAAGCTGGCATGGCTGTGATCATGGGGCATGTCAGACGCTCCGGTTTGGATTCGCAGGCGTGCCCCAGCGGCGGCCATGGGTTTCCTCGGAATAGTCGCCCATGGGGATGCTGACCGGTTTGTCGATATGCCCTTTATGGGCACCCATTTTATTGTTCGAAACCAATGCCCCTAGCACGTCGACAATCACGCGGGTGCCCATCAAAGCGGTGATTTCGGACTGATCATAAGGCGGAGAGACCTCGACCAACTCCATGCCGCAAATGCCTTCGGCGGCGACCTTGCTGGCCAGCGCCAGAGCTTCTCGCGGAAGGAACCCGCCAGGTTCCGGCCAGCCGGTGCCAGGCACAAAGCCGCAATCGATGCTGTCTATGTCGAAGGACATATAAACCATGTCGACTCCGTCCCAGGCCATTTCCAGCGCCATCTCGGCTGTCTTGTCGATGCCCAGGGTTTCCATGTCGGTCATGGTGATGATGTTGGTCTCGCGTTCGCGGGCGACCTTCACGCCTTCGCGCGGGACCTGCCAGCCGCCGATCCCGACCTGCACTAGGTTCTTGGCGGGCACATTGGGCAGGTTGGTCGAATGGAACCAGGGCGTTGTGTGCATGCGCTCGTCCAGATCTTTTTCCTGGATGTCGGCATGGCGGTCGAAATGGACAATTCCGATCTTCTTAGAGGTGCATTCCGCAATGCCGCGGACACACGGAAAGCCTATCGAATGATCGCCCCCGATGATGATCGGTAGCGAGCCGGAACTGAACACGTGGCTGACGGCGCGGCTGATCTGGTCGAACGTCTTTTCAATATTGCCGGGGATCGTAAAGATGTCGCCCGCGTCGCAAAGCGTCATCTCTTCGCGCAGATCCACGCCAATCTCGTAATTGTACGGATTGTAAAGCGCGCTGATCTTGCGCACGCCCTGCGGCCCGAACCGCGTGCCGGGCCGGTAGGTCGTGCCGCCATCGAAAGGGGCGCCCAGAACGGTGGCGTCGTAGTTGCCAACGTCGGTCACATCTTCGGTGTAGGGCGCTTTCAGGAATGTGTTGATCCCGGCATAGTGTGGCAACTCACCCCGGGCGAATGTGGGGATTGTCTTATCTTCCAGACTGTCCGAACCGGTCAGGCCCATGCGCAAGGCCCAAGCTTTTTCCTTCTCCCATTCGGTTTCAGGGATGTTGGCTTCGCGTTGCGCGGCCTTCCAGCCCTGTAGTTTGGTCAGGTCCGGGTGGTGATGCCGCCGATCCGAGATGCTGCAGTCAGTCGGGTGATGAGACCGGCTGCGATCAGTCGGATTTGAAAACATTGGTGTTCTCCTGAAGAGCTTGGAAGGGGATGCCGTTGTTCCGGGCATCAAAGTCGTACGTGATGGTTGCCGCGTTGGTCTCCGGGTTTTCCGGGTCCCAAACGGGTTTGTCAAAGACCAAAACGCGGTCGCCGAGCTTGAAAGCCTCTTCCAGGTCGTGGGTGACCATGAAGACCGTCATGCCGGTTTCATTGCGCAACTGTTCCAGGAATTCGTGCATCGACAGGCGCGTGCCCGGGTCGAGCGCGCCGAAGGGTTCATCCAACAGCAGAATGCGCGGTTTCCCCGCCAAGGCTTGGGCGATGGCCAGCCGCTGTTGCATGCCCCCTGACAGCGAGGCTGGATATTGCAGCGCCACATGGCCCAGGCCGATCCGATCTAGGGTCGTCTGCGCCTCTTCCTGGGCTTTGCGTTTTTCGTCCCCGAAGAGCCAACCCCAAGTGCCTTGGCTGAAGGCTGTGGCTGCAACGATATTGGCGCGGACGGTCATGTGCGGAAAGACCGAATAGCGCTGGAAGACGATGCCACGGGTCGGGCAGGGTTCACCGGTGAACAGTTCGCCATCGACCTCGATTGAGCCTGATGTCGGGCTTTCCTGATCCAACAGAATACGCAGGAAGGTCGA
>JBCBGY010000078.1:0-19095 GCA_038526275.1 Pseudomonadota bacterium | reverse complement strand
CTCTTTCGCCGGTCCGAGGATTGGACAGGGCAATGGCTTGTTCCTTAAGTCAGCCGGCAAATAGCGGGAAACTGACAGCAATCGACCAAGCCAAAAGCGCCCCCAGCCCCAATCCTTGACTCCAGGCGCCCATGCGGCGCCCGACCCAGCCGCCCATGGTGGCAAAGACCAAAAAGAACAGGACGATCACCGGAAGAACCATGAACATGAGATAAAACCGCTCGGGGCCCAATGGGATCGACAGAACCAGCGACAGGATAAGAGCCAATCGTGCGAGGATCCGGCGCAGAACTGGGGCTGTGCTCGCTTGCGTCAGAATGGCGTCGCCCCACATGCACGGCAGCGTTCCGATCAAAAGCAATCCGATCAGGGGCCACCGCGCGGGTGACGGAAAGAAACTGGCCCCGAACCGGTCGAGCGCCATTCCAAAAACGCCGATCCCGAACGCGATCAGCAAACCTGCCGCCCAGCTATGATTGAACTCAGATCGAAACCGCCAAAGCAGCGCGAGCTGGATCAAACCGTAAAGGCCGAAATGCAATGCGAGATACGCGATCACCTGCACCGGATCCAACACGTAATTGGACAGTGCCGCGAGGGACGGCGCCAACAGGGCCGGTGCCAAAGTTGCCGCTGCGAATGTTCGCCCGGATATGTGTCGCGGCACTGCGGCGCCCTGTGGCAATGCCGTCAGGATCGCCCATCCGGCCAGCAATATCGCTCCCAACAGAACGGCAAGTCGGGTTCCATATCCAAGGGCCGGTGACCCGGTATTTTCCCGTCCAAACGTTTCGGCCAGAAATCCCAGAACCTCATCAAATGTGGTTGCAGCGTAGAGAACACCAACATGTTCGACATTTGGAGCAAAGGTCGCCCGCCGCCAAACTGCGCCATCGACGGCAGTTTGCCCTTCCTCCGCGTCGGCATCGACCAACTGCAAGGCCCCTTCCGCAAAAGCGCGCAGGTGCGGCTCCCATTCACCGGCCAGGATAAGAAGCCGCTGGGGGTCTGTTGCTGTAATCGCCTCAGAATACATCGAAATGGCGATCACGCCCCGTACGGCACCGTTCCGCAAACTTTCCCGGATCACCACGTCGGTCGCCATGGAATGGCCGAGCAGCACGACCTCGCCGGACCCGCCCGGCACAGTGCGGGCCGCGGCAACCACTCGGGCCAGTTCATCCATCAAACCGCGCGTCGTGCCCTCTATGTGGTTGATCTCGGGCGACATGCGCCCGGGATTGCGCCCGTGCCCCAGCAGGTCATAGGACAGGACAGGATAGCCTGCCCTCGCCACGGTCAGCGCCAAAGCTTCCATGAACTGACGCGACCCCGCAAAGCCGTGGGCCATTACCACAACTGGCTGGGGGTCGTCTGATCGGCCCGCATAAAGGGTCGCAGGTGTTTCACCAATGACCATCGGCGCCCGGTCAACAGATCCGCGCAAGCGTTCCAGCCCCCACCAAGACCAGCCGCCCAGGACCAAGGCCAGGGCCAACACACCCCATCGTGTATAGTGCTGGGGCCACATTGGCTTGTTCCCTCTTTCCGGACCGCGCTAATTGCGGGATCAAATAGTGGAGCTTGGCTCGATGGACAGTCCCATACCCCTTACCCGCGATCTCGTCTTCATTGGCGGAGGGCATGCCCATGCGCTTGTCTTGCGTCAATGGGGAATGGCACCGCTGCCAGGGGCTCGGCTGACCCTGATCAATCCCGATCCCGTTGCCCCCTACACCGGAATGCTGCCAGGTCATGTGGCAGGCCACTATGGTCGGGACGATCTGATGATCGACTTGGTGCGCCTGGCGCGTTTCGCAGGCGCGCGGCTCATTCTGGGCAAGGCAGCAGGGCTCGACCTAAAGGCAAAGCAAATCCACGTACCGGGGCGACCACCAATCCGGTACGATGTGGCCTCCATCGATGTGGGCATCACCGCCGATATGCCGGACCTGCCCGGTTTCAGAGATTATGGGATCGGCGCGAAGCCTTTGGACCGGTTCGCCGATGCATGGGATGCCTACATCGCCCGGGTGAAATCCGGCGAAAAAACCGGCCAGGTGGCGGTGATTGGCGGCGGGGTCGCAGGCTGCGAACTTGCCTTGGCCATGCATCATCGCCTGACAGACATGGGTGTTTCGCCACATATCTGCATCATTGAACGCGCCACCGCTTTGCAAGGCGCCGACGAGAAATCGCAAACCCAGCTGCGAGATCGTCTAAAATCGGCATCGATAGTGCTGAAAGAACAGTGCTCCGTCCAAAGGCTAACCGCCGAAGGCGTCGTGACCGAAACCAACGATGTCATACCTGCAGAACTCACGATTGGCGCCGCCGGCGCCCGCCCTCATGACTGGCTGGCCCACCAGGGCTTGGAACATGAGGCCGGCTTCCTGACCGTCGACCGGTTCCTGCGTTCGGTGAGCGACCACTCCATTTATGCCGCCGGGGATTGTGCCCACATGAAGGGCAGTCCCCGACCAAAGGCTGGAGTGTTCGCCGTCCGCCAGGCCCCCATCCTTCTGGCAAACCTTCGGGCCGATCTGTCCCGCGGTCCGCGCCGCGTCTTCAAGCCACAGAAACGTTTCCTGAAGCTGATCTCTCTCGGCGGCAAGGACGCGATAGCGGAAGGCTACGGTATCAACCCGTCCGGCCCCTGGCTGTGGCGGCTGAAAGACAAAATCGACCGCGATTTTATGCACAAGCTCAGCACCCTGCCCCGAATGGCACAAGCCTCGCCACGCGGCCCCGTGGCAGCGGGCGTTGCCCAAGCTTTGTCCGAAAAACCGCTTTGCGGTGGCTGCGGCGCGAAAGTCTCCGGCAGCACGCTAAACCAGATCTTAACCGAACTGCCGGCTCCCGAGCGCCAGGACGTGACAGTGACCGCGGGTGACGACGCTGCGGTGCTGGACCTGGGCCAAAGGCTCCAGGTGTTGACCACCGATCATCTCCGCGCACTCACCGACGATCCCGTGATACTCACCCGCATTGCAGTCTACCACGCGATGGGGGACATCTGGGCCATGGGCGCAGAGCCACAGGCCGCCACCGCCACGATCATCCTGCCGCGCATGTCAGCTGAAATGCAGGCCGCGACCTTACAAGAAATCACCCAGACCGCAGTGGCGGCACTAAGATCTGTGGGCGCTGAACTTGTCGGTGGACACACCACCCTGGGCGCGGAACTGACGATTGGGTTTTCGCTCACTGGGCTTTGCGGAAATGCCCCCATTCGCTTAAGCGGCGCCCGTCCGGGTGACAAGTTGCTGCTCACACGGCCGATCGGGTCCGGTGTCCTGCTGGCGGCTGAAATGCAGTATCGGGCCAAGGGCGCAGATATAGCCAACCTCTGGCGAACAATGGCCATGCCTCAGGCAGATGCGGCAGCGATCCTTTCTCACGCCCACGCCATGACCGACGTTACAGGTTTTGGGCTGGCCGGTCACCTTCTGCGGATGTGCCAGGCTTCGAAAACAGGCGCGCACCTTCAGGTCAACGAGATCCCGCTGTTCAACGGGGCCTTGGATCTTGCCGGGCAAGGCATGCAATCCACGCTCACCCCGGCCAATAAGCAAGACACGTCATCCAACATCGACAGCACAATAACCGGCCCGGCGGTGGATCTCCTCTTCGACCCGCAAACGTCAGGCGGTTTATTGGCCGCTGTCGCCGCCAGCGACGCCGCATCGCTCCTTACCCAATTACAAGGGGCCGGCTATCGGGCAGGTCTCATCGGTGAAATCACCGCAGAAGCGCCAATGATCAAACTCAGCTAGGCTTCCTGATCCCCCCTGCTCTTTCTTATTGGCAAAAAATACTTCCGCCGGAGGCAAAATTAGCCAATTTGGTCCGTGCAAGTTTCCAACATACCGGCCTTTTCAACAACGGCTCGCGCCGCTGCGGCAAGACCATCAGGGGAAAGCGAAACAGAAATTCGTTCCTCAGCCGGACGGTGTTTGACGCTCTTTGCATATCGCGCATCATAGTGTCGTGCGATCAGATCCCGCGCCAAGGCTTCAAATGCCCCGCGTTGGACCAGAGTTTCCCACTCCCCCAAACGCTCCCGACCGACAAAGGGCAATAGCTTTGCGAGCCGATCCATCAGCACGTCCGGTTCAGCGGTCAGATCCTGATAAGCCCTGGCCAAGTACGCGGCGCGGTCATCCGGCCCCGCCTCCAGCCGGATCCGCGGCGCCCGTCGCATCGCTGTCCAAAGTTGCGGCGGAACGAGCCGCTCTCCGACCTTGCTCGACTCCGCCTCGACAAACAGCGGAAGGTCGACATCCGTTTCGGCCAAGACCATGGCTATATGGCTCTCAAAGGTCTTCTGGGACGGCTGCCCCCCTTCGCATGGTCCAAGAACCGAACCTCGGTGATTGGCCAGTCCTTCAAGGTCCAAAACCTGGTGTCCCATCGCTTGGATCCGCTGCAAAACCTCCGTTTTGCCGGTACCTGTATGTCCATCCAGCAGCACGATCCGATGCCGGACTGGCTGTGCATAAAGCATATCCACGACAGCGCGGCGATAGCTCTGATAACCTCCCGCCAGCACCTCCACCCGCCAGCCGATCTGTGCCAGGATTGACGCGAAGGAGCCCGACCGTTGCCCGCCGCGCCAGCAATAGACCAGCGGGCGCCAACCCCCATCCCGGTCGGCCAATGGCCCCTCCAGATGGCAGGCCGCATTACGAGCCACCAACGCCGCGCCCAGCTTGCGCGCCCGGAAAGGACTGTCCTGCACATAAATGGTGCCGACCTCTGCCCGCTCTTCATCGGATAGAACAGGCAAGTTCACCGCGCCCGGAATGTGATCTTCCGCAAATTCCGACGGTGATCGCACATCAATGATGCTGTCAAACGGCTGGTTCGCGAGATCCACAAGATTGGGTAAGATGAAGGACATGCCTTTGGTCTAGCCCATCGGTCCCCCCGGATAAACTGGCCGCCCTCAAACTATGCGGGCGCGGCGGCGGTCACCTCGACCTCTACCAAGAATTCGGGGCGGGTGAAGCCAGACACAATAACCAGGGTTGAGGCGGGCAAGGCATCATCGGAGACTTCGGCCAACCATGCATCGCGGGCGGCCATGTAATCCGCCATGTGGGCCCGATCCGTCACAAAAGCATTCAGGCGGATCGCATCGCGAGGTACCATGCCAGCCTCGGCCAAGATGGCGGTCAATGCGCGAAAGATCAGGTCTGCCTGTTCTCGCGCGCCTTTCGGTATCACTTCGTCGGGCGCGATGCCCAACTGGCCAGATGTCACCACCAAACGCCACCCCGCTGGCACCTCTACGCCATGGGCATAGCGCGCGAAGGGCGCTCGAATCGTGGAGGGCGTTAGCATTTTGCGCATGTCGTCTTCTGTCCATTCCCCCGGGCCGCAGGTCCCAATGCAAGCATCCTACCGTTTCCCCACTGGCCCACAATGCACAAATCATAGGCACTGAATACTGGTTTTGCTGGTTTTCGTTGCAACGGTTCGTAAGCTGCACACGTTAGCCGCGGCTGCCGGTGGCACCTGCCCGGCCCAAAGCTAACGTCAGGCGTCATCGCTAGTGGGGAATGAACAATGAAAAAGCTTCTGACAGTCGGCCTGAGCGCCATGATGATCGCAGGCCCAGCCTTGGCCGACGGACATGCTGAAAAGATGGTCTTTGGCACCAACTGGTTGGCCCAGGCAGAGCATGGCGGCTTCTATCAATCCGTCGCCGATGGCACCTATGCAGAATGCGGACTTGACGTGGAAATCGTCATGGGCGGCCCACAGGTGAATAACCGCCAGCTTCTGCTTGCCGGTAAGCTCGACTTCCACATGGGCGGCGACATGTTGCAGGCCTTTCTGGCAGTGAAAGAGAATATCCCTGTGGTCGCGGTTGCGGCCATTTTCCAGAAACATCCCCAAGTGATCGTGTCCCATCCGGGCGAGGCCGAAACATGGGAGGACCTGAAGGACCTCACCCTTCTAATCGGCGACAATGGCTATCAGAGCTTTTACCAGTGGATGATCGCCGAACACGGCTTCACGGCAGAACAGCGTCTTCCCTATACCTTCAACCCTGGCCCATTTCTGGCGGACAAGCGGACCGGCATGCAGGGTTATCTGAGCTCTGAGCCCTACCTGGTGGAAAAAGAAGGTGGATTTGCCCCGAACGTCTTCCTGATCGCGGATGCCGGATATTCGACCTATGCCACGACAATCGAAACCATGGCCGATACGATTGAGAACAAGCCTGAAGCCGTCGCGTGCTTTGTAGAGGGCTCGATCAAGGGCTGGTACAATTACCTTTATGGCGACAATGCCGCCGCGAACGAGGCGATCAAGACTGCCAATCCCGAAATGACGGATGACAAGATCGCTTACGCCATCGACAAGATGAAAAGCCAAGGGATCGTGGAATCGGGCGACGCCGAGACCCTGGGCATTGGTGTCATCACCGAACAAAAGGTCAGCGATTTCTACGACAAGATGGTCGCGGCCGGCGTGATCGAAGAGGGTATCGACTGGCAGGCCTCCTTCTCCACAGATTTTGTGGGCAAAGGCGTTGGAATGGATCTGAAGCCTTCGAACTAAAACCTTTCGCATGACTGACCGACCGTCCCGCGCACCGCTCCTGAAGGTCTCTGCCGTTGACAAGGTTTTCGGCGGAGACGTGGTGGCCTTGCGCGGGTTGAACCTCGATGTGAACCAGGGCGATTTCCTGTCACTCCTCGGCCCATCGGGCTGTGGCAAGTCTACAGCCCTTCGGCTGATCGCGGGCCTGATGCGGCCCACGACCGGGCGGATCGAATGGGCCAACGGGCTTGGTCAAGGTGATCTGGGCGTTGTGTTCCAGGAACCAACGCTTATGCCTTGGGCCAGCGTGGCCAAGAACGTGGCGCTGCCGTTCCGCCTGCGCGGCGAGGCTGGCAGCGAAGTGCGCGACCGGATCAACAACGCGCTGGAGTTGGTCGGGCTAGAAGGGTTTGCCCAATCCTATCCCCGCGAACTGTCGGGCGGTATGAAAATGCGGGTCTCCATTGCCCGAGCGCTGGTGACCAACCCCCGGATCATCCTGATGGACGAACCCTTTGCCGCGCTTGACGAGATCACCCGGTTCAAGCTGAACAATGATCTGCTGGCCTTAAAGGAAAAGATCGGATGCACCGTGATCTTCGTCACCCATTCCGTTTTTGAGAGCGTGTTCCTGAGTGACCGCATTGTGGTGATGGCCGCGCGCCCGGGTCGCGTGATCCGCACCTTGGATGTGGATGAGCCTTATCCGCGGGCGGAAGCCTTCCGCACCACGCCGGAATATGCCGCGCATTGCCGCGCCGCATCGGACGCATTGCACGATGCCATAGGAGTGGCCGCATGACACTGGTTTCCGACGCGCCCGCCACAACGGAAGACCGCGATGAAGTGCGGCGCCAGCAGATCGCCCGGATCCAGGGCATCGCAAAGTGGACTTTGCCGGGCGTGGTGATGGCGCTCGCACTGCTGGCCTGGCATCTCTATGTCACGTTGAACGAGGTCCCCCATTACATCCTGCCAAGCCCGGTTCTGGTGTTTCAAACCCTCTTCACGGACTGGCCACTTCTGTCGGCGGCCGCCCTGGTGACGCTTCGATTGACCCTCTATGCTCTGGTCTTTGCCATCATTGGCGGCGTGGCGCTGGCCGTGCTGTTTACTCAGTCGAAGTGGGCAGAAATGTCGCTGTTCCCCTATGCGGTCATCCTGCAGGTCACACCGGTGATCGCTGTGGCGCCTTTGATCCAGATCTATGTCGACAGTGCTTTTGCTGCGGCCCTGATTTGCGCCTGGATCGTGGCCTTTTTTCCGATCCTGTCGAATACAACAATTGGTCTGAAAAGCGCAGACCACAATTTGCGTGACCTGATGACGATCTACGGCGCAACCCGGTGGCAGAGGCTGATCTTTCTGGACGTGCCCTCGGCCTTGCCCTTCTTCCTGGGCGGGCTGAAGATCGCGGGCGGACTGGCCCTGATCGGTGCCGTGGTGGCAGAGTTTGTCATCGGTCGGTCCGGCACCGGGCTTGGCCTTGCCTCGACCCTGCTGGAGGCGAGCTATCGATATAACTTCGCGCGGCTTTACGCATCACTGTTCCTGATCTCCGGCTTGGGGATCATGGTCTTCGCGGCGACGGCGTTGATCGCGCATTTATCCCTGCGGAATTGGCACGAAAGTGCCCTGTCTCGGGAAGGGTGATGGATTTCCGCGTCCTGCCCAGCGGCCCCTTCACCCTGCAAAACGTTCACATCCCAGCCTGCCTTCTGGATAAGCCCGGGGATCTGATCCTAACTGACCTTTCCGTCGCTGACGGTGTGATCGCAGACGCTCAACCGATGGCGGTGGATATGGCGGGCGCGATGGTGTTTCCGGCCTTCGTCGATATGCACACCCATCTGGACAAGGGTCACATCTGGCCGCGCGCTGCAAATCCGGACGGCACATTTGACGGTGCTTTGCAAACCGTGGGCGCGGACCGCGTGGCCCATTGGACAGCCAAGGATGTGCGCCAGCGGGCTGAATTTTCGCTGCGATGCGCCTATGCCCATGGGACCCGCGCAGTCCGTACCCATCTGGACAGCATCCCGCCGCAAGACGACATCACCTGGCCCGTTTTTGCGGAGCTGCGGGCAGACTGGGCAGATCGGATCGCGCTGCAGGGCGTTTGCCTTATCGGGTGCGACAGGTTTTCGACCGATGGCCCGTTCCGGCACACGGCTGACCTTGTCGCGCAGAATGGCGGCGTTCTGGGCATGGTCACCTATCCGATGGACGACCTCGCCGCGCGTGTGACGGGCTTTCTGAACCTCGCAGGCGAACTGGGCCTGCATGCCGATTTCCACGTGGACGAAACGATGGATCCTTCGAGCGAAACGCTGCGGGCCATCGCCGAAGCCGTGCTAGAGACGGGGTTCGACGCGCCTGTGACAGTTGGCCATTGCTGCTCGCTTTCGACCCAAGATGAAGCGCGGGCTTTGGACACGTTGGATTTGGTTGCGAAGGCGGGCCTGAACGTCGTGTCTTTGCCCATGTGCAATCTATACCTGCAGGACCGTCATGCGGACCGGACGCCCAGGAACAGGGGGATCACATTGGTCCATGAAATGGCGGCGCGAGGGACCCGGGTCAGCTTTGCTTCGGACAATACCCGCGATCCATTCTATGCCTATGGCGATATGGATATGCTGGAGGTCATGCGACAGGCCACGCGCATCGGCCATCTGGACCATAGCCGCGATGACTGGGCCTTGAGCTTTGCCGGTCGGCCCGCTGAAAGCTGCGGATTTGCGCCAGCAAGCCTCGCTGTCGGAGCGCCTGCAGATCTGGTGATCTGCAAGGCCCGAAACTGGACGGAGCTTTTCTCACGCCCGCAAGCCGACCGCATTGTCTTGCGCGGTGGACAGGTGATCAATCGAACCTTGCCCGACTATGCCGAGCTTGACCCGCTGATGGAGCCCGCATGACCCCGAACATAGCCGCCGCCAAGGCTGCCCTTTCGCATATGGAGATCGATGAAAACCCGGTCTCACTGAAAGCCAAAAGCCGTGATTTCTTCTGGTATTCGCCGGTGCTGAAAACACGGCTGGACCATTTGGTGGCCGATTTCGTCGTCGCGCCGAAGGATGAAGCAGAAGTGATCGAGGTCTTGCGGACCTGCTATGCCCATGACGTGCCGGTGACCACACGGGGGGCCGGAACCGGAAATTACGGACAGGCCATGCCGCTGGCGGGCGGTTGCATCCTGCACTTGAAGAACATGGCCGCCGTCAAAGAGATCCATCCCGGACGGGTGATCGTCGAACCAGGCTGTTTGCTTTGTGATCTGGATGCCGCCTGCATCGCCGACAGCGGACAAGAGATCCGGATGTTCAGCAGCACCTGGGCCACGGCCACAATTGGCGGCTTCATCGCGGGCGGGTCTGGTGGTGTCGGATCCTGCACCTGGGGGTCGCTCAGGGATCTGGGCAACATCCTGCGGCTGCGCGTTGTGACGATGGAAGAAGAACCCCGGACCCTTGAATTTACGGGCGAGGAGTTGGCCCGCGTCAGCCACGCTTACGGCACCAACGGCATCATCACAGAAATCGAGATGCCCTTGGCTCCGGCTTATGATTGGGTGCACCTTTTCGTAGCAACCGAAGATTTTGGCAAAGCGGCGGCGTTCGCTCAAGAGATTGCTGCAGAAGATGGCCTGTTGATCAAGCTGGCCACGGTCTTTGAAGCGCCTGTCGCGCATGACTATTTCCAGCGGGTGAAGCCACATGTGACCCAGTCCGATAATTTGGTCGGCCTGATGGTGGCGCCCCATGCGATGGACGCTTTCCACACCTTCCTGGGGCGGCGGGAGGGGTGTCGCCTAATCTATCGCTCCGATGACGAGACCGGATGGGCGCGCAGTCCTGGCCCGGTGTTCGAATATGGCTGGAACCACACGACCCTGCGGGCCTTGAAGGTGGATCCATCGATCACCTATCTGCAGGTCCGCTATGGTCCGGACGTGGCGAAGGTCGAAGAGATCCGGCAGGCTTTCCCGGGCGAGCTTTTGCAGCATCTGGAAGTGATCCGGGACCATGGGCAGGTGATCTTCGCCGGACTGACTCTGGTGAAGTTCACCACGGAAGAGCGGTTGGATGACATCGTAGCCTACCACGAAAAGATCGGTGCAATGATCTTTAACCCGCATCGCTACACATTGGAGGAAGGCGGGCGCCAGACGGTTGACGACAGACAATTGGCATTCAAGCGGGAGGCCGACCCGAAGGGCCTGCTGAACCCTGGCAAGATGATCGCATGGGATGATCCGAACTGGGCGTTTGATCGGATGTACAGCTATCCCAAGATCCGGGCTGCGGAATGATGGGTTTTGCCCAATTGGGGGCTGCCTGCCCCCCTTGCCCATGCGGGCAATTCCCCCCGGAAGTATTTAAGCCAATAAGAAAGAGGCTTTTGGTGTGACCCGGGCGCTGGTCCTTTTTGCGCATCCATGTGCGGAAAGCTATTCGGCGGCCCTGCATGGGCAGGTCTTGGAGTCCTTGCGGGGCCGTGGCTGGGAGGTTGATGATTGCGACTTGAATGCCGAAGGCTTTAACCCGGTTCTGTCGGCAGATGAGCGTCGCGCGTACCATGATGAGGCTGCCGATCGACCGGCCTTGCAGTCCTATATCGACCGGATCCGTGCCGCCGATGCCTTGGTGATGGTTTTTCCAGTGTGGAACTTTGGCTATCCTGCGATTCTGAAAGGTTTTCTCGACCGCGTTTTCTTGCCCGGCGTGTCTTTCCGGCTGGAAGATGGGCGGGTTCGACCCAATCTGACCCATGTCCAGAAGCTTGCCGCGGTCACAACCTATGGCGGCACTCGGATGCGCGCCTATTTCGCGGGCGATCCGCCGCGCCATTGTGTCACCCGCGCGGTTTGGCATGTCTGCCGCCCCAAGAAGATGCGATATCTTGCGCTATACGATATGAACCGAGCCGATGAGGCCCGTCGCAGTCAGTTTCTGACCAAAGTCAAACGCGAAATGGAGGCATTATAGATGCGTGCGTTGGTCGTTTTTTGCCATCCCAAAGTGGACAGTTTCAATGCAGCCGTATTGGATGTTGTGACCGAAAGACTGCGGGAGGGCGGTGCCGAATACCGCGTTCGGGACCTTTACCGCGAACAGTTTTCGCCTGTTTTGACCGGAGGCGAGTTGGACGGCTACTTGGATTGCCCCGCTAACCTGGAGCCGGTCGCTCGCGACGTGGAGGATGTTCGTTGGGCGGATACATTGGTGTTTGTGTATCCGACCTGGTGGTACGGGTTGCCCGCGATGTTGAAAGGGTGGCTTGATCGGGTATTGCTGCCTGACGTTGCGTTCCTGATGCCCGACTGCGATCACAAGACAATCCGACCGGGCTTGCAACACATAAAGGCACTGGCCGTTTTCACCACCTGCGGGGCCAGTTGGTGGCTAACAACGATAATCGGTGCGCCGGGAAAACGCACACTGTTTCGGGGCATCGGTTTTTTGTGCGCCAAGCCGCTCCGCAAGGCCTTTGCTGCGCATTACCTCATGGACAGTTCGACTGATGAGAGCCGCAAGAAGCATTTGCGGCGTGTGGCCGACACAATGGACCGCTTTATTGGCTCGCCACGCCGCCGCCCCGCAGAGGCTGCCGCAGCATGATCCCGGTATTGGATTGGTCCAGCTACGGGGCGGATCCTGATGCTTTCGCAAACCAGTTGGGTCAGGCCTGTCGGACGGTTGGCTTCATTCTGTTGGAAAATCACGGGGTGTCTGGCGACCTGATTGCCAGGGTTTTCAACAGAGCGGACGCGTTCTTTGCCCTTCCGACCGCGGACAAGGCGAAGCTTGACATCCGGTCCGTGGGATCCAATCGAGGATGGTCTCCGATGGGCTCTGAAAGCCTGGACATGGCCGCACCAGACCAGAAAGAGGCCTTCAATATGGGTCTCGATTTGGCCGCTGACGATCCAAGGATACGGGCCGGAGAGCCGTTTCGGGCCGTTAATGTCTGGCCGGACATCCCGGGTTTTCGGGAAAGCCTGATCGCGTATTTCGAGGTCGCGCACCGATTGAGTGTCGCGCTTCACCGCCCCATAGCCCGTGATCTGGGGCTGCCGGAAACCTACTTCGATGGAGCTTTGGATCAACCATTGGCCACCCTTCGGTTGTTACATTATCCGGCCAATCCGGCTCAGACGGGGATCGGGGCCGGGGCCCACACAGATTACGGATCCATCACACTCTTGATGACCGATGGAGAACCCGGCCTGCAGGTGAAACCTCGGGACGGGGACTGGATCGATGCACCCCACCTGCCCGGCGCTTTCGTTGTGAATATCGGCGACTGCCTGATGCGGTGGACCAATGACATCTACCGTTCCACGCCCCATCGGGTGCTACCGCCCAAACGACAGCGCCGGTCCATTGCGTTTTTTCTGGATCCCAATCCGGACGCAATTGTAGCTGCCTTGCCTGGCACCGGATCCGCCCGGTACGAGCCCGTGACGGGGGCGGATTACCTACGCTCCCGGTTAGAAGCCACTTACGCACCGGGGGTCGCAGAGTGACGCGCCGCCTGGATTGGGCAGAGTTCCGTACCACGGAATATACCGACATCGACCCACACCGGACCATCGCGATATTGCCGACAGCCGCGATCGAACAGCACGGGCCACATCTGCCGGTCGGCACGGATACAATGATCGCAGAAGGCATGCTGGAACAATTTCGCCAGACTTGCCCCGATGACTTGGACATCCGCATCCTGCCCATACAGGCGGTGGGAAAATCAAATGAACATATCCATGCGCCGGGCACCCTCACATTGCCTGCTGAAACGGCATTGGCAGCCTGGCAACAGATTGGCCTCTCGGTTGCCCGGGCCGGCGTACGGAAGATCGTCATCGTCAACAGCCATGGCGGCAACCTTGATCTGATCTCCATTCTGTCGCGCGAACTGCGGGTCCGGGCCGGAATGCTCGCCGTCAAATGCCAATGGGGCAATTTTGGCCACCCCGCTGGCCTTTATCCGCCGGAGGAACTGAAGTTCGGCATCCATGGCGGCGATGTCGAAACTTCTCTCATGCTCCATTTCCGTCCAGACTGCGTGGATATGGATTGCGCGCAAAATTTCCGCTCAACCGCCGAAAGTGCCGCCATCCCGCCCATTGGGCCGATTTCGCGCGGTTGGATCGCTTCTGACCTGAACTCCGCTGGCACGGTCGGAAATGCCGCAATGGCGACCGCCCAAAAGGGCGCGGCCACGTGCGCACACCAAGTGGCAGGTTTCATTGAACTTCTTCGCAAGGTAGCGGCAGAACCTATAGAGGATCTAAAACCGACACAGCCCCCATTTTGACACAGACTTCAACAAAGGTTGCATGGCGCGCGATCACGCCGCGCGTGTAGCCTTATCTGAAACGAGAAAGGTCAAAATCCATGGGACGTATCCTCTTTGCCATCTTCCTGGCCGCAATGGCCACTCACGCCCAGGCGCAGGAGGAGCCGTCGACCGATGCGCCTGCCGAGGCACCGGTCGTCGAGCCCCCGATGGATTTGGCCCGCATGGCCGACATCCTGCAAGCCTTGGATCCAGAGGTACAGGCCCGCGGTACGGCCTTCCAACTCACAATCGGCGATGTCCCCATTGTCATCATCACCGACCCGGTCGCAGACAGGATGCGCGCGATGGTTCCGATCCGCGATGCTTCCGCCATGACCTCAGAAGAACTGATGCGAGTCATGCAAGCGAATTTCGACACCGCGTTGGATGCACGCTACGCCATTGCCCAAGGCAGGCTCTGGTCGACCTTCATTCACCCGCTCTCCCCGTTGAAAAAAGATCAACTGATCTCCGGCCTCGGCCAAACGGTCAATGTGGCAACAAGCTATGGCACGCTCTATAGCGGTGGCGCACTCAGTTACGGCGGCGGCGATAGCGGCGAAATTCAACGCAAGCTGATCGACGACCTTCTCGACAAAGGCAAAGAAATCTAGCCAACAAACAACGCCGCCACTTTCTTATTGGCCAAAAATACTTCGGGGGGGTCGACCAACGGGCGACGGGGGCAGCGCCCCCAAAACCAAAATGTTCAAGCCGCACGCCAATCAAAGAAGCCCGCAGGCGCCCTGGCCAAAAGCCCTTGGCCCAAATCACGGCCCAACGCTTTCGCATCGGACACTGGCGCCTCACCCGCATCTGTCAGGCATTCACTGCCATCAGGCCGTAAAATCTCTCCGCGCAACCGCACCGTTCCACCGTCTAGCTCGGCGAGGCCTGCGATGGGCGTTTCACAAGAGCCATCAAGGGCCGCAAGAAAAGCCCGTTCCGCGGCCAGACGCTGCCCGGTCGGACCATCATGAATGGCTTCAAGCAGTGCGGAGGTCCGCGTGTCATCGCTGCGCTGCTCGATCCCAATCGCGCCCTGCGCCACTGCGGGCAAAAGATGATCGGGATCGATCGGGTGGCGCTGAACCTCGTCCATTCCCAGGCGGTTCAGCCCCGCACAGGCCAGAAAGGTCGCGCTGGCAACACCATCGCGGAGCTTCTGAAGCCGGGTCTGCACATTGCCTCGGAACTCCACAACCGCCAGATCCGGGCGGCGCACCAAAAGCTGGGCTCGCCGCCGCAGGGACGATGTTCCCACGACCGCACCTTTGGGCAGATCGGCAAATGCCATTCCGTCGAGTGTGACAAATGCGTCGCGGACATCCTCGCGCGGCAAGAGACAGCTAATCTCCAGCCCGTCGGGCTGTACGGTCGGCATATCCTTCATGGAATGAACCGCGATGTCGATGCTGCCATCCAGCAGCGCATCCTCAATCTCGCGGGTGAACAGCCCCTTGCCGCCGATCTCTTTCAACGGACGGTCAAGCACGCGGTCGCCAGTCGTTTTGATCACGACGATTTCAAACGCCTCCAGCGGCAGGTCATGGGCCGCCATCAGCCGCGCCCGGGTCTCATGGGCCTGCGCCAGGGCCAAAGGCGATCCTCGCGTCCCAATGTTCAACGGCTTGGCAGGAGAAGGAAAGTCGGTCGTCATGGCCCCTGGTCTTTGCGATCCGGCACGAAAGCATGCCAGCTTCAATGCTTAGAGGCGTCAACTCAAGTTGACAACTGCTTCTGTCTTGACTTCCTGACGCAATCATCAAACTCATTGCGTGACGGAAGGAGACACCCATGGCGCCCACAAAGACCCTGCTGCGAGCCTTGGCGGGGGAAACCCTGCCCACACCTCCGATTTGGATGATGCGGCAGGCTGGGCGATATCTGCCGGAATATCGGGAAACACGGGCCAAGGCAGGGGATTTTCTGTCCCTTTGTTACACGTCCGACCTGGCTGCCGAAGTCACCCTTCAGCCGATCCGCCGCTACGGATTCGATGCCGCCATTCTGTTCGCAGACATCTTGCTGATCCCTGACGCTTTGGGGGCTGATCTGTGGTTTGTCACTGGCGAAGGCCCGCGCCTTTCCACCATCCAGACGGACGCCGACTTTGCCAAGCTGAAGGGGCCATCCGACATCCACGATCACTTGGCCCCGGTCTATGAAACCGTTCGCATCCTGGCCGAGGCCCTGCCCCGCGAAACGGCGCTCATTGGCTTTGCGGGCGCACCCTGGACGGTGGCCACCTATATGATTGCCGGTCGGGGCACACCGGATCAGGGCCCTGCTCACAAATTGATGGTGGAAAATACTGCGCTTTTCGACCAACTGATGGATCTGTTGACAGCAGCGACCATCGAATATCTGTCGGCCCAAATCGAAGCTGGTGCCGAAACGGTTAAGCTCTTCGACAGTTGGGCCGGCTCCCTGAAAGGCCCCGCCTTCGAACGCTATGCCCTCGCTCCCGCCAAGGAGATCATTGGCGCCTTAAAAGCCCGCCACCCCGACATTCCCGTTATCGCTTTTCCCCGCGAGGCCGGAGACAATTACATCGGCTTTGCCAAGGCAACCGGTGCGGATTGTGTCGCCCTCGACAACTCGGTCTCAGCGGAATGGGCGGCGGAAAAGGTTCAGGTCGACGGGTGCGTCCAAGGCAATCTGGCCTCAAGCCACATGGTTACGGGTGGGGACGCCCTGGTGCGCGAAACCCAAGCCATCGTCCAAGCCTTCAGCGGCGGCCCCCACATTTTCAACCTCGGGCACGGCATCACGCCTGACGCCAATCCGGACAATGTGCGATTGATGATCGATACAGTGCGCGCAACGGAAACCGTGTAAACGCTACCGCTGCTATCCCGGTTCCCCGGATGCCACATTGCGCCGCTGCTCGTCGGCGGGATAGACACCCAGAACGGTTAGTTCGGTGGTGAAATAGGCAAGCTCTTCGAGCGCTCGGGCCACCGGCGGATCGTCAGGGTGCCCTTCAATGTCAGAATAAAACTGCGTGGCGGTGAAATGCCCGCCGACCATATAACTTTCCAGCTTCGTCATGTTGACGCCATTGGTGGCAAAGCCGCCCATCGCCTTGTACAAAGCGGCAGGGATGTTGCGCACCCGGAAGACGAAGCTGGTCATCATACCGTGCGCGCCCCGCCGGGATCGGTCAGGCTCTCGGGACATGACAAGAAATCGAGTCGTATTGTCATCATTATCCTCGATATGGCGTGCCAGCAGATCCAGCCCGTAAATCTCGCCCGCCAGTTCGGAAGCCAGGGCCGCTTCCGTCGGCTCACCCAAAGCTGCCACGTCCCGGGCCGCGCCCGCATTGTCGGCCCAATCCAAGGTTTCGATACCATGGCGCCGCAGGAACCCGCTGCACTGCCCCAACAGAACAGACATACTGCGCGCACGTTTGATATCTTCCAACGTCGTTCCGGGCAGGCCCAAAAGGTTGATATGCACCCGTACAAAGGCTTCGTTGATGATATGCAGCCCGCTTTGGGGCAAAAGTCGATGAATGTCAGCCACCCGCCCGTAGGTCGAATTCTCAACGGGAAGCATCGCCAAATCGGCTGCGCCGGAATTCACCGTTTCAATCACATCGGCAAATCCGTGGCAGGGCATCGCTTCATAATCTGGAAAGGTATTGCGGCACGCCTGGTGCGAATAGGCCCCCAGTTCACCTTGAAACGCGATACGACCTGCCATGTCTCCCCCTTCTCGCCGATTGTGGGCGTTTGGTCGCGCCTGCTACACCTTGCCTGCGGGAAGAGGAAGCGCTTAAAAGCGCGACGATGGCTGAGCAGATGTGGAAGACCCCATGGACACGATGACCGCGACCAAATTGGTCGGCGCTTTTTGCGGATCCCTCCTGATTTTTCTCTTGGGCGGCTGGTTTGCCGAAGGACTCTACCATGTAGGCGAGTCGGGCCATGGTCATGGAGATGAACATCACCAAGCCTACAGTATCGAGGTGGAAGGCGCGCATTCGGAAGACGAACCCGAAGAGGAAGCGATTGATATCCAAGAGCTTTTGGCCTCAGCCGACCTAGGTTCTGGCGAGCGGGTCTTCAAAAAATGCGCCTCTTGTCACAAAATCGAAGATGGCGGAAAGGGCACTGGTCCGCATCTTTATGGCATTGTCGGGCGGAACATTGCCGCCGTGGACGGGTTCAACTATTCCGGCAAGCTTGCCCCCGTTGCGGAAGTCTGGACTGCCGAGAACTTGAACGCGTTCCTGGAGGATCCGAAAGGATGGGCGCCAGGAACTGGAATGAATTTCAATGGCTTAGCCAAGCCGCAGGATCGCGCAGACGTCATCGCCTATCTGGATTCGCTGGACGGCTGATACATCGCACGACATTGATGCAGAAGGCGGCCTTCCGGCCGCCTTTTTCGTTGGCATTTTTCCGTTTTACACGCCATTCGATCAACAGGTTCTCACGGATTCTCAACTTGAACCCTGGACCATGGCGCATTTACCTTAAATCGACACATATGGTTGATCGTTAAAGGATCGTTGCCGCACATGCTTAACCAGGAGGCCTGGCCCGTGAATCTGACCATTGTCCCGACTGCCCGCTGCCGAATGACGCGTCCCGCGTGGGGAACTTGGCGGCGACAACTGCAAGGCATTGCCGCGGGTTTCTTGGCCCTGACGCTGGCGGCACCCTTGCAGGCACAGGACGATACGATCACCGCCCACGGCATTTCGACGTTTGGGCCATTGGCTCTGCCTGCCGACTTTACCCAACTTCCCTATGTGAATCCCGACGCACCCAAAGGCGGGGAAATCTCGGTCTGGGCCTTCGGGGGCTACGACAGCATGAACCCCTATACGTTGAAAGGGCGGGCGGACAGATTGGCTAGCGCACCACTGGAAAGCCTGCTGGAAGGGACAGCCGATGAAATTGGCGCGGTTTACGGTCTTTTGGCTGAAAGCATTAGCTACCCAGAGGACCGCTCCAGCGTCGTATTTGCCTTACGGCCAGAAGCAAAATTCTCCGACGGAAGCCCGTTAACAGCAGAAGACGTGCTGTTCACCTACGAAACCTTCCGGGAAAAGGGCCTGCCGTCCTACAGAACTGTACTTGCCGAACGGGTGGCCGACGCCAAAGTGCTGGGACCGCACCAGATTGAGTTCAGCTTCACACCAGGGATTCCGACCCGCGACCTGATCCAGATGGTCGGCGG
>JBCBGY010000077.1:0-19432 GCA_038526275.1 Pseudomonadota bacterium | reverse complement strand
TGGACCAGATGGATGTGATCGAACTGAACGAGGCCTTTGCCGCTCAGGGGCTCGCCGTCTTGCGCGAGCTTGGATTGCCGGATGATGCGCCCCATGTGAACCCGAACGGCGGTGCCATCGCACTTGGTCATCCATTGGGCATGTCGGGGGCGCGGCTGGTCATGACGGCGGCTTATCACTTAAGGCGCACGGGCGGCAGATACGCTTTGTGTACGATGTGTGTCGGCGTAGGGCAGGGTGTGGCCCTGATCCTCGAACGGCCTTGAAAGGAGAGACGGATGTACGCGCAGATGGTTAAGTCCACCGGCAAGGTCGTCACGGATCGGGCGGAGATGTCGCCTGAGGATCGCGCCTTTCAAGACCGGATTGATGCCGGTGAGAAGATCGAGCCCAAAGACTACATGCCCGAAGGCTACCGCAAGAACCTGATCCGCCAGATCGGCCAGCATGCCCATTCCGAGATTGTGGGCCAGCTTCCCGAGGGCAACTGGATCACCCGTGCCCCAACGCTCGAACGCAAGGCCAATTTGCTGGCCAAGGTGCAGGACGAGGCGGGCCATGGGCTGTATCTGTACTGCGCCGCGGAAACGCTAGGCGTCTCGCGCGATGAGCTGTTCGAGATGCTGCATTCGGGCAAGATGAAATATTCGTCGATCTTCAATTATCCGACGCTCACGTGGGCCGATATGGGGGCCGTGGGTTGGTTGGTCGACGGTGCCGCGATCATGAACCAGGTGCCTTTGCAGCGGACATCTTATGGGCCCTACGCCCGGGCGATGGTGCGGATCTGCAAGGAAGAGAGCTTTCACCAGCGCCAGGGCTTTCACATCATGATGGCCATGGTGAAGGGCACGGCGGATCAAAAGCGCATGGCGCAGGACGCGTTGAACCGCTTCTGGTACCCGGCGCTGATGATGTTCGGCCCGTCCGACAAAGACAGCGTCCATTCCGCGCAAAGCATGGCGTGGAAAATCAAGATGAACACCAATGACGAACTGCGCCAGAAGTTCGTGGACGAAACCGTGCCGCAGGCTGAGTATCTTGGCCTGACCGTGCCGGACGAGGGTCTAAGCTGGAACGAAGAGACCGGGCATTACGACTTCACCGAACCTGATTGGGCTGAGTTCTTTGATGTGATTTCCGGCAATGGTCCGTGCAATGTTGAGCGGCTTGAGGCGCGCACCTCGGCGTGGGAGCAAGGTGCCTGGGTCCGTGAGGCACGTCTGGCTCATGCCGAGAAGAAGGCGGCGCGCAAGATGGCTGCGGAATGAGTCGCCCCAATATCCAGCCTTTGCCTGAGGAGACGGCTGTCGCCATCGCCAATAATGTGTTGCTCGTTCAGGACAAGTTGCTCGCTGACCAGAACATTCCGGCGGATGCCTGGAGAGAGGCGGTCACCTATCTGAGCGCCTTTATTGAGCGGCAGCGGGCGAGAGAGACTTTCGAAATGGGTGCGCTGGATCAGGTCCTTGGATCCTATCTGGGCGAGGCTGTCGTGCAGCTCTATGCCGGGCGGTGGATCCAAACTGAAGATGGCGATTTCGGTGTCGATGCTCTGGGTATTCTGGCTTTTCCCTTCACCAAGGTCCGCAAACAGTTCGAAAACGGAATCGAAGACAATATCGAAGGTTTTTTGTCCGTGATTCCGGCCTTGGCTGAGCGGTCGAGCAAGGGTCTTAATTCATGACCATGGACAAGAAAGAATGGCCGTTGTGGGAGGTGTTCATCCGGGGTGCGCACGGGATGAGCCACCGGCATGTGGGCTCTCTGCATGCAGCCGATGCGGAACATGCCATCAAGAATGCCCGGGATGTTTATACCCGCCGCAATGAGGGCGTGAGCATCTGGGTGGTGGAGGCTGACAAGATTACGGCCTCCAGCCCATCGCAGAAAGGGCCACTCTACGACCCGGCGCGGGACAAGGTTTACCGCCACCCGACATTCTATGACATTCCCGATGATGCGGGCAAAATGTGATGGCTTCGCCTTCATCCAAAGACCATCTGCTGGAATTCCTGTTGCGCCAAGGGGACAATGCCTTGGTCCTGGGGCATCGCATGTCGGAATGGTGCGGGACGGCACCGGCCCTGGAAGAAGATATCGCGCTGGCGAACACCGCGCTCGATCTGATCGGGCAGACCCAGTTTTGGTTGGGTTACGCCGCCGAGGTTGAAGGGCAGGGGCGCAGCGCAAACGATCTGGCCTTCCTTCGAGACGCGTACGACTTTCGCAACCTGCTGATGTTGGAAGTGCCCAATGCCGATTTCGGTCGGACGATGATGCGGCAGTTCCTGTTTGATGCCTTTCAGGTGCCGTGGCTTACGGCCCTCAGCGGCTCTGCCGATGAACGGATTGCGGGCATTGCGGCGAAGTCGCTGAAGGAAGCCATCTACCATCTGGAACGATCGCAAGAGACGGTCATCGCCTTGGGTGACGGCACCGAAGACAGCAACCGCCGGATGCAGGCCGCCCTGGATTATCTGTGGCCCTATGCCGGCGAGATGTTTGCCGATGATGAGGCTGACGCGGCCATGTCCAATGGTCAGGTCGCGCCCTTGCCGTCCAGCATGCGCCCCGCTTGGGACGCAGCCGTGCGCCCTGCCTTGGCTGAAGGCTGTCTGCAGGTGCCTGAGGGTGCATTTGCCCATTCCGGCGGTCGCACCGGGTTCCGCCATACCGAACATCTGGGGCACATGCTGGCTACCATGCAGGTCTTGCAGCGCTCCTATCCCGGGGCGGTTTGGTAAGCCCATGGCCACGGCGGCGCTGAGCGAAGAACAAATCTGGGCCTGGCTGGATGAAGTGCCCGATCCCGAGATCCCGGTTATCTCGGTTGTGGATCTAGGCGTTGTGCGGGGTGTTTCGTTGGCCGGCGATGCGGTGAAACTCACGATCACGCCAACCTATTCCGGCTGCCCGGCCATGTCGGTGATCGCAATGGACATCGAAACCGCTCTGGCGAAGCGTGGGGTGCCCGCCGTGCAGATCGAGACCCAAATCGCGCCGCCCTGGACCACCGACTGGCTGTCCGACAAAGGCCGGGCGCAACTGGAAAGCTACGGCATTGCCCCGCCGCAGGCTGCGGGCGGGCCCAGTCGCTGCCCCCATTGCCAATCAACTGCGGTGGAACGGGTCAGCCAGTTTGGATCCACCCCGTGCAAGGCCCAGTGGCGCTGCCAAAGCTGCCTTGAGCCGTTCGACTACTTTAAGTGTATCTGAGGCGGCGCAAATGGCTCAGTTTCATCCCCTTCGCGTGGCGGATATCCGAAGAACCAGTCGTGACGCTGTGGTCGTCACCTTGGACCCCGAAAACGCGCAGGCCTTTGCCTTCACCCAGGGCCAATATCTGACATTCCGCCGGACGTTTGACGGGCAGGAATTGCGCCGCTCTTATTCCATTTGCTCCGGTCCGGATGACGGCGTGCTGCAGATCGGGATCAAGCGCGTCAACGGTGGGGCCTTTTCGACCTGGGCCAACACGGAAATGAATGTGGGTGATGTGCTGGAAGCCTTGCCGCCCATGGGAAAGTTCTTCGGGTCCGAAACCGATGAAGCGCATTATCTGGCCTTCGCGGCGGGGTCGGGGATCACCCCGATCCTTTCAATCCTGCGCGCCACGTTGGGCCGTGATACCGCGTCCCGCGCGACGCTCGTCTATGCCAACCGGAACCCGAACACAGTGATGTTTCGCGAAGAGTTGGAAGACCTGAAGAACCAGCATATGGGGCGGCTCAACATCGTTCACATCCTGTCCGATGACAGCCAGGATATTGATCTGTTCTGCGGCAGGATTGATGCCGAAAAATGCGCAGCTTTGTTCGACCGTTGGATCGATATTGAAAGCGTGACAACGGCTTACATCTGCGGCCCGGAGCCTTTGATGAAGATCATCGCGGCCAGCCTGGCAGATCATGGTCTGGCGAAGGAGCAGATCAGGTACGAACTGTTTGGCAGCAACCAGCAGGGCAGGCTGCGCCAACGGGTGGTGGCAGCATCAGATCAGGATCGTGGCGCGCGGGGGCGCGTCACTTTGGGCGGTGAAACACGGTCCCTGACAATACCGGCGGACACGAGCCTTCTGGAGGCCGCATTAGCAAACAGCGTGGATGCGCCCTTTGCCTGCAAGGCCGGTGTGTGTTCGACTTGCAAGGCCAAGGTGCTGGAAGGCGATGTCGAGATGATCACCAACCACGCGCTCGAAGATTACGAGGTTGATGCGGGCTATGTTCTGACCTGCCAATGTTACCCTGTCTCTTCCGGCAACGTGGTTTGGGATTACGATCAATCAGGTCACTGACTGTTCTGGGCCGTCAGGTCCGCGGATCCCATGCAGGGTCAAGGCCGTTATGGAGGCCGCATAGCTTATGCGGGCCTCTTTGGTCGCGTTAGGCTGCCACATATAAAACCAGTTGAGCATCCCAAAGACCGACATCGTCACGTCGCGGCATCGTCCTGTGTCATGGCCGAGCGCTTCCGGGGCACAGTTGCGCAAAATCCGCGAAACCAGTGCGACCAAATCCCGCTGGTAGTTCTTCAGCACGTCCTGCTTTTCTTTGTCGAGGAGCGGAAGCCCTTCGCCTTGTATCTTGTGCTGATTGTCCATGCCTTCATAGGCCAGCAAAAACTCTCGGGTGACCAAACCGAGTTGGTCTTCGGGAATCAGTCCGCGCATATCCAGATCGCAGATCCAATTGCGAAGGCGTGACAGGTAGCTGTCGAGGATATCGAACAGCAAATCGTCCTTGCTGGAATAGTAGTGATAGATGTTGGCCTTCGAGATGCCACAGGCCTTGGCCACCTCGTTCATCGACGCGCGGGCAATCCCTTCGCGGGCAAAGACCTCTGCTGCGACCATCAGAATATGGCGGCGTTTGTCATCGTGGTCCTTGGCAATGGTTCTAACCAAGTGATTACTCCTTCGGACGGCTATCGATGACACGCCGCGCCTTGCCTTGGCTGCGCTCGACGCTGCCGGGCGGGCCGACATGGACGCTTGTCGAAACGCCGACCACATCTTTGATTTTTCGTTGCAGAGTGCCTGAAAGGGCCGCCCGGGCATCTTCTGACACCGTCTGTTCCACCGCTTCGACCTTGATGCCCATGGCATCCATCCGCCCTTCGCGGGTCATTTCGATCTGAAAGTAAGGGCCCAGTTCCGGCATGGTGAGCACCTGTTCCTCGATCTGCGTGGGAAACACATTGACGCCCCGCAAGA
The DNA here is from genome assembly GCA_038526275.1 of Pseudomonadota bacterium. GTDB lineage: Bacteria > Pseudomonadota > Alphaproteobacteria > Rhodobacterales > Rhodobacteraceae > 188UL27-1. Next base: position 14,217 of record JBCBGY010000077.1, on the reverse strand, counting down.
TCAGCATGTCATCGGCCCGGCCAGTTATTTTCTCCATCCGACGCATGGACCGCGCCGTCCCGGGCAAAAGCCGGGTCAGATCGCGGGTCCGGTAGCGGACCATCGGTAGGCCTTCTTTGGTGAGCGTGGTGAAAACCAACTCCCCGATTTCGCCGTCCGGCAACACTTCCCCGGTTTCGGGATCGATGATTTCGGGATAGAAATGGTCTTCCCAAATGTGCAGACCGTCTTTGGTTTCTACACATTCATTGGCCACCCCGGGGCCCAGCACTTCGGACAGGCCATAGATATCCACCGCATGCATGTCGAACGCCTGCTCGACTTCCGACCGCATCGCATTGGTCCAGGGCTCGGCTCCGAAGATACCGACCTGCAGTGAACTGTGCTGCGGATCGATCCCCGCCTTTTGATACTGTTCCAGAATGTTCAGCATGTAGGACGGCGTGACCATGATCGTGCTGGGTTTGAAATCTTCAATCAGCATGACCTGGCGTTCCGTCATGCCGCCCGAGACGGGAACCACGGTGCAACCCAGCTTTTCGGCTCCGTAATGTGCGCCCAACCCGCCGGTAAAAAGCCCATAGCCGTAGGCGACATGGACGATATCGCCGGGCCTTGTGCCGCTGGCGCGCATGGATCTGGCAACCATATCGGCCCACATATCAATGTCGGCCTGAGTGTAGCCAACGACCGTTGGTTTGCCGGTGGTTCCGGACGAGGCGTGCAGCCGAACGATCTGTTCGCGGGGAACGGCCAGAAGGCCGAAAGGGTAATTGTCGCGCAGATCGGTTTTGTAGGTGAAGGGGAACTTCGCCAGATCGCTGAGCGCTTGCAAATCGTCGGGATGCACGCCGGCCTCATCGAAGCGGGCTTTGTACATCGGGACGTTTTCGTAGGCGTGGCGCAGGGACCATTTCATCCGTTCAAGCTGCAGGGCGCGGATTTCGTCCACAGATGCGACCTCGATCGGATCGAGCCATTTGCGGTCTGGTGTCAGGTCTTTCATGGCAGCCTCCTCCCCCTTACTCTTCGAAAAGCGTTCCGCGAACTGTCCGCGATCCGCCCCTGAATTCAGCGATGACTGTTCCGTCCTGGTTGGTCACGCGCACATCGTAGATCCCACTGCGACCGCTCAAACTGACCTCTGTCGCGGTTGCGATCAGCTGGTCCCCAGCCTTTGCGGGCGCAATGTAGGTGATCGAATTGTGCTGGGCGACGGTCGCCTGATTGCGGCTGTTGCAGGCAAAGGCAAAGGCGCTATCGGCCAGCGCGAAGATGATCCCACCATGGCACATTCCGTGCCCATTGGTGTGGTGGGTTTCGACGGTCAAAGACAGAACTGCCGTACCTTCGTCGACAAGATCCAAAGACATGCCGAGCCAGCCGCTGGCGCGATCTTCGTGCCACATGGCTGCTGCAGATTTTTCGGCGCGCTCCTTCGGGGTCATTCTCAGTTCCCCTGAAACCGCGGTTCGCGTTTTTCCAGAAAGGCCGAAACGCCTTCGGCATAGTCGTCGGTCGCGCCACAGACTTTCTGGAATTCGGCCTCCAGGATCAATTGCGCATCAAGCGGATTGATTATGGCTGCGTGTATCGCCTTCTTCACATGGGCAAAACCGGTTGTTGGCCCTTGCGCCAGTCGCTCTGTCAGAGCGCGGGCATCAGGCATCAGATCATCCGCTGGAACAGCCCGCCAGATGAGCCCCCAGTCCGCCGCCTGCGCTGCGGTGATCGGCTCTCCGGTCAGGGCTAGGGCTTTGGCGCGGGCTGGCCCCAACAGTCGGGTGAGCTGCCAGGATCCCCCGGCATCGGGTATGAGCCCGACCCGCGCAAAGGACTGGATGAACTTTGCAGTGTCTGCCGCAAGTACGATGTCGCAGGCCAAGGCGATATTCGCCCCGGCGCCAGCAGCCACACCGTTCACCGCACAGATCACCGGCATTTCCGCGTCTCGGATCAAACGGACGAGGGGGTTGTAATAGGTTGTCAGGGTCTTGCTGAGATCGGGCGGTCCATCCATCTTTGCCGGATCGCGATCGCCAAGATCCTGACCCGCACAAAACCCGCGCCCCGCACCGGTCAGCAATATGGCACGTTTCCTGTCTGTGATCGCAGCCTGCAAGACCTCACGCAGGGCAATGTGCATGTCGTCATTGAAGCTGTTGAGCTTGTCGGGACGGTTCAGCGTCACCTCAATCCAGCTCCGATGGTCCTCTTTCAGAATAACGTCGGCCACCCGCTCCTCCCTTGCAAACAGCCTCACCTGCACCTGGCATTGCAAAAACCGACCGGTTGGTCAATAATGTTATCGCGAGAGCGGAGCGGTTCGTGTCGACAGGGACTGACAGCGGGCCGCCCGCGGTCGACCGGCCCGCAAAACAACCGAAAGAGGTTCACCATGACAGTTCAAGACGTTGAGAGTTTTGCGGCTGGACATTGGGTTGGTCCGGATGGAGCCGCACGTGACATTTGTTCCGCCGTCACCGGAAAGCTGATTGCGCGGGCCGGCAACGGAGCGTTGGACGTAGGCGCAATGCTGGACCATGCCCGCACGGTGGGTGGCCCGGCTTTGCGGGCCATGACGTTCCATCAACGGGCTCGAATGCTCAAGGCAGTGGCCTTGCATCTTGGCCAGCACAAACAGCGCCTCTACGATATCTCCTTTGCAACTGGCGCGACGCAGAAGGACCATTTGATCGATATTGATGGCGGTATCGGCACGATGCTGGTTTTCGCCTCCAAAGGGCGTCGCGAAATGCCGGACGCGCAGGTCTATCTTGATGGACCTGTTGAAATGCTATCCCGCAAGGGCACTTTTCTGGGCCAACATGTCTGCACCCCGCTTCAGGGGGTTGCTGTCCACATCAACGCTTTCAATTTCCCGGTCTGGGGCATGTTGGAAAAGCTGGCGCCAACGCTCCTGGCCGGGGTGCCTGCCATTGTCAAACCCGCGACCGCAAGTTGTTACGTGACCGAATTGGCTGTGCGGATCATGATCGATAGCGGTCTTTTGCCGGATGGGGCTCTGCAACTGGTCTCTGGCGGTTTGGGTGACATGCTGGAGCAACTCACCAACCAGGATGTGGTCAGCTTTACCGGATCTGCTGAAACGGCGCTGAAGCTGCGCTCGATGCCTAATTTGCTGGAAAATTCGATCCGGTTCGTGGCCGAACAAGACAGTCTCAACGCGTCGATTCTGGGTCCTGACGTCGCCCCGGGTACTCCGGAATTTTGCCTCTTTATCAAAGAGGTCACCCGGGAGATGACCACAAAGGCTGGTCAGAAATGCACAGCGATCCGACGGATCATCGCCCCCGAAAGTCAGGTGGCCGACGTGATCGAGGCGCTGCGGACCAGCTTGGCGAAAACCACTATTGGGGACCCGTCAGACGAAAGCACTCGAATGGGCGCTTTGGTGTCCGCAGGGCAAAAGTCCGACGTGCTGGCGAAGGCTGCGATCATTGGGCAAGAGGCAGAGCGCGTTTTCGGTGATCCCGACAATTTCTTCGTTCATGGAGCGGACACGAATGCCGGAGCCTTCGTGCCCCCGATGCTCTTCCACTGTGCCGATCCCGACACTGCACGCAATGTGCATTCCGTCGAGGCCTTTGGCCCGGTGTCAACCGTAATGCCTTACGGCGATTTGGACCATGCGATCACGCTGGCCAATAAAGGGCAGGGCAGCCTGGTCGCTTCGGTGATCACAAGTGATGGCGACGTGGCGCGGCAGGTCGTCATGGGCGCGGGCGCGTTCCATGGACGGCTTTATTTCAACAATCGGGAAAGCATGAAGGAAAGCACGGGCCACGGCTCGCCCTTGCCACATATGGTGCATGGCGGACCGGGCCGCGCTGGCGGGGGCGAGGAAATGGGCGGTGTCCGGGGCGTAATGCACTATATGCAGCGGACGGCGATCCAGGGTGGGCCAGATATCCTGACGGCCATCAGCCAGAAGTGGGTGCCAGGATCAGCAGAGATCAGCCATGACGAGCACCCGTTCACGCGGACCTTCCACGACTTGGAATTGGGCGAGACGTTCCATAGCAAGTCTCGTGAAGTGACAGTCGAAGATATCGAAACCTTCGCGCATTTCACGGGGGACACCTTCTATGCCCACATGGACGACGCAGCAGCCCAGCGAAACCCTTTCTTTCCAGGGCGGGTAGCGCACGGCTATCTGCTTTTGTCTTTCGCCGCAGGGCTTTTTGTCCAGCCTGACGAAGGCCCGGTTCTGGCCAATACGGGTCTTGAAAACTTGCGTTTCATGCAGCCGGTTCAGGCTGGCGACAGCATCCAGGTTCGCTTGACCGTCAAACATAAGACGCCCCGCAATGACGAATATGGCGAAGTTCGCTGGCATGTTTCGCTCACAAATCAAAATGGTGAAATGGTTGCGGAGTATGATCTTCTCACGATGAATTCTTATGCTGCGCGCACTGGACCGAACGACCAGCAGTTGGCGAGGAATGCCGAAGCGGTGGTAGGAACGGCAGACTGACCCGAGGTACGGATCTAAAATTGCTCCAGAACGAAAAGATCGTCGCGGAATTGGTAGGGCTGGAGCCCCTGAAGACTTGGTCGCTGATTGTCACGCTTTTTGGGGATTATGAGGGCGATAGCCTCAGCGGCAAACAATTGCGTGCTTTCCTGGAACCCTTGGGCATTCGGCCAGAGGCTATCCGCGTGGCGCTGCACCGTCTCAAGAAAAACGGATGGATCGACTTTGAGAAATCCGGGCGAGAGGTCATCTATCGGCTTTCGGCCCATGGCCGAACCGAAACAGACGCGGTGTATCAAGATGTCTATTGCGAGGATCTTAAACATCCTTTTGGATGGCGGGTGCTATTGTCGGAAGAAGCATCCGATGTCGGATCGGTTGGGCCGATGATCAAGATCGGGCGCCAAATCACGTTGCTGCCCCGCGAGGAAACCCGCGTCGATCCCAACGAACTGGAAGTGTCGTTTGCCCGCAGTGATTTGCCGATATGGTTTCAACACCGGATCGTCCCAGAGCGGTTGCTGACCCTCGCCGAAAATGTTGATCGGGTAGCAGCCGCACTGCCGGAGCCCGCACAACTGGACGAACCTTGGCATCTACGCCTGCTTTTGCTGCACCATTGGCGCAAGATGGCTCTGCGGCAGGCCTGTTGGGCGCATATCCACTTTGTGCCGGACGGAGCAATTGCGCGGTGCCATAAGAGGATCACGCATTTTCTGGGACATACGCCGCATTTGCAGGAGAGCCAGACCACGGTTCAGACGCCTTGAGGGGCCTTTAGGGCTGGACGGACTCCGCCCCAGTTGATTTACCACGTAAAGGTTGGAGGGCCTGAGGGGAGGACCTGCTGTTATGAAGCCCTTTCATCGGGTTCTGATTGCCAATCGGGGCGAGATCGCGTGCCGCATTATTCGCACGGCCCGCGCCATGGGATTTGGTACGGTCGCTGTTTATTCCGAAGCGGACGCAAACGCGATGCATGTGGCCATGGCCGAGCAGGCTGTTCCGATTGGCGGGCCAGCCCCCGCCGACAGCTACTTAAGGACCGAGGCGATTATAGCGGCGGCCCAGGCAACCGGCGCTGAGGCCATCCATCCGGGCTATGGATTTCTGTCTGAGAATCCGGATTTCGTAGAAGCCTGTGCAGAGGCAGGGCTTGTCTTTGTCGGGCCATCAGCTGCGGCCATTCGCGCCATGGGGCTGAAGGATGCGGCAAAGGAACGGATGGCGGCGGCTGGCGTGCCCGTCGTGCCGGGCTATCACGGTGCGGAACAAGGCTGCGACGCGTTGGCTGCAGAGGCCGCCAAAACGGGCTATCCCGTGATGATCAAGGCGGTGGCCGGTGGTGGTGGCAAGGGCATGCGCATCGTTTCGGGCCCGGCGGACTTTGCCGGGGCTTTGGCCTCTGCGCGGGCCGAAGCGTCAGCGGCCTTCGGGAATGAAGATGTTCTGATCGAAAAGTTCATCGAATGCCCACGCCATATCGAAGTGCAGGTCTTCGGCGACAGCCATGGCAACGTTGTTCACCTTTATGAACGGGACTGCTCCCTGCAACGGCGTCACCAGAAGGTGATCGAGGAGGCGCCTGCGCCGGGCATGACCGACGCTGTGCGGGCGGCCATGGGGGAAGCTGCCGTTCGGGCGGCCCAGGCCATCGGATATGTCGGGGCTGGCACGGTGGAGTTTATCGTCGACGGATCGGGCGGGCTGCGTCCGGATGGCTTCTGGTTCATGGAAATGAACACCCGGCTGCAGGTCGAGCATCCAGTAACAGAGGCGATCACTGGTTTGGATCTGGTCGAATGGCAGTTCCGCGTCGCTGCCGGTGAGCCTTTGCCGCTGGCACAGGAGGACATCCCCTTGAATGGCCACGCTTTTGAAGCGCGGCTTTATGCAGAAGATGCAACCACTGGATTTCTGCCCGCCACCGGCAAATTGCACCATTTGGCTTTTCCATCCGACATTCGGGCCGATAGCGGAGTGCGCGGCGGTGATCAGATCAGCCCCTGGTACGATGCGATGATCGCCAAGGTGATTACCCATGCGCCGGATCGTGCAACTGCGCTGCGGCGGTTGCGCGATGCATTGGCCAGGACCGAAGTTGCCGGTTTGGTGACCAATCTTGGCTTTCTGGGCCGTTTGGCCTCCCATCCCGAATTCGCCGCCGGCCAGATGGATACGGGCCTGATTGGGCGTGATTTGGACGAGCTCACGCGACAGCCCGACCCTGCGGTGCACCAGGTCGCAACCGCAGCCCTGGCCGTGACGGGACTGGACAAGGCCGAGGGGTGGGATGTGGGGTTTGCCCTTTGGGAACCGCCTTGGCGCAATGTAGATCTGGGGCTGGAGAGTCCCGTCCTCGTCCAATGTATCGGTCCAGAGGCGCACAATATCCGCGTCGGAGAAGAGCTGGTCAAAGCAAGGCGCGACAAGGGCGTCTGGCGACTAGATGGCGCTGCAAAGTCTGCGGTTCATTGGAACGGCGAGGTTGTGACCGTCTTTGGACCGGATCCGTTGACCTTTACCGTGCCCGATCCTTTAGCGGGCGATGTGGGTGCGGGAGCAGGGACCGATGTGACCCTTGCACCGATGCCAGGACTCGTGCGGGATCTCTGCGTGAAGGTCGGCGACACGGTCGGCGTCGGAGATCGTTTGGCCGTATTGGAGGCGATGAAGATGGAACATGTTCTGAAGGCGGAACGGGACGGGACCGTGGCCGAGATTATGGTAGCTTCCGGAGACCAGGTCGAAGCTGGCGCGCCACTCGTGCGGCTTGAAGAGGGAGAGGACCCGTGACGAAGCCGATCATCCTGCACCATGTTCCGCATTCCCGTTCTTCTCGGGTGCTTTGGGCGCTGGAGGAATTGGGCCTCGATTATGAGGTGGAGCTTTACCAGATTGCCGATGGATCAACCCATTCGCCGGAAATGCTGGCCCGCAGCCCCGCTGGTCGTGTGCCGGCGCTTGAGATCGATGGCACGAACATTTTTGAAAGCGGCGCAATCCTTCAATATCTTGCGGAGACCCGGCCAGATGCCGGACTTGGCCGACAAGCGGGCGATCCAGACCGGGTGCGGTATCTGGAGGTTATCCATTTTGCCGAAACGATGGCATCGCTGATTGAACAGCTCAATTTGAACCATGTTTTCCTGCGAGATCCGTCCAAGGCGTCGCCCACAGTCATCAAGCTGAATACGCGCCGGTTTGAGGCCACGTTGCGGGCTTTGGACGTTCTGTTGGGTGATCGCGAATATGTGTTGCCCAGCGGCTTTTCGGCTGCAGACATCATGCTTGGCTTCAACCTGATCTCTGCGTCCTACTACGTGCATCTCGATGCGGTGCCTCGGATTCTGGCTTATCGGGATCGCTTGATCGCCCGCCCCGCCTTGCAGGCCGTTCTTGAGCGCGACGCAGAAAATAGCTTCTACAGCAAGGACTTCTACCCCATCCCTGAGGAGCGCCATGGCGGATAGGGTCGAGATCTTTGAAGTCGGTCCCCGGGACGGGCTGCAAAATGAGCCTGGCTTCATTCCGACCGACCAGAAAGTGGCGCTGATAGAGGCTTTGGCCGAGGCCGGTTTTGCCCGGATTGAGGCGGCGAGCTTTGTCAGCCCCAAATGGGTGCCGCAGATGGCCGATGGGGCCGAGGTTATGGCAGGGGTGCGTCGGCGCCCAGGGCTGGGGCTTTGGGGGCTGACCCCGAACATGCGGGGTTATGAGGCTGCAATTGCTGCGAAGGCCGACGGAGTGGCGGTATTCGCGTCTGCCTCTGAAGGCTTTAGCCGCGCGAACCTTAATTGTTCCATCGCCGAGAGCATCGACCGGTTTGCTCCGATCCTGACTGAGGCTCTGTCGCGCGGTCTGCCGGTTCGAGGTTATGTGAGCTGTGTCACGGATTGTCCTTATGACGGGGCGGTGGCTCCTGGTGATGTGGCAGACGTGGCAGAGCGGCTTTTTGCGATGGGCTGTTCTGAGATCTCGTTGGGCGACACAATCGGCAAAGGGCAGCCAGAGCGCGTTGATGCCATGTTAGGGGCCGTTCTGGACCATGTCCCGGCGGAGCGGTTGGCGGGGCACTATCATGATACCGACGGTCGGGCGTTGGAAAATATCGAAGTTTCGCTCAAGCGGGGATTGCGCATCTTTGACAGCGCCGTCGGGGGCTTGGGCGGCTGTCCCTATGCGCCGGGTGCTGCCGGGAATGTGGCGACAGAAGCGGTGCTGGACCGGCTGACTGCGTTGGGGTTCGAGACGGATCTTGATCCGACCGCCGTCAGGCGCGCTGCCCAGATGGCTCGGGCCCTTCGAGCGTCGGGATAGCCTTCGGCGAAAGTATTTGAGCCAATAAGAAAGGGCAGGGATGGGATTGGTTGAGGTAACACTGGACCCGAGGGGCGTGGCGGTGGTCACGCTGTCGCGGGCCGAAAAGCATAATGCCCTGTCCGCCGAGATGATGGTGGAATTGCATGAAATGGCGGACCGGCTGGGGCAGGACCCTTCTGTGCGGGTTGTTGTTCTGGCTGGCGCGGGCCGGAGTTTTTGTGCTGGCGCTGATTTGGGCTGGATGCAGGAGCAGATGGAAGCTGATGCGGAAGGTCGTGCGGCGAGCGCCCGGACATTGGCCCATATGCTCATGGCATGGAATCTATTGCCCAAGCCAGTGATTGGGCGGGTTCAGGGGAATGCGTTCGGGGGCGGCGTTGGCTTGATGGCTGTGTGCGACGTGGTGGTCGCTGTTGAGAGCGCCCGGTTCGCCTTTACGGAGACCCGCCTGGGGCTGATCCCCGCGACGATTGGGCCCTACATTCTGGCCCGGTTGGGGGAGGGCAAGGCGCGTCGGGTGTTTATGTCGGCGCGCGCATTTGCGGCGGAGGAGGCCAGAGAGCTTGGTCTGGTGGCCCGAGTGGTGGCGGCGGACGAGTTGGATGCAGCCGTGGAAGCCGAGGTCGCGCCGTACCTGGCTTGCGCGCCCGGCGCGGTTGCCGCGGCGAAGGCCGAGGCGCGCCGGATGGGCCCTGTGATTGACGAGGCGGCCATTGAGGCCAGCATTGCGGCTTTGGTTGCCTGTTGGGAAACCGGTGAGGCACGGGAAGGGGTCGCGGCCTTCTTTGAGAAGCGCCGGGCAGACTGGGTGATCGACAGCTGATGTTTGGTTGGAATGATCTACCGTCCGAGGCGATCCAGGATTGGATTCGTGAAAGTTTCGTCTGGTCCATGGGCGAAGGGATCTTGCGCCCGGATACCCCGCTTGTCTTGCCAACGGCCGAGTTCTTTCCGGCCCGCAAAGGTGTCAGCGACGAGGAGAAGATCAAAGGGGTCGTCGAGGATCTTCAACGCATCCTTCGGCTCGAAGATCGCCAGATCGAAGTGCGTCCCCGCGAAGTCTTGCCGGATGAGTTGCGCCACCAATATGGCGCTCTGTCCGAGATTGGCGGGACCTGGATGGCGGACGAAAATAGCAGCGTGATCACGTACGACCCGACATTGATCCGGCAACCCCTCGCGCTGATCTCGGTTCTGGCGCACGAGATGATGCATGAAAGACTGTCCTGGCGGGCGACAGACATGCCAGGTGGAGACGAGGCGGAAGAGCTGAGCACCGATCTGCATTGCTTCACGGCTGGTCTTGGCGTGATTCAAATGGCAGGGGCCGAACAAGCGGGTTGGCAGGGTTACATGCGCCAAAGCAGCCGAGCCTATGCCCTGGCGCTTTTTCTGGCTGTGCGAGAGATCGATCCGACTGCGGCGGAGCCGGCGCTTTCCTCTCGGACCCATCGTTTGTTGCGACGGGCAGTGAAAGCGGTGGCGCGGCAAGATCAACATGTGGCGCAATTGCGGGCGAAGATGATCTAACATCACACCGCATTTGGGATTGAACGCGTCTGACTGGCTTGTTTCTGAGCGGATGCGACAATTCGATGGGTTCCGTGCGTTGACGGGCGCGATGCTCGGGTCTAGACCACGGTGGACCATTGGAAGGAGCCAGGTGTGGACTCGCTACTTCAGGACTATCTCCCGATCCTCGTTTTCTTGGGACTTGCCATCGGGTTGGGCCTTGTTCTTTTGCTCGCGGCCGTTGTGCTGGCGGTGCGCAACCCCGACCCGGAAAAGGTAAGCGCCTATGAATGCGGATTTAACGCATTCGACGATGCCCGCATGAAGTTCGATGTTCGATTTTATCTGGTGTCGATCCTCTTCATCATCTTCGACCTGGAAGTGGCGTTCCTCTTCCCATGGGCCGTGGTGTTTGGCGACATGTCGATGGCCGCCTTCTGGTCGATGATGGTCTTTCTGGCCGTTCTGACCATCGGCTTTGCCTACGAATGGAAAAAGGGAGCGCTGGAATGGGAGTAGCCGCTACCGCTGGACCCGATCGGGAGGTCTCGACCCGCGAGCTTAACGCGGAACTGCAGGATAAGGGCTTTCTGGTCACCTCGACCGAAGACATTATCAACTGGGCCCGCACCGGGTCGCTGCACTGGATGACCTTTGGCTTGGCCTGTTGTGCGGTTGAGATGATGCACACCTCCATGCCGCGCTATGACCTGGAGCGTTTCGGAACGGCCCCACGTGCCTCCCCGCGCCAGTCCGACCTGATGATCGTGGCTGGCACATTGACAAACAAAATGGCTCCGGCCTTGCGGAAGGTCTATGACCAGATGCCGGAACCGCGCTATGTTATCTCCATGGGATCCTGTGCCAATGGCGGGGGATACTATCATTACAGTTACTCGGTGGTGCGAGGCTGCGACCGGATTGTTCCGGTTGATGTATACGTGCCTGGTTGTCCTCCGACAGCCGAGGCACTTCTTTACGGGATCCTGCAATTGCAACGCAAGATCCGCAGAACGGGGACGATAGTGCGATGAATGGCGATAAATTCTCAGTTGGCGACCTGGTTTCGCTGAAAAGCGGTGGCCCGTCGATGACGGTAGTGGCCTTTGACGGAGCAAACCGGAAGTGCTGCTGGTTTTCCTCCGAAGGCCGGTTTCACACTTACGACTTTCCGGCTGTGGCCCTGAAGGGCGGCACGGACGCCCGTTTGGTGGTGAATGTCGTGGAAAACTTTGACGAAAATTCCGGGGCCAAATCTTGACAGAAGCGTTACGAGAACTGGGGGCGCATATCGAGGCCAAGCGCCCCGACTGTGTGATCTCCTGGGCGATCGCCCAAGATGAACTGACGGTGGAGGTGCCGCCGTCATCGCTGCCGGGTCTGTGCGAGTTCCTCAAGACAGACAGCGCCTGCCGGTTCTCGACGCTGATCGACATCACTGCTGTGGACCACCCGGAGCGCGAAAAGCGGTTCGATGTCGTGTATCACTTCCTGTCGATGTACCAGAACCACCGTGTCCGGCTGAAGTCCGCGGTGCGGGAAGAGGATATGGTGCCTTCGATCGTGGGCATCCATCCGTCGGCCAACTGGTTCGAACGCGAAATCTTTGACATGTTCGGCCTGCTGTTCAGCGGCCATCCAGACCTGCGGCGGCTTTTGACGGATTATGGCTTTCGGGGCTATCCGCTTCGCAAAGACTTCCCAACGACGGGCTATACCGAAGTGCGCTATGATGATGCTGAAAAGCGTGTCGTCTATGAGCCGGTAAGTCTGGTGCAAGAATACCGGCAGTTCGACTTTATGAGCCCTTGGGAAGGGGCCGAGTACATTCTGCCGGGCGATGACAAAGCGGCGGGCCAGAGTAAGTAGCCATGCCCTGGTGGATCATCTTTTCAGCGATTACGGCTGTTCCGCTCTGGATATTGCTACCGCGCTACCGCTTGCCTGCGCCCCTGGCCCTGGTGGCTTTTGTCCCATATTCGCTAGGTGTCATTGTGGTTCTCTACCTTATGGCCTTTCGCGATGACATAAAGATACCGGGCATCGATAAGTAATCCTTTCCGGTCAACTGACCGGGCAAATTCAGGGAAGCACGATGGCGCCAAAGGGCGACACAGCATCACTTCCGGCGACCGGTTTTCCGGACGTCCCGATCGACCCTAAAGCGCAGGCCGTGCTGGCAGATGTTAACTGCCTACTGTTTTGCATTGGCGGACAGCGTTGCGGCACGACGTGGCTGAGCCAACAACTGCTGAAATCCAAGCAGGTGCATTTCTCTGTCAAGGAACACCACTACTGGAACGTGGTTCGTTCGCCCTATGTGGCTCTTATAGGTTTGCCCATCGGCCCATGGATGATGGTTTTGCGCAAGCGGCATCGGCAGTGGCAGCGCTGGTCGCGCTACCTTGGCAAGACCATGCATTTGATGATGATCCGAACCAGTGGGCTTCTATCCAGCCCGCTGGATCACGAAGATTATGCGAAGTCTCTGATATTCGGTTGGAAAGACGAGCCAGTGGTGGCCGATATCACTCCGGCCTATTCACGTTTGCCCCGGCGTGCCTTCGCCGAAATGGCCACGCTGCATCCCAAGGCACGGTTTTTGTTCATCATGCGCGACCCGGTGGACCGGTTGGTGTCCGGCGTGAAGCAGCGTTCTCGACATTCCGTCGGGCAGCGGTCGGGCGGGGCAGACGCGGCAGCGGAACTGCTGGCAGCGGCCGTGGACGAACCAGGGACCAGCGCCGATATTGAGCGCAGTCGCTATGACCGAACGATCAAGGCGCTGGAATGGTCGGTGCCGCAGGATCAGATCCTGTATCTCTTCTTTGAAGACCTCTTCACCGAAGAAAGTATGGCCCGCCTGGCAAAGTTCATAGGTTTGGAAGAATTGCATGGGCAATTCCATGTACGGACCCATGGCAGCGCAATACCGGAAGACCTGAAAACAGAACCAATGGTGCGGGCGGCCCATGCGGCCTTGGCTCCGACCTATGATTACATTATCGACCGGTTTGGCGATGCTGTCCCAGAGGCGTGGCACAAATCGGCAGAACGTGGCAGACAGATGCTGGCGACGACCGGACAAGAGCTTGCGGAGAGTGGAACATGATGGACGGCGGCAAATTTGATGACGCTCTGACGGGCGAACAGAAAATCCGGAATTTCAACATCAACTTCGGGCCGCAACACCCTGCAGCCCATGGTGTTTTGCGCCTGGTGCTGGAGCTGGACGGTGAGATCGTAGAACGCTGCGATCCGCATATTGGCCTGCTGCATCGCGGCACCGAAAAGCTGATGGAAAGCCGCACCTACCTGCAGAATCTGCCTTACCTGGACCGGTTGGACTATGTGGCGCCGATGAACCAGGAACATGCCTGGTGTCTGGCCATCGAAAAACTCACCAAAACCGAGGTGCCGCGCCGCGCGTCTCTGATCCGGGTGCTTTACAGCGAAATCGGTCGGGTGCTGAACCATCTGCTCAATGTCACGACGCAAGCGATGGATGTGGGGGCGCTGACGCCGCCGCTTTGGGGGTTTGAGGAACGCGAAAAGCTCATGGTGTTCTATGAACGTGCCTGCGGCGCGCGTCTCCATGCGGCTTACTTCCGTCCCGGCGGGGTGCATCAGGATCTGCCGCCTGAACTGATCGAAGATATCGACCATTGGGCCGACGGCTTTCCCTCTGTGCTCGATGATATCGATGGGCTTTTGACCGAGAACCGCATTTTCAAGCAGCGGAATGCCGACATCGGGATCATCACCGAAGAAGACATCCAGAACTGGGCGTTTAGCGGTGTCATGGTGCGTGGCTCCGGTTTGGCCTGGGACCTGCGCCGCGCGCAGCCCTATGAATGCTACGACGAATTCGACTTCCAGATCCC